>DATCGG010000189.1:0-17961 GCA_036509075.1 Gemmatimonadaceae bacterium
CGTGTCAGACCGAGGCGGTGGGTTCGAGACGGTCTCGGTCTCCTCATCCGGCGTTCCGAACGGGATACCGACGCGCGCGCACAGCGACTGAAAGAATTGGCGCAACCCGTCGCGATAGTGCTGGCTCAGCTGATGGCCCTCTGCGTACGAGCGCGCGTACCGGTCGGCGAGGTGAGGGAACTGCTCCGCAATAAACGGCAGGTATCGCGCGCGCGCGGTGGCGCGAAGCCGGAGGGCGCAGGCGTTCACATGCGTTGCGCCGGCAGTGGCGACCTGTCGAACGAGATTGTCGAGGTCCGATGGGTCATCCGTAATGCCGGGGAGCACAGGCATCACGTTGATTCCAACGTCGATTCCTGCAGCGCTGAGCCGAGCGACGGCGCGAATCCTCGCGTCGGGTGTCGGGGCGCGCGGCTCGATGAGTCGTGCGAGCTCGCGACGCATGGTGATGAGCGACAGATGGACGGTAAGGGACGAGCGCTCCGTGATTCGCCTCAGAATATCCACATCACGAGTAATGAGCGGACTCTTCGTGATGATCACGACCGAGAGTCCGTCATGTCTGGCGAGCGTCTCGAGCACGCCCCGCGTCACTCGGAACCGGCGCTCCGCCGGCTGATACGGATCGGTCGCCGTACCTACCACGACGACCTCGCCGCTCGTCAAAGCCCGGAGACGCGGACTACCGGGCCGCAATTCATGCCCGAGAATGGCGGCCGCGTCGTTCTTCACGAGCACATGTCGCTCGAACGCGAGCCACGGCGGCATTCCTTCGATTTCGGCTCTGAGCTCGTGGCTCGAGGTGCTGGCGGACAGCGCGCGATCGACGGCGTAGCGATGGGCGTAGCGCGCGTAGCAGTAGGTACAGCCGAACGCGCAGCCCACATACGGATTGATGGACCAGTAATCCATGCCAGTGGACTCGGGCCCGTTGAGCAACCCTCGCGCTCGGGCAGCGTGATAGCGAATGTCCTTCTGCTCGCCTATGCTCGGCAACGGAGGGAGCGCCGCCGTTGGCTCATCGGGGAGCAGAAGCTCCTGCACAGCGCGGTCGGCGCTTAGGCGATCCAGCTTCACGTTTGTATATACCGAACAAATGCCGAATTCTCAAGCGGGTTTGGCTCACACGATCATCGTCGTGCCGTGCTACAACGAGGCACGCCGACTGGAGACGCGCGCGTTCACGGAGTTCCGCCGGAACGGTCATCGCGTGGAGTTTTTGTTCGTCAACGACGGCAGCCGCGACGAAACACTCGCCTTGCTGCAGCGGTTGCGTTCCGACTCGCCGGACACGATTCGCGTGAGGGATCAGCAGCCCAATCAGGGCAAGGCAGAAGCAGTCCGCGGGGGACTGCTCGAGGCACTCGACGGCGGCGCGGACTTCGTCGGCTACTGGGACGCCGACCTCGCCACTCCTCTCACTGCGATTCCAAAGTTTCTCGAGGTGTTCGGGGAGCGCCCTGCTGTGAACGTCGTTTTGGGCTCACGCGTCAAGCTGCTCGGGCGCTCCATCGAGCGCCACGCATGGCGCCACTACCTGGGCCGCGTGTTCGCGACGCTCGTGTCCGAAATGCTGCGCCTCCCTGTTTATGACACGCAGTGCGGTGCGAAGCTCTTTCGCTCGACTCCGGAGCTCCGCCGTATTCTTGCGGAGCCGTTCGGTACGGCATGGCTCTTCGACGTGGAGATTCTGGCGCGTCTGATCGGACAGAGTCCGGGCGGAACCGCGGCGGTCGAGCGGTATCTCTACGAGCTGCCGCTGGACGAATGGCGGGATGTCCCCGGGTCGAAGCTGACGCGCGCGGCGTACGTGCGCGCCGCGACGAGCATCTTCCAGCTGTATCGGCGTTACGGCGCGATGCTCGCGCGGCAAAGCCGCGCGAGCGACGCCGTTGACGTTCAGCTTCCGGCCTGACGCTTCGCCTCGGCGCGCTGGGCCTCGCTGGCGTAGATCGCGACTTCCACGCGGCGGTTCTTGCTGCGGCCGGCCTCGGTATCGTTAGGCGTCACCGGCTCCGTCTCACCGAGCCCACGCGCACGCATGCGCGAACGGTCCACGCCCTGCGCAGCGAGGTAGGTAACCGCCGCGTCGGCGCGTCGTTCCGACAGGCCGAGATTGTACGAGTCGGTGCCGACGCTGTCGGTATGACCCGCGATCAACAGGTCGGAGCCCGGATACTTGTCGAGGCTCGCGGCCAGGTTGCGGAGATTCGTACGCGCCTCGGGCCGCACCACGTCCGAGTCGAAATCGTAGAGAAGGCCGGAATCGAACGTCACCTGGATGCCTTCGCCCACGCGCTCGACGACCGCGCCAGGGATGTTCTGCTTCAACTCTGCGGCCTGCTTGTCCATCTGGTGACCGATGATCATTCCGGCTGCACCGCCGATGACGGCGCCGAGGATCGCGCCCTTGGCGGTCGAACCGTTGGCGTTTCCGATGGCACCTCCGACGACGGCGCCGCCCGTGGCGCCGATGATGCCACCTTTCTCCTTGTTGTTGAGCGATGCGCACGCATTGAGCGCAACGACGGCAGCCGCGAACGCGGCGAAGGGTCGGTTCAGGCGAACGTAAGTTTGGGTCATGGCTCGATGCCTCCACTCAGGTGCTTGGCCTCGCAGACCGGCTCACGAGAGGCTCTACTCTCCGTACCCGTGACGGAAACGCGGGTGCCGGCTACGGAAGAGCCGGCGACGGGCGACGGGCGACGGTAAAAAAGCGAGAACCCTCGGGCTGCCCGTCTCCTGCGCGATGCCTTGCGAGGGGTTCCGCATCTCAACAATGGCAGATGCCGTGCCTCAAGTCGGGCTTGGCACTCCGTTGTCGTTTGTCGCCGTTTGGGTTATGCTGAGCGCGCGCAAATTGGCGCGTACTCATTCACAGAGACTTCCTACTCGGCGCTGAAGCCGCGTAACGGAGTCAGAAAGAAGCCCGACCTGTGGCTGAACGTCTCTCCGACATCGGGATTCAGCGGGAGCTTGGCGGGCTGCCGGGTTGGTCGCGGCGCGGCGACTCGCTGACGAAGACGTATCGTTTCCCAACGTTTCCGGCGAGCATCACATTCGTCACGCGCGTGGCGGACGTCGCCGAGTCGATGGATCACCATCCCGATATCGACATCCGACACACGCGCCTGACGTTCACACTCAGCTCGCACGACGTCGGCGGGATTACGACGAACGACCTGGCGCTTGCCCGGGAGATCGAGCGGCTGGCGATCGAATCGGGCGTCTAACTTCAGGCGGCAGGCGACAGGCGGCAGGCGACAGGCGACTGCCGGGGACGGGCGACCGGCGACGGGCGACGGCTAGAAAGCGCGAACCCTCGAGAGGCCTCCCTATGCGAGATGAGCCTCCCGAGGGTTTCCGCTGGCTCGCCCGTCGTCCGTCGCCCGTCCCCGGCTCTTACGACGCCTTCCTCAACTCGACGCTTCCATTCACCGTCTCGAGTCGCAACCGGCGACCGCCTTTGCCGATCGTGGCGCGCATGCGGCGCGGGTTCACCCGGCCCTCGACGGTGAGCTGGAAATCGGACGTCAGGCTTCCGTTCACCGTCCGCATGTCCAGGTCGGCATCGAGATTTGCCGGCACCTCGATCTCGATCGAGCCGTTGACCGTCGAGTACTCCAGGTCGCCGGTGCCGAGCTCCTTCATGCGAACGTCAATGTCGCCGTTGACCGTTGACGCGTTCACGGGGCCGCCCGACGACGTGGCCGACACGCGGCCGTTCACTGAACTTGCGCGCACCTCGCTCGTGGCACCGCTCACCGAGACGCCACCGTTGACGGTGCTCACGCCAAGGCGAACGCCGGCGGGCAGCTTCACGGTGAACTCCACTGACGTGTCGTTGTCGTGGCCATGCCAGTTGTTGTCGCCCTTCGAGCGGTAGCCTTCCTCGTCGCACGACGCGTTGTCGGTCCAGAACGCACAGATGATGACGTCGCCGTCATCACCGCCGAGTCGGCGCGTCTCGATCCGGACGTCGTCTGGGTTGCCGCGTCGCCACCGCTTCACCGCAGTCACTTCCGCCCGGTCACCGGTGGCTTTGTCGACGCGGATCGACCCATTCAGGTTGCGGACGTAAAGCCAGCGACCGTTCGTGATCTTGCCGTCCCACGAGAAGTCGCGGTCGTTCGATTTCTGCTGAGCGCTGACGGTGCCCGCCGCCATCAGCGAGGCGGCAACGGCAATCACAGCGAAGGGGGTGCGTCGCGTTGCGAAGCGTGCCAGCATAGCGAGCATGGCGTGGATCTCCGAAAGGCGGAACATATCTGGTTGACGGCCTGCCTAACGTTCCCGACGCGCGCGGCGCGCCAGAACGATGTCGCCACTGAACGACTCGGCGGTAACGCGCGCGCCGCCTTTGCCGAGCGTGAACTCGAAGCGCCGGGGACGGCCAGTCGATCGTTGGCCCGGCTGCAGGGTGATAGGGAATTCGCTGTCCAGGGACCCACTGAACGTTTCGACGGAGAACTGCGCACTTGACGACTCGGGGATCCCGAGGCGGATGTCACCCGAGTGGGAATGGAACTCGTAACGCCCGTTGTTGTCGACTGTGCCATCGTACTCGACCTCGCCGCTCACGGTCGTCGCGAAAACGCTCGCCGACGTCACGCCGAGGAGCGACACGTCACCGCTCGTCGTTTCAGCGCGCACGGGGCCGGACGCATCGCGGATCTCGATGGTCCCACTGACCGACTCGCTCCGGACATCGCCGTTGAGCTGAGAGCCATGAACGTCACCCGAGACCGACTCGATGGTGATGCGGTTGCTTGCATCGCTGACGACGACGTCGCCGCTCGTGGAGCGCGCGTCGACCTCGGCCTTTGTGCCTTTCACCGTCACGTCGCCGGACGTGCTCCGCGCGACGACGCGGGCTCCGACCGGAACCCAGACCTCCATCTTCGAGTCGCCCATGCGGCCGTGTACGGGCTCGACCTCGAGCGACAGGCGGGACGACGACAGGCTCGATCGGATACGCCCACGCTCCGCGTACGCGCGCACGCGCGCTTCGTTGCGATCCCAGGCATTCACCACCACGTCGCCCGAAACCTCGGTGAGGTCGACCGACCCATTCTTGTTGAACGTGAATGTCGTGTCGAGACGTGACTGGGCATCCTGGGATTCTTCCCGTTCGCGCTCGCGATTACGGTCGCTCTGGGCGGAGCCGGTGACCGGGATCATGAGTGCGACCGAGAGCGCGGTGAGCGCGGCGAATGTGGACAAGGAAGTGCTGAATCGGTGCATTATCATCAAGTGCGGTTCGGCAACAATGCCGCCGTCTGCAAGAGCTCGAGCTTCTTGCCGAGCGCGCTGTTCAGTTGGTTGTTGAGGAATCGGCTCGCCGGGTCCTGCGCGAGCGCGGCCTTGCTCTGTGCGATGGCGTCGTCGATGACTTTGAGGTTCGCCTCGATGATCGCGGCGGTGCGCGGATCGAGCTGGGAGCGGTTGCGCGCGAAGATCGTCCGAAGGCGGTCAATCTCGCGCGAGTAGCTCTCCGTTGCGCTGACTTGCTGGGTCGGCGGACTCACCAGTTCCGTGTCCTGCGGGTTCGTCGTGCCGGGCGTCGGAGGAACGAGCTGACGATTCGCGGTGTCGGTGGTCGGCCGGACGTTCGAGTCGGGCGACGTTGGCCGGTTGCTCGCGATGTTCTGCGTTGCGGCGCGAGGACCGTGGGCGACCGTCAGCGTGTAGGTGACGCCCGCGGTGACGGCGACGAGTGCCGCCGCGACCGCAGCCCGCCTCACCCAGTCGAAATTCCGGCGACCAGCCACGACGTTAGGCGCTGGCCGTGTGAGCGGAAGCACGGGTGTGTCGATGCGGCGCGCGATCCCGCCCCACAGGTCCGTGGACGGGGTGAGCTCCGGCAACTCGGCCGCGCTGGCGCGAATGTGCTCCAGATCGCGAAGGAGCGCCGAGCAGCGGACGCAGGACCCCACGTGGGCCTCGACCTCGCGCCGAGCGGCGGAGTCCAGGTCTCCCTCGAGATAGTCGGCGAGCCGCTCGTCGAATGCTGCGCAATCCATGGCGTACATGGTCATCGGTTCAATGCCTCCCGCAACAGCAGCCGCGCACGATGCAGCTGCGCCTTGCTTCCACCCGCGGTGATGCCGAGCATCTCCGCGATCTCCTCGTGCTTGTATCCCTCGACGTCGTGGAGCACGAACACCTGCCGAGCGCCCGGCGGAAGTCCGGCGATCGCCGCGTCGAGGTCCAGCGCCATTCCTGGCATCCACCCGCTCGCTCGCGCATGCGGGAGGGTATCGACGTCGTCGGGCTCCGAGCCAAACCGCGAGCGGTTCCGGCCCTCGCTCTTTCGTGCGTTCAGCACGACGTTGACGGTCAACCTGTGCAGCCAGGTCGTGAAGGCGCTCTCACCTCGGTACAGTGAGAGCTTCGACCACGCCCGCACGAACACATCCTGCGTGAGCTCCTCGGCCACTGACCGGTCGGCCACCATGCGCGCACAGACCGCGAACACGCGATTCACGTGTGTCCGGTAGACGCGCTCGAACGCCAAGCGGTCGCCGTTCGCGGCGAGCGCGACGTCGTCAGCGTCGGATCGGCTGGTCGTGAGGGTTGGATTGTCGACTGTCGCCACCGTCATTCGCCGGCCGATCCTCGGTTGCTCGGTTGGTCAGATACCGGGATGGCCCAAATGGTTTGAAGAGAACCGCCTGCGCGGTTCGCGGCGGGTGTCATTTCGCGAGCTCAAACCCGTCACGCGTGCCCAAACGCGCGGTTCAGGACGCCGGGCAGCTCCGCCATGCATTCAATGAAATGATCCGGCCGGGCGTCCGCGAGGGTTTCACGGTCGAAGGGACCCCAAAGCGCGGCGATCGTCATGACGTCCGCTCCGTTGCCCGCAAAGATGTCGTGGGGCGAATCTCCCACAAACACCGCGTCGTCCGGCGAAACGCCCAGCCGGCTCAGCGCGACCCGGACCGGCTCGGGGTCCGGCTTGTGGCGGGCGGTGTCGTCGTAACCGACCACGACGGGGAAAAAATGGTCGAGCCCAACGAACGCCAGGCTCTGGTGAGCAATTGGCGAGGCCTTGCTCGTTACCACCGCCATTTGGTGGCCGCGGTCGGCCAGAGCGGCGATAACATCGGGGACGTCGTCGTAGCACCGCGTCAGGCGATCGTGGTGCTCGTTCTGATATCGGCGGTACCTCGCGAGGAGCAGGGCCAGCTGGTCATCGTTGGCGGCGTAGGCGCGGAGCTGCTGCACGAGCGGCGTGCCGATGCCGCGTACCCATTCTTCATCGGTGGGCCGTACTGGCCACTCCTCGAAGGCATGCCGCGCGGAGCTCAGGATCAGCTCAATGGTGTCGATCAGCGTGCCATCCAGGTCGAACAGAATCGCGGGCAGAGTCATGCGTGGAATGCTACTGGGGGAACGCCGACAGTAGCAGGTCCTGGCGCCCGAGCGCGGACGGCGCAGCTACGCGCGCTGGCTGACGAGCATGATCACCGCGATCACGCGGAACGGGCGAGGCGCCGCTGCATCCACGTTAGGCGTGCGAGACTCGGTCACCTGGATCACCCGTTCAAGCCACGCCTCGGCGGCATCGGCCCCCTCGCCACCAACGCGCGGGGCGACGAGTGCAGCGAGAAGCCGCTCAGCGCCCGCAGATCGCGAGGCGGCTACCGAGCTCCGGGCCGCGACGGCGAGCTGGCTTACCGCCGGCCGTCGGTGGGGTGGCGCGTCGGCGGCAAGCGCAGCGATCCGAGATGAGGCAATCGCGCGGGCGCGCGAGCCGACGGCTGCCAGCCCGGCGTCTGCAGCCGCACGCGAGGCGTCGAGATACGTGTCGAGCTCACGAATCACGCGTTCCACTCGCGACGGTGCCGCCACGCAGCCGGGACCGTCGCACATGCGCGCGACCTCGAGGACGCATCGGGGATCGGTCGTCGCTTCGCTCCCACTCCGCGCCGCGACGAGCTGCCGCTCGCCGTTCACCTCGACGGCCGCGATCCAGCCATCGATTGCCGCGCGAACAGCCGCGACTACGAGCGTTGTGTCGGTGGAAGCCGCTCCGTCGATCGAGTCCGTCGAGAGCGGAGGCTCGCCGGTAAAGTCCGACCAGGAAAGGATCAATGTGTGGAGCGCTTCGGCGGCTTGCACTCTATCCAGAGGTGCCAGTGCGGCATCCGACTGGACGCGGTCCGCGAGCAGCGGCAGGAACGGTTCACCGATCGCCGACCACGCCGCGCCCGCCTTACGCGCCAGCACCTGCACGATGCCAATGAGCCGATCGGCGGCAGCCGGTGGCGCGATCGCGTACTCGTGCACGCGCGGGTGCTGCGATCCGATCCGCCAGATGCGGCCGAGGCGCTGCGTTAGGCGCGCGGTCGTCCACGGCAGGTCGAGATGAACGACCACCGCCGCGTCCTGCAGATTGAGCCCCTCGCTCAGAAGATCGGTGGCGATGAGCACCTCGATCTCTTCCGCGCGGGATGGGAGACGGCTTGATGACGCGATCGGCGCGAATCTGCCGAGCACTTGCGACCGCGTGAGCGGTCCGCCCGCAACGAGTGCGCCATTCGCAGTCACGCAGGCAACCCGTCCGTCCGAGCGAAGCCGCGTGAAGACCTCACGCACTGTGTCGGCGAACTGCGAGAACACCACGATGCGCTTACCGGCGTGCCGTGACCTGACGTCGCGCAGGATGCGACACCGCTGGTCGTCCATTGCGCCGTCGGATGCGGAGAGCACCGAAAGGGCACGACGGGCTCCGGCTGCGTGAGCGCGAACCGATTGCAGCAACTCAATCGCCCCATCGCTCAGCGGCTCGCTCGACAGCTCGGGGAATGCGAGCTGCGTGGCGTCCTCGCCCACAACCCACGCTCGCAGCTCCGCCCGGCTCGGGTAACGACCCGTCTGCAGCGCGTCGGCGAGAGACTCGGCACGGGAGACTCGGCGACGAAGCGCCGCGCGTAAGGCTGCTTCGCTGGATGCCCACGCTCTCACGAGCGATAGCGTTACCAACGCACCGGCGTCGCCGCCGTCGCGCGGCGGGCAGGGTGGCGGAACATCGAGCAGCGCCTGCAACACGTCGGGCGAACCCTGAACATCGCACCACACCGGTGAGACGCGCCCCGGGAGACTGATGCCGCGAACGTCCGCGCGTGTCCTGCGCACCACACATGCCGCGATTTCGGCCTCACTCGAGTGCTCGGCTCGCGAACCGAGGAAGAGCGAGAGGACCGCGCGGAGATCGCTGGTCGTGTTGTGCACCGGCGTCGCGGAAAGCAGGAGCACACGCGAAGCTCGCGTGAGTGAGGCCAGGTGCGCATAGCGTCTGGTGACCGGGTTACGCGCGTGGTGCGCTTCGTCGACGATGACGGCGTCCCATTGGGACTGTCCTGCCTCCGTGCGCCGACTCAATGTCTCGAAAGAGATGATGTCGGCACGGACCCGTGATCGGTCGAGGGCATCGCGCCACATCGCGGTGAGGGATGCCGGCGCCACGATCAGCAAAGCCTTCTCGTGGCGCATTACGGAGAGAGCGGTGTAGGTCTTGCCGAGACCGACCTCGTCCGCGAGAAGAGCGCCACCAAAGCGATCGATGGCCTGACGAAGGCGCGTCGCCGCTTCGCGCTGATGGTCGCGGAGCACGATATCCCCCAATCGCGCATCCGCAGGAAGATCGACGCCATGGTGAGCCGCGATCCACGCTCGGACGACGTCGCGGTCGGCCCAACGGTACGGCGTCATCGGATATTCCAGTCGAGCAGCGCGTTCACGGTGCCAAGGCGGACATCATACGCGACCACGGCGGCTTCGAGCAGCTCGGCGTCACTCGGCGGCTCGCCAAGGAGCGCGCGCTCTCCGACGTCGATGAGGGGTCGACGTGCACGATCCCATGGCCGTGGGAGTGGGAGCAGCGATACCGTCCAGCCCAGGTAGCGGCGGTATCCACCTCGGGCTGGCTCTGCGAGCGCGGCCAACCAGGCAGCGGCGAGCGGCGAATTCAGGAGTGTGACGAGCGCAACGGCATCATCCCGCTCCGAGCAGCGGATGACGTAGCAGGTATTGAGCGGAACGGCCCAGTCGCCGGGCTCGAGGATGGCCGCCGTCGGCGCGCGCCCGAAGTCGGCCCACACGACGCGCGCGTCGTTAGGCGTCGCGGCCTCCGTCCGAAACAGCGACCACCACCGCGCGGAGTGGCGTGCGTCCGATCGCGCGACCAGGCGCCGCCGCCACCCGCGCAGCCAACGCTCGGCTCGCGGCGGCAGACGATCGAGCGGAAGCCCATTCGGTCCATGCGTCCAGATCACGCGGTCGCCGTTTCCCTCGATGCGCCATCTCGTCACGTGCTCACCGCGGATCAGTGGCCTCAGGAGGTCGGGTTCGACCTCAACCGGATTGCCGGCCTCCGTGACGTATGCGGCGCCGCGCTGGTGGACGAGGAACGCGCGGTTACACCCGCACTTGACGCCCAGGAGGGGAGGCCCGAATCGCGATTCACCGAGCGGCGTGCCGACGGCTCGGAGCGCGTCGAACGCGCGGCGCGCGACCGGCGGCAGCAGCAGCCATGGCGCGCCGGGCGACGTGTCGAGCGAGATCTCACTGACGTGGACGCCCCACGTGGCGGCGACCCTCTGGGCGTGCACCGTCACTCGTGTCTCGGAACGCTGCTCGGGCAGCGAGAGCTTTCCGCGCCTCGCGACGACCAACGACGGATACACGGCCGCGTCGAAGAGCGCGGGCGCGTTGGACCAGTCCTCGATCGACAGCAACTCGTGCTCGCCGAGGAGCAGGCCGCGAACCCCGCCTCCGGCCAGCGATCGCCACAACTTTGCCGGAACGAGCAGCGCGACGATCCCGGCCGGCGCCGACAGCGCGAGCGATCGCTCGATGAACAGGGCCGCAAGATCGACCTGGGCCGCGAACCCAACGCCAGCGCGCGACGCTGCCGCGCCAGTGCGCCAGGCGGCGCCGCGATAGGTCGCGAAGCCTTGGCGCAGTGCGGAGCGCGAACCTCGAGGGATCCGGTGCACTCGCACCCACGGAGGATTGCCGACGATGACATCGAACCCGCCCGCGCCGGCGACATCGGCGAAATGCGTGGCAAAAGAGAAGGGAAGCGCGGCGCCTGCCACCAAAGCCCGACGCCGCGCTCGAATCGTGCGACGCTCGGCGCGTAAGTCCGTCAGGGCTGTGCGTGTCGTGCTTGAGACCGAGGATCGCTCGCCGAAGAGATCGCGACCGCGTGCGACCATGACTATCTCGCGTCGCGTAGCATCGATCGCAGCGATTCGGCGATCCAGCAACGCGATCGCGCCGGCGCGCTCGGCGCGATCCAGGGCCCGTGAGAGCGTCTTCTTGCGAACGCCGACCGCTCGCGCATAACGCGCGCGCAACCGCGCGATCGACGCCGCGCCGATCGTTCCGACGTGGACCGCGCCGTCGACGGCGAGTGCGTCGCCGACGCGGATGTTGCGGTCGAGGTTCGGCAATGGCGAAACCTGCGACGGGTCACGCGCTGGACTGTCGATGACGACGCTCAGCCAGAGCCGCAGCTGGCAAAGCCAGACCGCTGTTGGGCTCAGGTCGACGCCGAAGATCGAGTGTGTGAGCACGCCGCGCCGCAGATCCGACATCGCTCGTCGGTCGCCGAGGAGTCCCAGCAGGTGGGTGATGCGCTCGAGCGCATGGACGAGAAAAGCGCCCGACCCGCAGGCGGGGTCGAGCAGCCGTAGCCGCGTGAGCTTCACGCGAATCGCACCGAGCTCCTTCCAGCGGCCGGCGGCGTTCGGTTCGGACGCTCCACGCGCGATGTCGTCGAGCGACTGATCGAGAGCATGCGCCAGTGCCTCGTCGGTCACGTGCACAACGAGCTCGTGCGGAGTGAAGAAGGCTCCCGTGTTCCGCCGTTCGTGCGACGCCATCATCGACTCGAACGCGCGGCCAAGCATCTCCGGATCGACGGCGGCTTCGGACCAGTCCGCACTCTCCTCGCGCGCCGTGAAGCGATATCGGCCAAGCAACTCCGAGAGAAAGAGGCCGAGCTCCTCGTCGCGAAACTCGAGGTCGGCGTGCGTCCGCTCGAGCGCGGATCGTGAGAACAGCCCCCCGTTGAGAAACGGAATCCGGCCAAGTGCTCGCGCGGTCTGCGCACGCGATCGGATCGGCGTGTTGAGTGTGCCGAAGAACAGAGGCAGCAGCACTCGCCGCTGAAAGCCGCCGCGGCCGCTCAAGCAGTCGTCGTACCGGCGCGCGAGGAATGAACGGTCGCCGTCGAGCCATTCCTTGGCCTCGAGAAAGGAAAGGAAGAGCAGGCGCGACGCGTAGAGCAGTGCAATGCTTCGGCGAGCGCCGGCTGGGGCGTTCCCGCGAGCTTCGGTGGCGAGAGTGCCAACGACGTGCTCGAGCGTTCGATAGAAGCGACGCGTCACGGCCTCACGGCCGAGAATGGTCACCCATCGCGTGTGAGTCAGCACGTCCACCGATTCCATCGCGGACGAGAGCGCGCAGAGCGTCTCGGCATCGCTTTCCAGGACCTGCGTGCGGTCGACGACCAAGGCGCTCACCCGTGGTCCCGACTGTCCGGGTGACCAGGCTGCTATCGCGACCTCGGTCGTGGTTTCCCGACAGGCGATGGCGAGCCAGAGCAAATGCGGCGCTCCCGTGGACAACCGGCGAGCGAGGCTCGAGACGACCTCGCGCATTGGCCTGGTACCACCGATATCGAGCAGCAGGGCGCGGAGCGTTCCCGGGCCGCGGGCCACCGCTGCATGCTGGCAGTCGTCGGGAAGACCGAGCGCCGTTCGCGACGTGGCATCGAGCGATGCTGGCGGCCCAGCGCAGCCGACGGCGGCCGCGATGGCGCCGAGCGAGACGACGTCAGTCGCGGCGGCGAGAAGAACGGCGGCGGCTCGGAGGGTCGGCACGCGCGCAGGATGCGGCGGGGCGTGCCGATGACTGCCATCGCTCCAACGCGGATGCAGTCAAATGTCGCCAGAGGACGCGCAACGCATTATGATCGTACCGCTGGAAATGCGAGAACCCCTGGTCTTCTCGACCCTTGCGACGCCGCTGTGTCTACCCTGGCACAGTGCGGCGTCACGTACTGAGAGCCTATTGAATGCCTGACAACGGCCGTGGAGGGTTGGACGAATTCGCGCACAACCTGGTTGCGCGCGTCGTTCTGTATTACGTGGGGCTTGCCGCGCTCCTCGCAGCGGCATGGGCGATTATCCCCGCGCCGGTGCGCGGCGAGCTCATGACGGTGCTGTCGCCGCTCATCGCATTTCGTGACGGCACACCGGCGGGCCTCAAGGTCGACACGAGCGGAGGACCGTTCTCCAACGTCGTCGCGCCGTCGACGGAGCCGCTCATTATCATCGTGATCGCGGTGTTGACCGCGTTTCTGCTCGCGCTGCCGGTCGCGTGGGTCTACATGTTCACGCGCCAGCGGAAGGGATACCGCGCGTCGGATGTTCAGGCCCTCGTACTGATGCCCGTCGTCGTCGCGGGTGTCGTCGTGCTGGTGAAGAACAGCGTGGCCCTCGCATTCAGCCTCGCCGGCATCGTTGCGGCGGTGCGGTTCCGCACGAATCTCGAGGACAGCAAGGACGCGACGTTCATCTTTCTCTCGACCGCGCTCGGCCTCGCGTGCGGAGTGCAGCTCGAGTATGCGGTAGCGCTCTCGGTGCTGTTCAACGCCGCGGTGCTCATTCTCTGGACGACGGACTTCGCACGACTGCCGCCCTCGCTGGAAGGCGTACGGGCAAAGCGTCAGCTCGAACGGGCGTTGCAGATCGCCAACCGCACGTCGCAGTTCGTGGCGCGGCTCGACCACGAGGTGCTGGAAGCCCTTGCTCCGGCGCAGCTCGATGCGCTCGAGGATCGCCTGCGAAAGCGCCGCGCGGATATGACCGGAGAGAACGCCGGCTCCGGCCAGCGGTTCGACTCGATGATCCGAATTCTCACCACCGATCCGGCATCGCTTCGTGCGGCGATCGACCCGATGCTAGAGACAGAAGCGAAGCGATGGCGCTATCGCGGGGCCTCGACCAACGAGATCGGAACGTCGGTCGAGTACGACCTCCGGCTGCGAAAAGGCTACAGCCGGCAGAGCATTGCCGAGGCGGTGCGCGAAAAGGGCGCGCCGTACGTGGTCGGCGTCGAAATCGTCGAGATGGAAGAAGAATAGTCGTCGCCCTTCGAGGAACCCCCAATGCGATACTCGAAATTGCTGACGTTCGTCGCGCTCACGTGCGTGAGCGCCGTGTCATTCGCGCAGTCGCCCGCGCCGAAGGGAGACAAGGGTGGCGGCGATGGCAAGCAGGAGAAGGTGAAGAAGGACAAGACGGCGCCGGTGACGCCCGAAGAAAAGGAAGCCTCGACGCGACGGACCGAGCGCTTGTTCGGGTCGGACGAGCCGCTCGAGCTCACACTCACGGCGGACTTCAAGGCGACGTTCAAGAGCCGCGACACGCTTAAGGTCAAGACACAGAAGGCGACGTTGACGGTCAAGGACTCGTCAGGCAACCCGGTGACCATCCCGATCGAGATCGCGCCGCGGGGGCATTTTCGCCTGCGCTCCGACGTCTGCAACTTCCCACCGATCCGGCTGATCTTCTCGGACAGCGGGAAGAAAGGGACACCGTTCGCCGGGCAGAAATCCCTCAAGCTCGGCACGCACTGTAACCAGAAGGACAAGGAATACGCGGAGATTCCCGTGCGCGAGTATGCCGCGTACGAGACGCTCAACATGATGACGGACTGGAGCTACAAGGCGCGCCTCGCGAAGGTGACTTACGTCCAGACGGGGGACGAAAAGGACGCAGCGACGAAGTACGGGTTGCTCATCGAGGATGAAAGCGACATGGCGAAGCGGAACGGTGGCCGGATCTTCACCGTTCGCGGCGGAACCTTCGCGGACATGGATCCGCAACAGACGGCCACCATCAGCGTATTCGCCTACTACCTCGGCAACACCGACTGGTCGCTGTACTCCCTGCACAACATCAGGCTCGTTATCGCTGGCGATCGCTACGTGCCGGTCCCCTACGACTTCGACTGGTCGGGTGTGATCTACGCGCGATACGCGAAGCCGGATCCGCGGCTCGGGATTCCGACGGTTCAGGACCGCTTATACAGGGGCCCGTGCCTAACGCCCAACGACCTCGCTCCGGTTCTCGCCAAGTACAACGACCACCGGCAGGACATCAAGGCGCTGTACGCTCGGCTCCCGCTCGACGACGGGTACCGACGTCGTGCGATGGACTACATCGAGGACTTCTACCACGTGATCGGCGACCAGCGGCAGGTGAAGCGCGAGCTCATCGAGACCTGTGCGGGACGCGCGAGCTCGTGAGATAGGCGCGACCCTTCCACTCCACTCGCGATCCTCGGGCGATTGCCTGGCTCGCGATGATCGCGACGACGACGGAGCCTAACGGGAACAGGGCGGCCCACCGCATCGGCGCACCCATCCAGCGGTAGACCGCGGCCCAGGTGATCACCTGGGCCGCGAGCGCGATGGCCGACGCGAGCACGAGCCAACGGGGTCCGTCGGCGAGCGACGCGACCAGGAACGCGAGTGGCGGCAGGAGCGTGAGGAGTGGCGGCAACAGGAGGACGGCAGGGAAGATCACCTGCCCGAATCGTCCCCATGGCATCGCCTCGCGGCCGCCGGCAAAGATGTTCTTGCGCCACCCCGCCATGATCTCGCGCAGCGAGGTGTACATGCGCGTTGTGAGCTCGTCGCGGCCGAGCACCAGCTCGGTGCGCTTGCCCGCAGCGAAGAGCCGCTGTGCGAGTGCCACGTCCTCGGCCACCTGATCGCGCACCGCTTCGTGCCCGCCAATGGAATCGTACGGCCGCCGTCGGACGAAGATGCACTGCCCGTTCGCGATCTTGTCCTCGGCCCGCTTCGAGCGGTTGACCGTCTCCGTTCCCCCGTAGCGCGACGCGATCATCCAGAACACGTGCGGTTGTACGACGCGCTCCCAGAAGCCACCGAGCTCCTGATGCCCCGCGACGGTCAGCATGTCCAGCTGACGGGCGCTCATGGCGTTCACGGCGCGGGCGACGAGATCGGGTCCGTGGCGCGCGTCGGCATCGGTGAAGCAGATGAGGTCACCGCGCGCCATGCGCGCCCCGGTCCCGCACGCCCACGGCTTGCCAAACCATCCGTCAGGCAGCGGTGGAGTCTCGATCAGCGTTAGGCGCGCGTCACCGCGCGCGATCTCCCGGGTGACGTCGGCCGTGCCGTCGGTCGACCGATCGTCGACGACCACGACCTCGATGTTCCGGTAGCGCCCGGCGAGGATCGACTGCACGCAGGATGCGATGTTGCGCCGCTCGTCGCGGGCCGGGACGACCACGGACACCAGCGGGCCGTTTGGCGAAACGTTCGCGCTGTCATGCGAAAGCTCACGCGACTGGCGCACGCGCCAGATCGTCGCCAGTGGTACGAGAATCCATGGCGACGCGATCAGGCTCGCAAGCGCGAGATCGTTCACGGCGTGTCGCCTGACGGTGGTGGTTGCGCGTCAGGGCGCGGGCTCGCCGGCCGGTTGCAGCGCGACGGCAGCAGTCGCGCGCGCGCGTCGTCCGAGCACCACGGCGCCGGTCATGTCGCCCGTGACGTTGGCGGCCGTGCGGAACATGTCCGTGATCGCGTCGATCCCGAGCAGCACGCCGATGCCCTCCGCCGGGAGGCCGGCTCCCAGGAGGATCGGGACCATGACGATGATCGATCCGGCGGGGATGCCAGGCACGCTGAACGTCGTTGGCACCACCGTGAGTACGACCGATAGCATCTGCGTGGCCGAGATCTCGATGCCGTAGAGACGCGCGATGAAGAGCACGGCGGTGGGCTGTGCCACCGCCCCGGCGACGCGATACGTGGATGCGGCGAGCGGCAGGAAAAAACCCGAGATCTCGGCGGGCAATCCGAGACGCGTGCGTGCACTCTCGATCATCGCGGGCAGTGCCGCAAGCGAAGAGCGCGAGCTGAACGCCACGGCCTGCGACTGCAGAATGGCCTTTGCGAACTGCGCCAGCGGTATGCGTCCGCCGATGACTGCGAGCGGATAGAGGATCACGACGCAGAATGACACCGTGATGAAGATGACTGCGGCAACGAAGCCGGCGAGCGCGCCAGCGGCGGATGCGCCCATGCGGGTCGCGAGCGGCAGCGCGAGCGCGAACACCCCGATCGGTGCGAGCTGCAGGACCCAACGCACGACCGCCAGGGCGGCGTCACCGAGGCCTTGAAAGAACGCGGTGACGGGGTCTCGACGTTCGGCGGGCAGTGTCAGCAGCGCGAGACCGAACAGCAGTGTGAAGACGATGATCGGCAAGAGCGCGCCGTCGGCCGCGGCCTTGATCGGATTCGCAGGAACGAGGTCGACGAGCCAGCGGGTGAACGTGGGAATGTTGTTCGCGCTTTGTGCGACGGTGCCGCTCGCGGTCTTCGCGCTCGCCTGCATGGACGCGATGGCCGCCGGATCGAGTGGAATGCGGTCGATGAGCAACGGCGCGATCAACGCGGCGTAGCCCGCGCCCACGAACAGCGTGACAATGAAGAACACAATCGCCCCTCGGCCAACGCGGCCGATGGAGCGCGCGTTCGGCGCACTCGTTATGCCGACGATCAGGCTGCCGACAACAAGTGGGATGACCGTCATCCGGATCGCGTTGATCCAGAGGGTGCCGAGTGGCTCGATCGCCATCGCTGCGCGCGCGAGCGTTGGCGAGCGGCTGCTTGCGATGCCTACGCCGGCAGCGATGCCGACGACGAGCGCGATGAGCACGCGCGTGGTGAGGGACATGTGCAGCTAATGTAGGGCCGAACGAGAAAAGGGCGACCCGTTGGGCCGCCCTCTCGAAAGGTGCGTACAGCCATTCAGTTCTTAGCGATTGCCGGAAGATCCGCCTGACGAGCCACCCGATGAACCGCCGGACGATCCACCTGATCCGCCGGAGCCGCCGGACGATCCG
>DATCGG010000190.1:0-20946 GCA_036509075.1 Gemmatimonadaceae bacterium
TGGGATTGGCGCCGTCTGGGATTGGCGCCGTCTGGGATTGGCGCCGTCTGGGATTGGCGCCGTCTGGGATTGGCGCCGTCTGGGATTTCGCGCCGTTAGTCAGTCGCGTCGTTTCGGTTACCGCCTAACGGGCGCCACCGCCACCCCGACGCGGGAGTCGGCGCTCCCGTAATACAGGAACCACCGGCCGTTGAACGGCACGAGCCCCTCCACGAAGGTCGTGCCCTCGGAATACTGGCCCGTGCGCTCGTACTCCTCCGTGGGGCGGAGGAATGGCCGATCCGAGCGGCCGACCAGCTTGATCGGATTCCGAGCGTCGAACAGCGCCTGCCCCGCCGTATACACCCGCGCGGGGAGCCCGCGGTCTCCAAACCGGTCGCTGTTGCCGGCGTTGTAGAGCAGCACGATGCCGTCGCCTGTGAGGATCGCCGGCGGGCCCGCCTCGACGAGCCACGAGTCGAAATACCCGGGTCGCGGTGACAGCACGGCCAGCGGCCGCCCCTCGTCCACCTCCAGCGGCGTCCAGTCCGTCAGGTTCTCCGATGTGGCGACCATGACGTTAGGCACCCCGTAGTACATCCAGTACTTCCCGTCGACCTTGGTCGCGACGAGGCGGTTCCCCACGACCCGGGTCAATATCGCGCCTGACTTGGATTCGACCCCCAGGTACTTTCCACCCGCTGCCTTCGCGAATGCCGGCCCATGTTTGTCCCAGGCCACGAGGTCCCGGGACGTCGCCACCGCGAGCCGGGGGACTTTCCGGTTCCACTGCGTATACGTCAACACATACTGGCCTTCCTCGGTCTCGACGATGCGAGGGTCCTCGACCCCGCCCGGCGATTCGTTCGCGGCTTGGGCGTCATTCTGCGCGTAGAGCACCGGTGCCGCTCGGCGCGTGAAGTGCAAGCCGTCCTTGCTCTCCGCCAACCCGATGCGCGACGTGTGAAATCCTATCTTCGCCTCGCCCGTTGCATCCTCCGCGCGGTAGAGCACGTACACGGTCCCGTTTCGCACGACCGCCGCCGGATTGAATGTCGCGGTCTCCTCCCACCGCACGGGCGGTTCGCCGGCGCGCGGACGGAACGTCGCCGTCGCGTTAGGCACCAGGATTGGATTGACACCCTTGGGCTTCTCGAACGGTCCGAGCATCCAGTGTGGGTGCGCTTCCTGCCCTGGCGCGTCAGCCGACGCCGAGAGAAGCAGCACGAGCATCCCGACTGTGGAGCGCACGCCCCGCCTTGCCACCATCATCGCGCGGCGGCGGAAGCAACGCGGTCGGCAAGGGCGCCCGCTGGACAGTTTCGCTTTTCGCGCTCGTACTCCGGCGCCAGATCGACCTTCGTGAGATCGGGCCGGAAGAACAACGCCACCGTCCAGTCGAGCGCAATGCGAAGACGTCGATCCCAGCGCGGCATCTGGAACAGGTAATAGGTCCGCCGCAACCACCAGGCGAAGAATCCTGTGACATGCACGCCGCGCACGTCGGCCGCTGCGTCCGCGTGGCCGAATGCGGCCATCGTGCCGAGGGATCGATATACGAACGCACTCGGGGGACGTCGCGACACCACGGCGTGAATGTTCCGAGCCACGGCGCGCGCCTCTCGCAAGGCGTGCTGCGCCAGCGCGGGGTACGGCTTGCCGTCCGGTCCCGGGATCGCCGCGCAGTCGCCTATCGCCCAGACGTTGGGGTGACTCACGCTCTGTGCTGTAGCTTCGGTGACAATGCGGCCCCGCTTGTCGCGCTCGACGGGGATGCGCGCCACGGCGCCACTCGGCACGATGCCCGCCGCGAGGACGATCGTATCCGCCTCGATCGCCTTGTCCCCAACCCGGACGAGGCCCGGCTCGATCGCCTTCACCGGTGTCGATGTGTGAAGCTCGGCACCGCGCGCGGTGAGGACCCGCGTGGCGTATTCGCCGAGCGCCGGGGTCGATTCCGCGAGCAGGCGGTCACTGACCTCGAACAGGTGAAAGCGCATCTCGTCCCGGCGAATGCGCGGATAATACCGCAGGATGTCCTCGGCGAAGGCCGTCAGCTCGCCAAGCAACTCGACTCCGACGAGTCCTCCGCCGATCACGACGATGGTCAGCAACTGTCCCCGTCGCCGCGGATCGGTCTCGACGTCGGCGCGCTCGAAACGTTCGATCAGGTGATTTCGAAGCAACAGCGCATCAGCCGCGGTCTTGAACGTTCTCGCCAGCTCGGAGCCCGGGATGATTGACATGTTCGTGGTGGCACCAAGCGCGACGACGAGGTGATCGTACGGGATCTCGTAGTCCCGTCCTGGCGCCGCCACGTGCACGACGCGGCGATCGACGTCGACCGAGTCGACGGTCGCCTCCACGAACCGGGCGTGGTCGAGTGTTGGCCGGACGGGTTGTGCGCAATGACGGAGCTCGAGAACACCCGAGCACGCCTCGAACAGCAGTGGGCTGAGCTGAAAGAAGTTGTCGCGGCTGACGAGGGTGATCTCGACGTTTGGGCGATTCCCGAACAGTTGATCGAGCTTGCGCGTTGCGGTGAGACCGCCAACGCCGCCGCCGAGCACGACGAGGCGGGTGGTTCTCGCCGTCGTGGCGGTGGTGCCTAACGTATCCGTCATGCCAGGGCCTCCGGGGGAGCGCGACTACGCTCTAAAGATACCCCTTCTTGAGCAGGAACTGCCCGGCTTTGGGATAGTAGCTCTCGTCAGGCAATTCCCATCCGAGGGTGTCGGCGAGGCGGTCGTACGTATTGAAGAGGTACGCGACGTAGAACGCGTCTCGAATGGCGTCGCGGGAGACACCGGCCGCGAGCGCGGCGCGAATGTGGCTCTCGTCGATCTCATCCGGATGGAGCGTGAACGTCTCGAGGAGCGCGAGCATCGCTCGCAGCTTCTCGCCGATCGGGGCCGTGCGATAGTTGTCGAGCACGAGCCGCATCGATCCGTCCTGCAGCGCCGCCTCCGCGACCGCGGAGTGAGCGCTCATTCAGAACACGCATTGGTTGAGCCGCGAGACGAAGGCCGCGAACATCTCGCGCTCACCCACCGTCCATTCCGACGGCCCCCGCATCACCTGCTCGGTGAGCTCCGAGAACGGGTGACCGAAGAACTCCTTGCGATAACGAAGCGTCCGCACGACGCCCGGTGCGTGGCCCACGATGAGGTTCATCATCGTGAGCATCAACCTGTCGGGCAGTCGATGCCCCTGATGGACTTTCTTGAGTCTCATGCCTCGTCCAGGGCGTCGAGCCCCGCGCGAAGGCGACGCTCCGACGCGCCAAGGGCGGCGGAGACGATGAGCTCGAACAGCTCGTCGTCGGTGTACGTCTGCTGCAGCTGTCGGAGGTCCTCGTCGGTGACCTTGTAGGCGTTGGCCTCGACCTTGTCGATGAGCGCCTGGAGCCCGGGCGGCGAGCCCTTCCCTTCGAACGCGATGTGTCGCTGAGACGGAGCGGCAATGCCGGCGCCGTCGAGCACCCTCTTGATGACGTTGTTGCGGAGAGTCGCGTGGGGGTCGAGAGTCACGCCAGCAATCTGTCTACGGGTGCAATCACATGCAACACCGGTTCTGTCACCACGTCAGTCGCGAACGACATAGATCGTCCCGTGATCGACGACGGCCTTCAGCTCGGTGAGCGGCGCGGGTGGCGGACCCGAGACGACACGACCCGCCGTGTCGTACGCCCCGCCATGGCAGGGGCAGCGGATCAGGTGCTGCTGGGCGTTCCAGCCCAGCGGGCACCCTTCGTGGGTGCAGACGGCCCGGAAGGCTCTCACTGCCCCGTCCACGTTGACGACGATCGTCGATTCGTCACCGCCTAACGACGCACGCAGCCCGCTGCCGGGTGGCAGCTTGTCCAGCGTGCCCACGGCGGTTCCGCCATGCGGGCCGCGACGTCCCAACACGCTGGCGCATCCCGACAGTATCGACATCGCCACGCCGCTCGACCATCCCGCGACGCTCCACAGTACCCCGAGCGCGCCGCGGCGCGAGATCGATGGCGACGACACCGATGGTGCTCAGTTCGGACGCCGCGCGATGACCGTCGTGGTCATGCGCTGCGGGAACTCGCCCACCTTGAGCCGCGCGACTTCCTTCCGATCGGGAAGCGAGATCACCGAGAGCGTGTTGTCGCGCCGGTTGCTCACGTACGCGTACCTCGAGTCCCGGCTGAACGCGACCCAGTTGGGCTCGCGGCCCACGGGCACGGTGCCCAGTAGCTCGAGCTCCGGCATCGAGTAGATCGCCGTGATCCCGATAAGCGACCCGTTGGCGACGAGATACTTGCCGTCCGGCGAGATGCCCAGACCGTGGTTCATCACGTAGTGCGACATCCCGAGCGTCGCCTCGGGCAGCGTCTTGCCGCTCGTCGGCAGCGTCACCGTTCGCACGACGCTGTCGCGCGTTAGGTCCACAATGACGAACCCGTGCAGCTTGGAGAGCTGCGCGTAGAGATATTTCTCATCCCTCGAGATCTGGAACGGCCGAACGCCTTCGGGGAGTCGAATCCGCTTTTCGAGCCGGTTGGTCCCGACCTCCACGACGGCGACGTCGTTCGATTCCATGTTCCCGATGTAGAGATGCTTCCCGGTTGGGCCGAGCTGCGTCCCGTGCGGTCCCTTCCCGACTTCGAGCGTCGTGACGACCTGGTGGGTCTTCGTATCCACCACCGCGAGCAGCCCCTTGTCGTAGATCGGGACGTAGAGAAACTGCTCGTCCGGCGAGAGCGTCAGATGGTTCGGCACTCCTGGCACCTCGGCCCGCCAGAGCATCTGTTCGGTCGCGGTGCTCACCGCGATGACATCGTTGACGTCGAGGCGGCTGATGTAGAGGACATCGCCGTTGCGCGAGGCGATCACGTCGTCGGGATGGTTGCCGACCACGCTCTCCGGGATAGTGCGGACGACCTTGTGCCCCGGAATCGAGATGACGGAGATGTCGCCGCCCAGGCTGTTGCCAACGTAGAGGTATTCCTGCGCGGCGAGCGCGGATGGGGCAGCGAGTCGCACTCCGGCCACCACCAGGAACGGTGCAATGCGCGCGATGCTGGAGCTCATGGTGTTGTTCTCTCGCCCAAGGATTCGATCGAATCTACGACTCGCCCGTGGCCGCGTAAGACGAAGCTTGGTCCTTCGGACAATTGGTGCGACTCTGCTGGTCTTCCACCTTGATGCAATGATCGGTCGACGTTCGTTCCCCAACACGGGGCAGCTCGATTCAAACGGAGGCACGCCATGATGATCAGTCGCGTCATCCTGCTGCTCGCGCTCTCCCGCGCGGCCATTGCGCAGCTTCCTGGTGCGGAAGCTCCGAAGCCGGCCGCCCAACAACCGCAAGTCGAAGATCCGCTCGGGCGAGGCACGCCGCGGGGGACGATCACCGGATTCACCGAAGCAGTCCACCGGAACGATTTCGCCACCGCAATTCGATACCTGCAGCTCAACGACGCCCAGCGCCTCAATGCGGACACCTTGGCGCGGAAGCTGAGCCAGCTCATGGATCGGTACTATGGTGAGCCGGTCCAGAGCATCGATGCGTCGCCGACGGGGGCGCTCGACGATGGGCTCCCGGAGGATCGCGAGCGTATTGGTCCGCTGTCCGTCGAAAGCAAGAAGGTCGACGTCGAGTTGGTGCGTGTCACAGACTCGCTGGCGGGACCCGTCTGGCTGCTCTCCTCCGAGACACTTCGCGAAGTTCCGGCGCTGCACCGACTGATCAAGTCGACCTGGTTCGAGCGCGCCATGCCACCGGCGTTCGTTAGGCCTGTGTTGTTCGGTGTCTCGCTCGCGCAGTGGATCATATTGGCGGCGACGATCTTAGTCCCAATCATCGTGTTCAGACTGCTGTCTGGCGTGATTGTGGGCATCGCGAGGCGAACGGTTGGCGCCAGCCGCCGCGGCGCGCTCGACTCGATGTATGAAAGCCTGCGCTGGCCGGTCATCGTCGTGCTGACGCTCGCGATCCACCTGGCGTACATGCCGTTCATGCGACTCCCGCTGGCCTTCCGGATCAGCTATGGGCATGTGGGATTCGTCGCGTTGATCGTTGCCCTGGCGTGGCTGCTACGGCGCGTCCTCACGGTTGCATCGGACCGTGCTCGCTACCTGATGTCGGGTGGCACGCATAGCGGCGCACGATCTCTCATCATGCTAGCCGAACGGCTGGTGAAAGCACTCGTCGTCGTCGTCGCCGCCCTGGCAATCCTGACTGTCCTTGGCGTCGACACCAAGACCGCGCTGGCCGGTCTAGGCATCGGCGGCGTAGCTCTTGCCCTCGGCGCCCAGAAGAGCGTGGAGAACCTTCTCGGAGGCGTCTTTCTCCTGAGCGACAGAGCACTCGCCGTGGGTGACACGTGCAGCATCGCGAACCGCGTCGGCGTGGTCGAAGACATCACGCTGCGCTCGGTGCGACTTCGAACGGCGGAGCAGACGCTGTTGTCCATACCCGCCGGCACGCTGTCCGGCAGCAGCGTGGAAAATTTCGCGACGCGAGCGAAGATCCTGCTGCAGACCAAATTGCATCTTCGGGCGGCGACGAGCGTCGCGCACGTGCGGTCCACGCTCGACCGAATCCAGGCGCTGCTCGACACGCATACGGAGCTCGAACACGAGACGTCGGCCATTCGGCTCGTCGATTTCGGCGCGGACGCCGTTTTGCTCGAGCTTACCGCGTACGTGTTGACGGCGGACAACACACGCTTTCTCGCAGTACGTCAGGATCTCTTGCTGCAGATCGCCGACATCGTCGAGGAGTCAGGGACGCTCCTGCCGCAACCGGCCCCGCAGTTCGTCGTGCCTGCAGTGGCGGCGCCCGTTCGCAATCCGCTCGGCACCGACGATGCACGCCTGGCGCGGACCTGACATGACGTCGGCCTAACGCATCACCCGAACTCGATCTGAACGCGAACAGGCTCGGTGCTCGATTCGACCGCGAGCACGTTGACGAGCGTTCGGCTCGCGTGCCGCTCGAAATGCAGCGAGAGGCGCGACGCGCCAACGCGCAGATTCGTGATGGTGAGCTTGCTCAGGTGCGTCGGCAGAACAGGGTTGCGAATGTGCACCGCCCCACCGGGCGCATCCGGCAGAATGCCCAGCGTCCCCTGGAGCATCATGAACAGGGCGCCCGCCGCCCACGCTTGTGGCGAGCAGCTCACCGGATACTGAACAGGGCGCGTCTCCTGGGTGCGCTCCATGCCACAGTACAGTTCCGGCAATCGGTTGTACCTCGCCGCCGCCGCCGCTTCCGCCGTCGCCACCACGATCGGTATGGCGTTGGCACCGAGGCCGTAGTGCGACATGCCCATTACTATCAGCGCGTTGTCGTGCGGCCACACGGAGCCGTCGTGGTAGCTCATCGGGTTGAACACCGCGTGTCGCGCGCTCAGCGTGCGAACGCCCCAGCCGCAGTACATGTCCGGCGCCAGCAGCGTCGTCGCCACGCGCCGTCCGCGCTCCGTGTCAGGCAGCCTGCTGTACAGCAGGTGGCCGGCATTGGACGTGACTGTGGGAACCGCGTGCTTGTTTCCATCGAGGGCCAGGGCGAACGTCCCGAGTTCCTCGAGCCAGAACGCATCCATCACGCGCTGCTGCAGGCGGGCCGCTTCGTTTGCGAGCCGCTGCGCCGTGTCGGACTCTCCCAGCCGGGAGAACAAGGCGGCCGCGCGCACCTTGGCGTCGTAGACGTACCCCTGCACCTCGATGAGCGCGATCGGCGGATGCGGCAGCCGACCGTCGGGGAACGGCACGCCGTCGCCGGAATCCTTCCACCCCTGATTCACCAACCCGCGCGGTGACGTGCTTGCGTACTCGACGAGCCCGTCGCCATCCCGATCCCCGTACTCATCGATCCACGCCAGCGCGCGACGCACGTTAGGCAGCAGCTCACGAACGAGCGAATCGTCCCCCGTCCATCGCCACGTCTCGTGGAGCAGCACCAGCCACAGCGGCGTCGCGTCGATGGTGCCGTAGTACGGCACGTGCGGGATCTCGCCGCTCCGTGCCATCTCCCCTCGACGCAGCTCGTGCATGATCTTGCCCGGCTGTTCCTCCGTATACGTGTTTTCTTTCGTGCCCTGATGCCGTGCGAGATAGCGCAGGGCATCGATCGCGATGCGAGGATTGAGGGACAATGTTTCCATTGAGGTGATCAGCGCATCTCGTCCGAACACGGTCGAATACCACGGAATACCCGCCGAGATGACCCTGCTCCCATCGGCGGTGATGTAGAGCGATCGCAGGTCGTCGATCGCCCGTGTGATCGTCGCGTCGAACGTTCCGATGCCACTCGTCCACCGGGAGCACGCCGACCGCCAGCGATCGTACACGGTCGTGAGCCGGCGCCGCCGGTCATCGAAGCCGGTCTCCGTGACTGCGTGGGGACGCTCACGCATGGTGGCGCCCTTGACGGTCCATTCGAGTTGCACCGGCGTCCCAGGCAACAGGCGAAACGCCCAGCGCGCTGTACGCGCGTCGAGAGCGTCGGGCGGATCGACGAACCGGATCGCGCTCCCCATCACTCGACCGTCGCGACCGCGATACGCAAACCGAATCGACGTGGGTTCGACGATCGGCGCCAGAAATGTCCCACGCTGCTCGCGCTTCCACCCGCGCACCTCGAAGATGTCGGCGAAGTCGCAACCGACGAGGAGCTGCACCCAGAAGTCGATCGGTCGCACGAGAAAGTTCGTGAGCGTCAGTCGCTCCATCAGCGAATCCTCGAGGACCAGCTCACGTCGGATGTAGATCGCGTGTTTCGGGTCCCACGCGTTCCCGCCGAACTCGTGGTCCGTGACAGCCAGGTCGATCTGCGAGTAGTACGGTTGAATGACCTGCGTCGAGAGCTTCGCCGGCGGGCTGCCCGCCATGCGGACCTCGTAGTGACTGAGGATCCGCGTGTCTCCTTCGAACACGCCGAGCGAACAATTGCCCGCCGGCGCCACGTTGCCGTGTTGGTCGATGAGGGCGAATAGCCGATCGTGCTTGAGGGTGAGCGCATCCGAAACCGGCGTCTCGCGGTCACAGGGAATTGCCGGGTAGCCGACGGCATCGGCCATCGAGATGATCGGTTGGTCCGACGGCGACGCGCTCCGCGCCGCGATCTGATCGGAGGCGTTGGGCTTGCCTCCCGTCGCGCGCGAGGTCACGGCTACGCCACCATTCGCGAGCTCGATCCGCGGGAAGGTGACGACGTCGACGTACCGAGAATGCGTTGGTACAATGCGACGTGATCCGCGACCATGCGGTCGGCGCTGAATCGCTCGACCGCCCGCGCGCGACACGCGGCGCGGTCGATCCGGTCGACGGCGCCGCCTGGTCGAAGCAGGTCGACCATGTGCTCGGCGGACGTCGCGATGAATCCCGTCAGGCCATGCTCGACCAGCTCGGGAACGCTGCCCATCCCGAACGTGACCACCGGACAGCCCGATAGCATGGCCTCGATCAGAATGAGACCGAACGGCTCGTTCCACTCGATCGGCGCGAGCAGTGCGCGCGCGTGTGCGAGCAGTCGAGCCTTGGTGGCGCTGCCGACGGGCCCGACGTCGGTGACGTGAGGCTGCGCAAGCCTCGGCTGCAGCTCCCTCTCCGCCCACGCCTCGTCAGGCGGATGAACCTCTCCCGCCATCCGAATCCGAGCGCCGGCCTCGCGAGCGACATCGATGGCCGTATGTGGCCCCTTCACACTCGAGTAGCGTCCGACGAAGCACACATAGTCGCCGCGTGGCCGCGGTGTCCACTGGTACCTCGCCGGATCCAGACCATGATGGATGACGTGCACATGCCGGAGGCAGATCTCGCGGCGTCGTTGATCGTCGGAGATCGCGACGTAATGCGGCTCCTGACAATACCGGTAGAACGCCGACAGCTGCTCGTCTCTGGCATGATGGATCGTGTACACCATCGGCGCGGCGGGCGCGAGGCGGGCACACGCCAGCGCGACCGCCGAGTGCGCGTGGATCACGTCGAACGGACCACGTTCGCTGATCTCCTGCAGCGCCCAGGACACGTGATTCAGGTCGGCGAGGGTTTCCGGAGGCCACTGGCCTTTGTCGTACAGGAATCGAAGCTCGGCGCTGGTCCGTGAATCGCCGGTTCCGAAGAGCTCGACGTGGTGGCCAAGGCGGACAAGTCCTTCGGCCAATTCGTATACGACGAGCTCGGTGCCGCCATAAAGGCGCGGTGGAACTGCCAGGTACGGTGTGGAGATCAGTGCGATTCGCATGCGCGTTCCAAGCCGATGTGAATCAACGCCTCGACCGTAACTGAGGCAGCGACGCCCCTCACTCCGCAGTCACTGTGCCACCTACCCCTCGCGCGACGGGCATCTCGACTGGACGGACCAATTATGGTTGGGCTGCGCGACGGTCATCTCACCACAGAGGTCGCAAACCTCTGCGGTTAAACAGAGCCGTGGTCCGCGAGTACCCGACGCGCCACGTTAGGCTAGTCCTTGCAGTCGAGCCGTTCGTTCCAGAGGCGCACCTGCGCCGCGAACTTCGCCATCTGCGCGGCCTCGGCGCCGATCGACCCCAGCATCAGACACGCGTCGCTCTTCTGCTCGAGCAGCAGATACGCCGCAACCGTGTACACGCCCATCTCGACGACGTCGGGGCGCGACTCGAGACGCGGCACGATCGCGCGCGCCGAGTCGAGAACGGCGCGCGCGAGCACCTTGGCGCGCGACGTGTCCTCGCGCGCCCCGACGATCAACGACTGGACGTAATCCAGGGCCGCCCGTGGGCCACTCGACGAAGACGCCTCTGGCCCCGCTTTGGCCGACGAAATCGCCGTGTCGCCACGGGCTGGCACTGCGCCCGCGACCGCGACCGTGTTGGGCGCTGCCGGCTTCGGACCGCTCGCGTTAGGCGTTGCCACTGGCGACACCGCCGGCACCGCGCTCGGCGCCGAGTCACGCGCCGCAACTGCGGGCGGCGCAGTCGGCGCGCTCGCGGTGGGCCCCGGCGCCCCGCTCCCCGCGCGGCCGCGTAATGCGAGAACCCCAACGACCGCAATGGCGGCAATTCCCAACACGACCGCACTGGCCACCGCCACCTTCCGGGCTCGCTTGTCATCCCCTGCCGGCTTGTCTGCCGCCGCGGGAGCTTGCCGTGGCGGCAGAACGTCGACGCGCGCGGGTGTCGGGCTGAGCAGGGGCCGGTCGGGGACGCCGGTCGCGTCTGCCAACGCGTGTGCAAACTCGGGGGCCGTCTCATAGCGTTCGGCTGGTGACCGCGCGAGCCCTTTGTCCATCACCGCCTGAAGCGCCGGCGGCCATGTTCCATCGGTCGTCACTTCGGCGAGCGTCTTCGGACGGTCGCGAAGCCGCATCAGCGCCGCCTCGTGCGGCGATTCGCCTTCGAATGGCAGCCTCCCCGTCAGCATGTAGAACGTGACGAGCGCAAGCGAATAGATGTCGCTCCGCCAATCGAGCGAGATCGCCGACAGCTGCTCGGGACTCATGTACTCCGGTGTCCCGATCACCAGTCCCTGCTGCGTGAGCTTGGGACCGCCGCCACTCATCGCCTCGGCGATACCGAAGTCGACGACCTTGGCCCGATCGGAGCCATCGCGTCGCACACCGAGCAGAATGTTGTCGGGCTTGAGGTCCCGATGCACGATCGGGGTTGGTCGTTCGTGCGCGGCGGCGAGCGCTTCGGCCACCTGGCGCGTAATCTCGATCGCGCGAGGGATCGACAGCGGTCCGTTTCGAGCGACGATCTCCCCGAGCGGCTTGCCCTCGACAAACTCCATCGCGATGTACAGGAGACCATCGCCGATCTCGCCGTGATCGAACACGCGCGCGACATGCTCGTTCTCGATCTGGCTGGCGTTGACCGCTTCGCGCCGGAAGCGTGTGACGACGTTCGCGTCGCGGACCAGCCAGGGATGAAGCACCTTGACCGCCACGTTTTGCGGCAGGCGCACGTGCCGGGCGAGATACACTCGCCCCATGCCCCCTTCCCCGACCATATCGGTGATCAGGTATCGGTCGGCGACGACCGTTCCGACGAGATCGTCGCCGATAGTGAGCGACTGCAGCGTGCACCCATCGGCAGAACAATAGAGCACATCGTCGCCGTATTCCTTTTCACAGGTCGGGCAGACCTTGGCCATTGGCCTCCAGCCGCGAGATCGGGATCGTTAGGTGCGCGCGATGAGCTGCCTTCGCCGGAATGGGTCCGTCACTCGTCGGTGCCGCCGTTGGCCTCACGCACTTTCGCCTCGGCGATGGTTCGTTGCGCGACGTACGACGTTGGCAGCGACTTCGCCAGGAACATCTTGTACAGCGGGATCGCCTCCGACATGGACTTGCGGTCCTCGGCATCGATGGCCTTGGACAGGATCACGAGCTCGCTCAGGCTTCCCGTCGATTTCACCGCCGTTTCGCCAGCCGACGACACCACGGTGCTCCCGGTACTGCCGGTGCTGCCGGTTTGACGCGGGCGCGCCGCCGGGAGCTTCATGCCGTGGGCGACCTTGTCCCCCAGCTGGTCGATGAGGTCCTGGAGCTTGTCGGCGTTGCCGCGCACCTGCGTGCTGTACTCCATCTCCGACGTCTCCACGCTGTACGCGCTGGCCGTGATGCGCGTGTCGCCGTTCGGCTGGACGAGGTAGGTGCCGTAGATGATGTGGTGGGCGTTGAGCAGCTTCCCGACCTGAACCGCCTGGCTCGGGTCGACACGGCCGCTCGTGGCGAGATTCTGCTCGTTCATGATCTCGTTCAGCTTTTCGCGCGTGACGATGCGAATGCTGTCCGTCTCGCCCAGCCTGCCGGCCAGGACGGTCGCGATCCCCTTGCTGAGCGCCTTGTAGTCCGCGTCGGTGCGCATCGACGCATTGATGTAGTCCAGCACGGCCACGACCGGCCGGCGATCCTGAGTCGCGCCCTGCGCGGCGAGCGCAGAGACGCAGGTGCCTAACACGGCCAGTGTCGTCGCGGCAAACGTGAGACGACGTGGAATTCGATGTGTGAATCGCATGATTGCCTCGTGTCTCGTTAGAAGCGGGCGCCCAGCGTCAAGCCACCGGAGAACCCGGTGACGGTCGACGATGCGTCGCCCGACTCGAGCCGACCACCCTGGACCCGAACGAAGGGTTGCAGCGAATAGTGGCCGCCGAGCCGTTGTTGAAGCCCAAGCGTGAGCGTTCCGCTGGCGATCCCGGCGGTCGTCAGCAGATTGTCCGATTTCAGACCGGTTTGATGCCGGCCGTTGAGGGCGATGAGCAGTCCCGTCGACGGCGAGAGGCCGGTGACCGACCGGACGCCCGCATCGAGGTAGTTCGCGTCGCTGTTCGAGACTTTCACGTTTTCACGCTCGTACTCGGTCCGGTAGCGGTCCACGACGTAGAACGTGAGCTCGCGGAACCGGGACGAGGCAACCTGGTACTGCCAATCCGCCGTATAGATCGGACCGAGCTTGCTCTGGCTGGCTGCCGTCCCGAGGGTGGTGCCGCTCTGGAGCTCCTCCTCAGCGAAGAAATCGGCCGACAGCCCGAACGTCATGCTGGACTGGCCAATCAGGCGGCTGGATCCCAGCGAGAGATGGACCGCGTCCCCGGGGCTGAAGTCCACGGGGATTCCGGCCGCTACGGAGATCGGCGTGTACTGCTTTCGCATCTCGTACGAGCTGCCTAACGCCCACGACCAGGCCCCGATTTCGCGCGCGAGCACGACGCCGAGCGTCCCGCCAGTCCCGATGCCGAGCACCGGAACCTGGAAGCTGAGCGCTGGTGCGCCCACGACCCGCAGCGCGCTCAATTCCTCCGGATTGAGCTCCGTCTCACCGGTTGGCAGGTTGATGCCGGCCGTGAGGAGCACGTTATCGCCGACGATGTGGCCGGTGGCGCGAATGCGCACGTCGGAGATGCCCTTCAACGTGTAGCCGTCGGTCTGCGTCACGGGGTCCGTGCCGGAAATGCGGACGTCGCTGCTCGCGTACGCGGTGGTGAGATCGAACGACAACCGGCTGCCGGCCGGTACCACGACCGACACCGGAATCGACCATTGCGACGCGCGCGTCACCCGCACGGAGCTCGCGCCATCGACCGTGGGCTGCGGAATCCCATCGTTTCCAAACTTCCACACCTCGAACACCGGGCCGAAGAACGATGATGCATCCCCGGCCAGCTTGACCTGCGCCAGGGCGCCGGACGACATCCCGACAAGGATGACGCAGGCGCGAACGACCGCAGACTTGAGCATGTGCACGGTCGCCTCGTCAGCGTGGAGTGAGAATCGTGATGTAGATCGTGACAGTCGTTGCCGGAAACGCGGGATCGGTGATGCCGCCCGGTGGCTGCCCTCCGCCAATAGGCGTCGTGAACACCGAGTTCAGGCGATCGATCGTCATCGCGCTCGCGCGGGCGAGCGCGTTCTTGCGAGTCGTAATGCCTGCGAGGCCAGCCGCCTCCTCGCGGCGCGTCGCGGCGAGCGTAAACCCGGGATCGAGACGGAGCGCCTCATCGTAGGCCCCAACGGCGTCGGCGAAACGGAACTCCGACTCATACCGCGCGGCTTTGCCATAGGCAATGAACGCGGCGATGTTCTTCGTCGGCCGCTCTTCCACCGCCGCGCGTTCAGCGGGCGTGAGCGTGACGCCCATGTTCTCGAAGAGTCGCAGAGCAATCTGCTTTTCGGCGTCGAGCACGTTGTCGAGGCGCATCTGCTCCGAGACCGCGGGCTGCACCTGACGAGTCGCCGCATCGGCGACGCCGACGCTTATGCCCATGGCATTGGCCTGCGCGTCGAGCGCACCGTACACGATGCGCCGTGCCTGCACGAGACGGCCGACTCGAGGCGCAGTGCTTGAATCCGCACGGCCCGAAGCCGCGAGCGATAGCTCGCGCATGATGGCGTCGAGGCGAAGCCGGTCGACGATGCGCAGCTGGCTGCTCTTGGCGAGATCGACGCGCAGCAGGTCGGCCAGTCCGTAGCCGAGCGCCGCGGTCGAGGAGTCGAGACCGGTCTGGTCGAACGGCAGCACACCCACGGTCCTGGACGACAGCGTGTCCGGCTTGAGCTGTGCCTCGACCGCCATGGCCTGGCGTGCCGCGTCCTGGGCCTCCTTCACGCGCGGGTGAGGCGCCGGCGCGCCGGCGGCGCCATGGTAACAGCCCGGCATCGTGAGCACGGCGGCGATCACCGCCAGCCATCCCAGTGCGCCGGTGCGTCCGCGGGCCATCGAACGATCCTGGCGGTGACGTACGCCAACAGCTCGATTCACGTTAGGCATGGTCAGTTCCGCGGAGAAGTGCCGGACATAACGCTCTGGCTGGTGACAAACGCCACATGCATGGTCGTCGTTCCGCTCACGCCCCCGCCCGACGCCGTGATGGTCACGAAGCCCTCAGCCGTCGCGGTCAGCACGCCATTGGCGTCGACCGTGGCGACGTTCGGATTCGACGTGGTCCAGGTCACGGGCACGTTCGCGAGCGTCGCGCCGTTTGCGTCGAGTACGACGGCCGTAAGCTGTACGCTCGTTCCCGGTGCCGTAAACGAAGTTGGGGAGTCGATCCGCAGACTGGCTGCGGTCACGACGACCCGGAGCGTCTTCGTAACGCCGTCGATGGACACGGTGACATCGGCGTTGCCCGGATACAGGCCCGTGACCAGACCGGTCCCCGAGACGCTCGCGCGCGATGGCGTCGCGTTCGCAACGCTCCAGCTAATCTTGCGGTCGGCGAGGTCGCCGGCGTCACTGCCATCGGCTGCCTTGGGAACCGCCACGAGCTGCAGGGATCTGGCAGCAACCACGCTCGCGGGGTCAGGGCTCATGACGATCGTCGCCACGCGGTTGATCACGCGCACCGTCGCGGTGGCGCGGCTCGTACCCGCCGTCGCGGTCACCTGTGTGGACCCGACCGCGACCGCCGTGAGCACGCCGTTCGCGTCGATGGTGGCTACGCCAGGATTGGACGAGCTCCACGCGACCGGCACGTTCGGCAGCACCGCGCCGTTCGCATCAACCGCTGTCGCGGTGAGCGACGCGTTCGCGCCCACGTACACGACCGATGGGGACACGATGCTGAGACCAGCGGCCGTTACCAGGACCCGGAGCGTCTTCGTGACGCCGTCGATGGATACCGTGACGTCGGCATTGCCGGGATAGACACCCGTCACCAGGCCCGTCGCGGAAACGGTAGCGCGGGTTGTCCCGGCCGTGTTCGCGACGCTCCAGCTGATGGCGCGGTCCGCGAGGTCTCCGGCATCGCTTCCATCGGCTGCTTTCGGAACCGCCACCAGCTGGAGAGTTCTCGCTACGACGACGCTAGCGGGGTCGGGGCTCATGACAATGCTGGACACGCGGCGAATCACCCGGACGGTCGCCGTGGCGCTACTCGCACCCGCCGTCGCGGTCACCTGTGTGGCCCCAGCGGCGACCGCCGTGAGCACGCCATTCGCGTCGATGGTGGCAACACTCGGATTGGCGGTACTCCATTGCACCGGTACGTTGGCGAGCGGCGCGTTCTTCGCGTCGACGACCGTCGCGGTGAGCGATGCCTTCGTGCCCGCGTAAACGACGGCCGGAGCCTGAATCCTGAGGCCGGCTGCCGTCACGACCACCCGAAGCGTCTTCGTGACGCCATCCACCGACACCGTGACATCGGCGTTGCCGGGATAAACGCCTGTGACCGTACCGCTCGTCGATACGTTGGCCGTGCGCTTCGGTCCATCCGGGTTCACGACGCTCCACGCGACATCACGATCTCCGATGTCTCCAGCGTCTGTCCCGTCCGCAGCCTTCGCGCTCAGCACGAGAGTCAGCGAATTCGCTGCGATCAAAGGCGGCGCGGGATTGGGGCTCAAGGCGACGCTGGCGACGCGGCGAATGACCTTCACGGTCGCGGTTGCGCTCCGTGTACCGGCCGTCGCGGTGACCTTTGCGGATCCGACGGCGACCGCCGTGACCGAGCCGGTCGTCGCGTCGATCGTCAGGATGTTCGGGCTGTCCGACGACCACTTGATCTTTCGCGTCGTCATGGCCCTGCCCTGCGCGTCGAGCGCTTTCGCGATCAGCGTCCGGACGTCGCCGACCCGAAAGACCGGCACCGCGTCGAACGCCACTGACGTCACCGGCGCGAAGACGATCTCGGTCAGCGTCGTCGAGGATCCAGGCGGCAATGGCGGCGTGGGCGGCGTTGTCTGCTCGTCGATCGGTGTACCGTCTTCATCCAGCAGGGTGAGCGTGATCCCGACAGCGCATTGCGTCGACGATCCGCCTAACTGCTGCGGGTCGGCAAGGCAATCGGCGATCCGCACCACGACCGCCACCGTCTTCGGCACACCCGGCGTGACGTCGACGCTGGTCGGTGAGCTCGGGAGCGTGACGTCCGTTTCGTTCTTGCGGCGGTAGAAGGCGCGAATGCGGACGGTCTGTCCGGCCTGCGCGTTGTTGATGGTGGCGTTGAGGCCCAGTCGGACCGTCGGCCCGGTTGCGGTATCGTTAGGCTCGACCGGTCGATCGTCGAGGCACGCGGTGGCCAGCACGGCTGCGAACGTGGCGACCTGCGCGACGAGGCGTCGGCGGAGGGCGATCATGGTCCCACCATCACGGTTGGGGCGCCGGCGACGATCACGCCGCCGTGCGCCGTGGGGTCTGTCATCCGCGCGAGCGGCATTCCGCTGACGAGCACCGTTGGTGAGCCCATGATGATCGAATCCGGCGGACCGACGCACACGCACATGCTACCAATGGCAGCAGCGGGAAGCGTCGCAATCAACACAGTGGGCGCGCCGGGTGAGACGACAGGTCCGCCGACGTGCGGAATCGGTGGCAAGCCTGGCGTGACCATCGGGCAAACGTGCATGTCGGTGATGCGAGCTGCGGGCATGGGCATGGTGAGCTCTCAACGCCCTGCGCGTTGGGTGACTGGTGCACCGCCAGCGGGCGGCGTCGTTGAAGCTGCGTGTCGCTCCTGCTGCACCTGGAAGTGGTCCCGGGAGAGCGCGATGGCTTTGTCCCATCCGCCTAACTGCTTCACCACCTCGAGGCCCTGCGCGATGTACGCGCCCGCCAGCGCTTCAAAATGCTGTGGATGCACGGCCGCCGCGAGGCCAACGGCATTCCCGCTAAGCATGCGATCAATGCCTGCCGGTGGCGGGACCGGGGTGACGTCCGCGGGTGCGATGCTTCCGGTGGTAAAGAACACCGCGCCAGCGGCGCAACCGGCGGCGGTTTCCAGGCCTGCCGCCTGGCCGGCAGCCCATGCCGCGCGGCGCCGATCGTCGTCGGGGTTGGCGATCCACTGCTCGACGGCGCTCAGCGCCGCAGCAAGAGCTGCTGGCGGCTCACCGCCCTCCGCCGCGAGCTGCGTGGCGTGGCGCGCAGAGACCCACGCCCACCACACGCCCTCGCGCGGAGGCAACGCAGCCGCGATGACGCGAAATGCCTCTGGCGTCTTGCCGTCGGCGACGAGCGCCTGAACCAACGCGCCGCCATCGGCCGCCGCAGCCGCGAGCGGCGCGATGTCGTCGGCCAGGTGTGCGCGCTCCACGAGCCAGGCCACCGAGGGGTCGGTCGCGGCGGAAGGCCGAGCAGGGCTGGGCGAGGGTTGGGTCATGGGCCGCCTTCCTAGTTGATCATCGTGATGCCGCCCTTGACCATCACCATCGCGTCGCCGTTCACCTGCGTCATCGCGCCCTGCACCTGCGTCATGGCCGTCCCCTGGATCTTGGTCATGATGCCCTTCACCTCGGCCTGCGCGGTCGCCTCGGCCTTCACCATCATCCCCTTGATCTCGACGCCGGTCTGCGAGATCACGACGGAGCTCGCACCGACCTTGAGCGAGATCTCCTGCATCGCTTCGATGGCGATCTTGCCGAGGTCGGCCTTGATGGTGATGTTGCCCATCGAGACCTTCGTCGTGAGGTTCCCCATCTGGACCTTGAGCTCGTCGTTCCCCTGGTTCAGGGTGACCGTACGATTGCCCTGGTCCACCGTGATGGTCTGATCGTCCATCACCTTCACGGTCTGCTTGCCTTTCGAGACCTCGATCGTCTGATCGCCCTCCGAGACCGTGACCGTCTGCTTCCCCTTCTTGATCGTGTGCTCGTCGTCGCCCTCGGTGACCGTCCGCGTATCGTTGTTCTTGACCGTCGTCGTGCGGTCGTGCTGGACATCGCGGGTCTCGTCGTTCTTCACCAGCACCTTGAGGTCCTTCTCGGCCTGCGCGTAGACGTGCTCCTCGCCTTTCTTGTCCTCGAACCGGAGCTCGTTGAAGTTGTCGCTGCCGCCGCCTAACGTGCGCGACTTCCACCCCGTCTGCGTCTTGTTGCCGGGGAGCTCGTAGGGAAACTTGTGGGCGCTGTTGTAGACACGCCCCGTGACGATCGGCCGGTTGGGATCACCCTCGAGAAACTCGACGAGCACTTCCTGACCAACGCGCGGGATCTGGACGAACCCCCACCCGGTCCCGGACCACAGGCTGGCGACGTGCACGCGGTGCTTCGACTTGCCGTCCTTTCCATCGCCACGATCCCACGGAAACTGCAGGAGCACGCGCCCGTCGGCGTCGACATCGATCTCACCCGTCCCACCGCTGCCGACGATCTTGGCCGTCTGCGTTCCACGCACCGACGGGCGCGGGGTGACGCGCACCGGGCGATGGCGTACCGTCGACGGAATGCATCCGAACTCGTTCTCGTACGTCGCCGTTAGCCCGGAGCCGCCCAGCACATCGCCGGCCTCCAGGTGGTGCTTCACGTGGAGGAGATGCATCTCGGTGCCGCCGCTCCCGGCGGTCCCACCCGTGATCTCGACCCGCGTCCCGGCCTGAAAGCCGGCGCACGTGCTGGCGCCCTGAAACGTGTCGTGAGGCGTCTCGTGCATCTCGATGCGCAGCTTGGCCTCGCCGGCGGAATCGTTAGGCCCGAGATCGCCGAGGAAATCGTACATCTCTCCACGCGCGCCGGGTGTTCCGCTCGACACCTTCCCCTTGCTGTCGGCGCGGAGGAGATCGTGGTCGATGAGCGACACCGCCGCGGAGTTGACGGCGTAGTCGCGCGCCAGCCGGAACACCACGTCCGTCTGCGGCTGTCCGGCAGCCAGCGCTGGCTGCACTTTGGCGGACTTGGTCTCGCACTCGGGGATGGAGCTGCCCCGCGCGTCGGAGATGACGAGCGTGTGCTTGTCGTCGGTGTGCTCGAACATGTAGTACAGCCCCGCGTCTTCCAGCATCCGGCTCACGAACGCGAGATCGCTCTCATGGTACTGAACGACATAGGGCAGCGTCGGCGGCGCGCTCGTGACGCGCCGCTTGACATCCGTCACGCCCGCCGCCTTGCACACCTTTTCGACGATGTCCAGCGCCGACACGTTCTCGAACGTTCGGCAGTCGCTCGACAACGACATGAACCAGAGTGCCGGTACGATCTCCACCCGATACTGCGAGAGATCATCGCTCTGATTGCGTCCGACTGACGAGAACCGCCGCACCAGCCCGTGAATCGGGCGCGACTGGTCCTCGGTCGTCGGGACGTGCAGCGTCATCGCCTTTCCGAGCAGAGTTCCGGGCGACACCGACGCGTTCGTCGACACGAAGTCCACGACGAACAGGAACGGTTGTGACACTTCTTCTTCGCCGGTCAGCGAGACCGCGACCAAGGCGTCACCGAGCGGTGTCGTGACCCTTAGTGGTCGCTTGGCCTGCGAGATGGAAAGGCTGGTCATCCGCTACATCCTCGCGCGTTCAGGTCGCTGCCGTGGCGGTCTCCGCACCGGCGCGCTCACCGAGGGTGAACTTGGCGTCGCGAACGGTCGGCGTGACTTCGTACGCGAGCTCGCCGTTCTCGTCGACCGTCACGCGTACCGCGCCGGGGCGCGTCCCGCCGGCGATCGCCTCGAGCAGCAGCCGAGACACCTCGGGGAGCATGGTGTTCGTGAGAATGTTGTCGACGTTGCGGGCGCCGCTTTCGACTTCGGTGCACCGCTCCGCCACGGCGTTGATCACATCTTCGCCGTACTCG
>DATCGG010000191.1:0-12324 GCA_036509075.1 Gemmatimonadaceae bacterium
AGCGTGGACGAGTAGCACGTAAGCGCGTTCGCGAGCCTCGCCGCGAAGGGCGGCTCGTCATACTGTGCCGGATTGTCCCACAGTTCGCGGGTGCGCGCGAACGCCGTTTCGCTCACCTCGGCCCAAACGCCCCAGGCACACGCGTCGGCCTCGCCGCGCACGGGCATGGGGAGGAGCACACGAAGGAAGAACCGTGGGTCAGGGGGAACGCCGTCGTCGACCCGGCATTCGTCGTTTCCTACAGTCGTTCGAGTGCTTCGCTCCTCAGGGGGTACCGCCAGATACGCGTCCGGGTACGTGTAGCTCGGTTCCATCTCGCTCAGGTCGTGCTCGCCCCCGCACGTCCCGCACCGGACTTTGTCCATAGCGTTTGACCCTCGTAGCCGCCCACATGCTCGGCGACGACGTCGCCGATCCTCTTCGCGGGAGGATGTGACGTGTACCGCCCCGTGTCCAGTTTTATTTTCGGCAAGGGGTACGTTAGGCGTACGAGTCAGAGCGAATTTGGTACAGATGTTTTGCGCTGATTTGCTTCGTTGGGGGTCAGACTCCGTTCGCATCATTCCAGTGCATCGGTCGATCCAAAGCTCCAGCGATTACGCGTTAGGCCGGCCGGCAGCGATCGATCGTATCGCTCCTGGGAGCGGTTTGCTGGCGGGCTGTTCAACTTCCCATGGGGCCGCCCCGAATCTGCAGGCTCAGCCCGAGTCGGCGCTCGGCGAGGCGGGCCAGCGTGTCCGGTGCGAGGTCCGCCACGCGGTCCGCGTCATGGATGAAGAGACCGCAGATCACTGCCACGTTCGCCCAGCTCGCGAGCGATTCCCACAACGCGGGATCATGCGGCAGCCGCTCCAGCAGCGTGTCGATCGCATCGCCGAGCTCCCATTCCGGCGACGCAGGGAGCGCGTACGCCCACACGCCTGTTCGCTGCACGACGGGAACCCCGCCAATGTCGATCTCTTCGCCCCTGCGAGCCGAAATCGTCGGAGGGACGCCGAGCATTCGCGTGATGCGCTCGGGATCCAGGTCGTTGCCCGTGACGCGCAGCTCGATGTCCAGTCTTTCGATGTCTCGACGCGGCGGGTTGCCGTCGATCGGATCGGTCACGCGAAGGCGCCGGTCGTTGGCGCATCGCGCACCCGGTCGCGGACCTGGGTCAGGTGATGCTTGAGGTGCAACACATAGTCGCGCATCAGGTCGTCCAGCGTCGCGGGCTCGTCCGCCGCGTACGGCTGCCACGCAAGCTGGTGCAGGTTGTGTCGCTCGTGCTTCCGATGCCGGACGGCCGCGGGTACGGCGGCCATCACGCGCGCAATGTGGCGGTTGTAGGAATGCCAGAGCGTGATGACCTCACTCCACGGTGCCGCCGCGTAATTCTGTGCGCACACCCAGTCATCCTGCGCGTATCCGGGGAAGACGAGATCGTCCTGGCCGGCCGCGCGGACGAAACGCGTATGGTTATTGGCCGCCGAGTCGATGAGGTGTCCGATGATCTCGATCGAGGACCATGCGCCCGACTTCGGGCGCCATCGCGCGTCCGTGTCGGGGACGGTTCTGAGCCACGCGGCCGTCTCATCGACGGTGGTCTCGAGGTCGCGGATGTAGTCGGTGTCGGCTGTGGTCGTCATATGCCTAACGTGATCGGCCGCTCGCGTGCGAGCGTGCGTCGCGTTTCGTGTTGCGCTCACTTGTCTCGGCGGTCACGTCGTCGGAAGGAAATTGCAGCTCGATGGCGCTGCCGGGCGACACGGCCTCCCACTCGGCGAACAACTCCGCGCGCCGCTGCCGGACGCGAGCGAGGTCGTCGTCGGTGAGTGTTGGCGGGATCGTTCTGAGATCGTGCTCGCGGTAGTACAGGGCCGTCTTGTCGTTGAAGTCCGCGGCGGACCACCGCGTCGGCGATGCCCGCTCGGCGTCAAGGAAGCCGACGATCAACTCGGCCACGCCGGCCTCCTCGGGTATGCGGCCGCGGGGCCACGGGGGGCCGAAGTCCGAAATGTCCCAGCCGCTGGCGACGAGGCCGTAGAACGCGGAGCGGTACGCCAGGACGGTCTCCACCGCGTAGTGCGTGAGATCGTGGCGCGGGAAGAACAGTCCCTGCGCGCCCAATTGGCGCTGCCAGGTGACGGTCCCGTCCGCGCGCGTGCAGCTCAACGCGGCCGTGCCGTCGGTATTCTTCTTGATACGAATCGTTAGGCTCGCCATCAGAACCCCGCCCAGGCGTTGGTGACCAGGCGCAGCACCGATTGCTGCGCGAACCGGGTCTTGTAGTCCGCCATGACGTGCTGCACCCGGGCCTCGACGTCGGGCGTCACGAGGTGCACCAGCTCGACGACGAAGCTCCGTTCCCGGACGAGCTGCCCGTTAGGTGCGCGCCATTGGCCGGCGGCATCCCAGACGGTCGCGCCTTCGGGAAACGCCGGGGTGAGCACGGCCCGCACGAACCCGTTCCAGGCGGAGTCGCTCACGATCGCGGTGTCTCCAATGTTCCGGCCGAAGTAGAGACGTTCCACATGCGCCGCCTTGAGGCCTGCCGGTCGATTGGCCTGCGCGCAGGCCGCGGTGGCGGCCACCGCGAGCGCCATGGTCCAGGCACGTAACCAGGGACGTGGCATAGCCTTCCACGCTCCGCGAAAAGGACGGCAACGATTGAGGTCAGGCGTCGACCCCCGGCAAGCATACCGGGCCGCATCGTCCGTTACCAGTGGTCAATGGCAAGCCGCCAAACCCGTCTGGCGAGGGGTTTCGATTTCTTGCTCGTTGATCCAGTCGTCGCGGCTGTTTAGCCTCCAGACATGAATCGGCTCGCCGTTTTGCTCAACACACCCGCGGTGACCCTGGTGGAGTTCGACCATCCCGCCGGGGCGGAGCACTCCGATCCGGATCACGAGGTGTCGGCCCAGGAGTCGATCAGCTTCGTCGAGGACGGCACGTTCGACGCGCACATGGACGATGGGCATTGGGTGCTCGGCCCGGAAACGCTTTTCCTCACGCGTCCCGGCATGGCGTTCCAATGCCGACACGTCGACCACGTGCCGACGGATCGATGCCTCACGGTGTCGTACGCGGAGCGTACGATCGAAGACCTCCTTCGCGTGGACCTACCGCCGCTTCGGCCACCGCTGGCCCGCATGTCCGCGCGGCGACAGTTCCTGCATCATCGCCTGCGATCCTGTGTGGCCGGAGACGAGGTTCGGCTCGAGCTGCTTGCTGGCGCGCTGTTCGAATCGGTGGCCGCGAACAGGCCGTCGGCACCCGCGCGAATGGACAGTCAGCTCACGCCGCTCATGCGGCGAATCGAACGCGCGGTGCAGCTGATCGAGACCGACTACGCACGTGGTCTCACGCTTGGCGACCTCGCGTCGGCTGCGGGGCTCAGCGCGTTCTATTTCGCGCGGGCGTTCCAGCGGTTCGTCGGTGTGCCGCCACACCGTTACCTCACGGGCGTGCGGCTCCGTCACGCCGCGAAGATGCTCGACGAGGGCGCCAGCGTGACCTTCACGTGCTACGAGGTGGGATTCGGATCGCTCAGCCACTTCGTCACGGCATTCCGCAAGCGCTTCGGCGTCGTGCCGTCTTCAGTGCGCCAGGGAAGCCACGTCCAGGTACTTCGCGCGGGATTGTCAGCGCCGTCGTGGACGGGTTGATCCGAGGCAAGAATCCGAAAGCATTTCGATCGCGCGCTGGATAGGTTGCGCATGCCTGACGCGATGGCGTTAGGCGCTAGCCCATGGAGGGCACGACCCTATCCGACCGGAGTTCCCGTGATGCGCGACGTGCTGGTGACCCGATGGTCAGAGATCGGCGACAAGATGGTCAAGCTCGCCGAAGAGTTTCCGGAAGATCGATACGATGCTCACCCCGTGGCGGACATCAGGTCGTTCGCGGATCAGCTCAGGCACGTGGCGTTCTGGAACCGCTACGTGCAGAAGACGCTGCGTCGTGAGGAGGCCGACGGCCAGGCGAACGAGCTCTCGCCGACGAGCTACCCGACGAAAGCGAAGATCCTGAAGGTCCTGCGCTCGACGTTCGACGACGTCGGGAAAGAGCTTGCCGGAATGAACGGGAGCGCGACGAAGGCCGACGCGGACACCATGGTGTCGTTCATCGAGCATGGAGGCGAACACTACGGCCAGCTCGTGGTCTATGCGCGCCTCGCGGGCGTGGTCCCGCCCGCCTCGCGAACCTAACGTTCAGTGAGCGCTGTGCCGAGCGTGTTGCAGCACAGCACCGTGAGGAAGATGAGGGCTCCGGGGAAGATGCCCAGCCACGGCTCCGACGTCATCGTCGTCTGCGCCTGGTAGAGCATGTTCCCCCAGCTCGCCGCGGGTGGCTGCACGCCCACGCCGAAGAAGCTGAGCGCACTCTCGAGCAGGATGCCTCGGCCGACGGCGAGCGTGGTGGCGACGGCTGCGGTGGGGAGCACGCCAGGCAGGACGTGCCGTATCACGACGCGGGAGGATGCCGCTCCCACCGCGCGCGCGGCGGTCACGAAGTCGTTCGCCTTGAGCGACTGCACTTCGGCGCGGACGACGCGAGCCGTCTCCATCCAGCCGGCGGTGCCGACGAGCAGGACCAGCACGGCGACGTTCGGCGCGAGCACCGCCGCAGCAATCATGAGGAGCGGGAGGCGCGGGACCGCGAGCATGGCATCCGTGACGCGCATGAGCACCGCGTCGATCCAGCGGCCGGTCCAACCCGCGGTTGCCCCAATCGCGATGCCGAGGAGGACGCTCACGGCAGCCGACACGAATCCGACGGCGAGCGAGACACGAGCGCCGTACAGCACGCGCGTGAGCAGATCGCGCCCGAGCTCGTCGGTGCCGAACCAGTGTGAGACGGAGGGTGCTGCGCGGCGGTGCGCCAGGTCGAGGGCGTCGAACGCGAACGGCGAGATCACCGGAGCCAGCGCGGCGAGCACCACGAGCGCGAGGAGGATTGCGCCGGCAACTACTGCCTGACGCGGAAATCGCGCGCTGAGCGGCCTCACGACGCGTTCCTCGTGCGCGGATCGAGCGCGTGCACTGCGACGTCGGCGAGAAAGCTGAGTGTCACCACGGCGACCGAGGCGCACATGAGAAACGCCATCAGGACCGTGTAATCCCGCTTGGCGAGCGCCTCGGTGAACAGGCTGCCGATACCCGGCCACGCGAAGACGCTCTCGGTGACGACCGCGCCGGACGCCATGATCGACGCGTCGAGCAGCACCACGGTCGCGAACGGCAGGAGCGCGAGCCGCAACGCGTGCCGCAGCACGATTCGGGTCTCGGTCACGCCACGGGCGCGGGCGGCGTTGGCGAACGGCTGCGCGAGCGCGAGCCGAACCGACCCGCGCAGGTATCGCGACCAGCCGGCCGCGTGGGCGACCGCGAGCACTGTCACCGGCAGCACGAGATGGGCGAGCCGGTCTCCGAGCCCACCTCCGACAAACGACGCGCGTCCTGACGACGGTAGCCAGCCTAACGTGTTGCTGAACAGCAGCTGCAGCACGAGGCCGAGCCAGAACACGGGAACCGAGAGCCCGGCAACGGCGCCGATGCTGGCGGCGTGATCCACGCCGCGCCGCAACGCCGCTCCGACACCCACGACGATGGAGACGATCACGGCCACGACGGTGGAGATGCCGACGAGCTGCAGCGTAGCCGGGACGCGCTCGAGCATGCGTTCGGTCACCGGTCGGCCGTCGGCGTAGCTATAGCCCCAGTCGCCCCGGACGAACGATGCCAGCCACGACAGGTATTGGGTGCCTAACGGCTTGTCGAGCCCCATCGCCCGCTTCAGCCGCTCGATGTCCTCCGGGCGGACGTTCGGGTTGTCGAGATAGAGACTGAGCGGCCCGCCCGGCGCCGCGTGGATCAGACCGAAGACGAGCAGGGAGATGATGAGCAGCAGCGGGATGGCCTGCGCAAGACGACGGGCGGCGAAGCTCATCTCATCGCGAATTCAACGACTCCGACCCCATTGTCCACTCGTGCACGTTCCAGAACGGGCCGGCGTTCGTCGGATTGCCCTTGAAGTTGCGCAGGGACGCCGGCACCGCGTCGATCTTCGCGGTGTTGTACAGCACGAGCTCCGGTACGAGCTCCGCGACGCGTCGCTGCGCTGTGCGAAGCAGCTCCGCGCGCTTCGTCTGGTCGACCGTCCGATCGGACGCGTACAGCACGCGCGTGAGGGAGTCGTCCGCGAAGTAGTTGATGTTGCGCCCCGCGGGTGGCGTGCGGTCACTGGCGAAGAAGAGCGTGATCTCCGGGTCCGCCCCGGACTGCCACCAGTGCAGCATCGCGTCGAACTCGCCACTGAACCACACGGAGCTGATCGTCGTTCCGTCGATGAGCTTGACCGACGCGTTCACACCGACGTCGCGGAACTGGCGCTGGAGCGTCTGAGCCACGTTCTCGCGGATCGCGAAGCCGGCCTGGGTGATGAGGGTGAACGCGAGCGGCTGGCCGTCTTTCGCGCGCATCCCGTCGGGCCCGCGCTTCCAGCCCGCCTCCTGGAGCAGGCGATTCGAGGCCGCCGTATCGAACGCGTACCGCTTGACGTTAGGCTCGTAGGCCCAGGAGAGCGGCTGGATCGGTCCGTCGACCGTTGTGACCAGGCTGTCGAGAATGGTCCGGACGAGCAGCTCGCGGTCGATCGCGTGCGCGAGCGCCTGCCGAACACGCACGTCCTGGAATGGGGGGAAATGCTTCTCGTTCAGCGTCACGTGCTCGTAGCCGTTGCCCAGAACCTGGTTGAGCCGCACCGACGCGAGCGCGCGCAGCTCGCGGATCTTGTCCCACGGCACGAGGGCGACGAGGTGCACTTCGCCGGACTTGAGCTGGTTGATTCGCGTAGTGGTGTTGGGAAGGAAGCGGAAGAGAATGCGATCGATTTTCGGGTACTCGGGGCCTCGCCAGTACTCCTTGACCTTCTCGAGCAGCACATACTCACCGGTCTTCCACTCGACGATCCGATAGGGACCGGTGCCGAGCGGGTTGCGGTTGTAGTCGTTCGCCTTGTCGATGTTGCGGCCGTCCAGCAGGTGCTTCGGCAGTGTGCCGCGGAAGAACTGCATCTGGTAGGGCGCGTACACTTCCTTGTAGTGCACGATGGCCGTGAGAGAATCCGGCGTGTCGACCGAGGCGATCCGGTCGAAGCCATCGGTGCTCTCGGGCTTCCAGTCACCCTTGTTGATCGCGTCGACGGTGAACTTGACGTCCGCGGACGTGTGCGGCTTGCCGTCGTGCCACTTCACGCCGGGGCGGAGCTTCCACCTCACATCCATGCCGCCGTCGGGACGCAGCACGACGCCGCCGTTCTGAATGGTCGGAATCTCGGCGGCGAGAACCGGTACGACGTTCATCTTCTCGTCGTTCGTGACGAGCCCCTCCACGACGCACGACTGGATGTCTTCCAGGATATGCGTCGCGTAGCGGTTCATGGTGTCGGGCTCGCGATCGTACCCGACGATGAGGAGCGCGTTGGACGGTCCTGCCCGAGAGGCGTCGCGCGCGCAGGCGCCGATGAGGACCGCGAGGAGGACGACGCGCGCGACGCGGGAACCGGGAACAGGGGACCGGAAACGAAAAGTCATTCCGAGCGGAGCGCCGAAGGCGCGAAAGCGAGGAATCGCGATCATCCGGGTCGAGGGCTCGACTTCTCGGTCATCATGCGAGCAATGAGCGGTACCGGGATTGACCCGTATCCAAGCAGCTCACCGTGAAATCGCCGAGGGGAGAACCTCGGTCCTTCACGTCGCTTGATCTCTTCTCTCAAGTCGTGGATGCCTTGCGTGCCTAACCAGTACATGATTGCTGTACACGGAAACATCGAGTTCTTCACCGCCTCGGCCCGCGCAGCGTCTGCGCTCATCCCCACCCGCTCCGCGTAAAACGCCACTGCCTCGGTGAACGACATCGTCCCCTGATGAAATTCGATGTCTACGATGGCACGCGCGAGCATCCGCACGCGCGTGTGATGTTGCGACACGCGCTCGAGCGGCGTGAGGAACCCGAGCTCCTCCATGAGGTCGGTCGCGTAGCACGCCCAGCCCTCGGCCATGGTGCCGCCGCAGAACATGCCGATCCGGTTCGCACAGTCGACCGCGGCCACCTTGCCGACGCGCGATCGCTGCTGGTTGTACGCGAACCAGTTCTGCACGTGGTGGCCGATCGCACCGTGGTGAACGACGTGGTTCAGCTTGATCGTACTGTGATTCCAGACGCGGAGATGCTCCTCCGCTGCCGTCGGTTCGCTCGGTAAAGGCGGGACGACGTAGTCGTAGGTCGTGTACGGGTCGAACGGGGCAGGCGAGCGGTAGTAAAGATAGTAGAGGTAGGGCGCGGCGCCGGCAGTCCATTCGGGGAAGGGCGCGTAGCGAATGGGCCAGTCGGGCCAGCTCACGACGTTGGCTTCTTCTGCACGCTCGCGGCAGCCGCGCCACGTCTCGTCAAATGCCTTGAAGTACTCGTCAGGCGGCGGATGGTCGGCTGCAAGTCGCACCTGAACTTCCTGCCACGACGCGCCGGCTGCGCGCGCCATGAGCGCGAGCTCCGATTGCGCGGCGTCAAAGCGTTCGCGCGCCTCGGCCAGAAGGTCCGTGCGAGAGCGAAGACAGAAATGTCCGCGGGCCAGCAGAAGATCGAAGAGATCTGGTCCACAGGACATTGCCGATTCAGGCGCTTCCGGCTGCGAGCGCAATGAGTCGGCAAACTCCGACAGGCATCGGCTTGCTCCAGCGGCGGCGTTCAGTACGTCGGTCGCACGTGACGCCGAGAGATCCAGCGCGGCAGTCCACCGCCGAACGCCGTCGGCAAGAAGAACAGCTGCACCTTCGCAGTCGCGCGCGGCACGGTCCACCCACCGGCGGGGCACCGGCGTGCCGACGTGCCGACTGAGGAAGCCACCCGTGCGTTCCGCTCGGTGCTCTGCGAGGTCGGCGCGGGCTTCCGGCGGCGCGAAGTCCCGGATCATGAGCGCGATGATCGAGAAGGTCGCTTCACCCGTCCACAGCGCCGGATTGCCGCGTGGCCCGTGGAGGCTCGCGTTCTCCGCCCGCTGCACCTCGAGAAACCCCCGAGCCAGCTCCGCGTCGAGCAGATCCGGGTTGTTCCGGAAAGCTCCCACCGAGGCCGGTGACGGATACTCGCGCGCGAGCGCATCGCCTAACGACCGCATCTCGCCGTCCATCGCCGCAAGTCCGTCCGGCGACCAGTCGGGCAGGCGGTCGTCGTAGGCGTGCACGCCAGTGAACGTCGCGTTCACCGGGCGCCGGGCGTAGTAGTGCGTGAAGAAATCGTCGATCGCCGTCACGCCCCGCGCTCACCGTCCAGCGGAATCGACACCCAGCGACGTTCGCGAAACGACAGCTCCACGGCGTTGATCAGCTCCTGCACGTGCGCGCCGTCCTCGAAGTTCCCCTCGTTCTCCGGGCCGTCGCTCAGGATCTCCGAGATGAACGAATGCACGAGGTTCGCATAGAACAGCGACCGCCAGGACTCCCGCTTGCTCCCTCCAGGCGGATAGAACCGTTCGGGCACGTCGATCTCGCGAAACTCTACCTGATCGGCCGCTGCTGCCTTGAGCGACTCGCAGATCCCGTTCTCCTCCACGAGGCGGCAGATGAGCGCGCCCTTGCTTCCGTACACGCGCGCCTCGAGCCCGGGGTAGTTCCCGACCGTCACGAAGCTCGTCTGCACCGAGCCTAACGCGCCGCTCGCGAACTCGCCGATGAAGATGTCGCCGTCGTCGATGTTCATGCGCATCATCCGGCCCGTCGCGCGCACCACGCGCTCGGGGATGAAGTTCTTCATCGTCCCGACCACCTGGCTGAACCGACTGCCCATGAACAGATGCCCGAGATCCATGATCGGCGCGCCGTACCCCTCGAGCGACGAGACCTGGATGACCGACTGATCCGCCTCGTGGTCGACCTGCCGCAGCGGGTTCTGCGGATCGAGCCACTGCGAGTTCTGCTCGTAGCCGTTGAAGATGAACGGCGTGCCGACGAACCCCTGGTCGATGAGCTCCTTCATGTACTGCATGGCCGGACTGTACCGAAACGTGAAGCCAAGCTTCGTCTTCACGCCCTGGCGCTTCGCGAGCGCGGCGGCGCGCAGTGTATCGCGATAGTCATAGGCCACCGGCTTCTCGCACAGCACATGCTTGCCCGCCTCGAGCGCAGCCCAGCTCAGCTCGAAGTGCGTTGTGCTCGGGGTACAGACGTCCACGAGATCGATGTCATCGCGCCCGATCAACGCGGCGTGCGAGTCGTACACGTGGGGTATCCCGAATTTCTCGGCGAACGCCCTCGCGCGCTCGACGACCGGATCGGCGATGGCCGCAAGCTCGCAGCGCGGGTCGCGTTTGTAGCCGGGGATGTGCGCGAACTCGGCCCACGCGCCAGCGCCAAGAACGCCGACGCGCACGCGACCACTCGCCGGCTTCCGGTGTGCGGATGTCACTGTATCACCGCGCTGGTGTCGCCCGGGAGCATCAGCTGGCGCTGCGCCCAGATCGGTGCAATGCCATTCGTCATGAACCGCTCGTGGAATTCGCGCAACGAGAACTTCGCGCCCATGCGCTTCTGATAGTCGGCGCGGAGCTTGAGAATCCCGCGCTTCCCGAGGAAGTAGCCGCCATACGTCGGGTCGTACGCGCCGCGCTCGGCCTCTCGCTTCGCGGCTGGCGCGGCGACGTATGCGTCCTTCTCGAAGCAGCGCTGGGCATCCGCGAGCGTCCACTGCTTGGTGTGCAGCTTGATGCCGGAGATGAGTCGACAAATGCGCGTCAGCGCATCGCTCAGCTGCGCGAGCCGAAGCTTTGGATCACCGTTGCCGTAGCCTTCGTCGAGCACCATCTGCTCGGCGTAGTGGGCCCACCCGTCCTGCCCGGAGGATGGCTGAGGAAACGGGTTCAGCCCGATCCAGATGCGCCGCACTTTGCCGGGCGTACGCCGCATGTACGTCGAATGCAGCCAGTGACCCGGCATCGCCTCGTGCGCCGACGTGTTCGTGAGCGATGCGTAATTGAACCGCTCGAGCCACGCCTCCTGCTCGGCCGGCGACAGACCGGGCTGTGCGTCGGTGATGTAGTAGATGCTCTTCACCGGCGTCTTCTCGAGCGGGGGTGACGCGTGCATGGACCCGAACCCGAGGTCGAATGCCAGGGCTGGGGCGACGATCACGCGCTCGTTAGGTGGGAGCGTCGCGATCCCGTGCGTCGCGACGAACGCCGTCAGCGAGTCGACGATCGCCTGGGTCGCGGCGACAACGCCCCCCAGTTTCGGGTGGTCCTTCCGCACGTCCTCCCAGACCTTCACCGGGTCGCGCTTCGGGTCGAGCTTGGCAGCGGCCGCACGGAACTCTGCCTGCGATCGCGCCAGCTCCCGTTCACCAATCGCGACCATGTTAGGGAGTGGCGTGTCGATCAGCTCCTCGGCCTGATAGCGTCGAGCGAGGTTCATTGCACCGATCGTAAAGTCACCGGTCGCCTTCGGAATGACGTCGCGCTCCAGGTACGCCACGTAGGCGGCGATTTGCGGGATAGCGGCGTCGGCCGCCTTGCGCAGCGAATCACGCAGCGCAGCGTTAGGCTCGGCCGCGAAGGCCGCGTCGAGATCACGCCCGAGCATGTCCTGCGCGCCGCGCATGAATCCCGCACCACGCTCGGCAAAGAGACGTGGCGGGTTGACGACGTTCACCTTCGCGTCATTCAAGAAGGCGGGTAGCTGGTGCAGCTTGCTGATGATGCGGCGCATTCGTACAGGCGCCGGATCGCTCGTCATGGTCATCAGGTTGTGCACGCCATCGGCGAGCGCCGATGCATACAGCATGGGATTTCGGCGCCAGTTCTGGAGTGTCTTCTGCTCGAGCAGCCACCCGTCGATGATGCCGAGCAGGATACGCTGGTCGACGCGTTCGTCCGGCGTCAGCGTTTTCGGGTCGAATGCACGGAGCGCCGCGGCGTCGCCTTCGAGCGCCTTGACCTCCGCCGCGATCCCGGCGGCGGAGAAGTCGTCGAGCCGGTCGTCGTGATCGTGAATGCCGTTACCGGCTGCGATCGACGGGTGCCGCCGTGCGAAGTCGTCGAGGTAGCGGTCCACGAAGCGTGCGAACGCCGGGGATTGCGATTGCAGCGGAAGGCTGCCAGCGACGGTGGCGATGAGGGCGAGCGTGATGGCTAATCTCAAGACGACGCCTTGGGTGCGGGCCGAATTTCACGGGTCGCCAAAGGTGCGCGTCGCGGCGCCAGGTCGCAAATTGGGGTCAGAGTCGTACTCCATCATTCCAACGCCGCCGGCGTTGGAATGATGGACTACGACTCTGACCCCCAACGGAGCAT
>DATCGG010000192.1:0-105250 GCA_036509075.1 Gemmatimonadaceae bacterium
AACAGCGTCGGAGCTACAACTCGAAGATTCCTATCCCTGGTCTCCGGTGGCTGCATCGCATTAGAGCCGAACAATCTTCCTTCAGGCGACGCGTGGCAAGAGACGTCGGTAACAGGCCGGTAAGGGTCTGCAAGATTCGTGTTCGAGCGGCCCTTGGGCCGCGACCGCCATCACGAAATCTTTGCGACGAACGACGACCATTTGGCTAGCCGGCCAAGTCCCGGAAAATCCCCGGGGGGATAGCCCACACTAGGCGACCCCGTCCCGCGCTCGGCTTGCCCTCGAAGTCGATCAGACACGCCCCGCCCTTCTTTAACTCGACGCCCGATCGTTCGGACCCGGTTACGAGATACGTGACCAGACGGCCCAAATGAGGCTCGTGACCGACGATCGCGACGACATTCTGATCGAAGTGACCCAGCCAGGTCGCAACGTCGTCGAGCGCCGTCCCCGGCTCGAGCTCGCGAGCCGTTTCGACGCGATCCAGGTCGTACTCGCGCCGCAGAATCTCCGCTGTTTCGTTCGCGCGGGTGAAAGGACTGGAGACGAGAACGTCAATGTTCGAAACGACCTCGCGCAGCCCGCGGGCGGTGCGCTTCATCTTGCGCGTGCCCTCGGCCGTGAGCGGACGCAGAGCGTCCTCGCCGCCGGTGGCGGCGAAAACCTCGCGGTCTTCGGCGATCGCGTGTCGAATGATGAGCAGTTCCACGAGCTCGCGTTACGGTTTCTTCTCGACGAGGGCCTTGATTGCTGCCGGCATCTCGAACGCCGCGGGATCGGCGGCGTCGTAGTCCACGGTGTTGATGATCAGCACCTGCTCATTGCCCATGACCTGTTGTGTTAGGCGGGTCGCGATCTTCTGGCCACCGAAGTCCTTGTAGTCGCTGATGAGGTTCGTCACTTCGATGGTCCCCATCGGCGATTCCTGCTTGCCCGTCGACGCAATGAGCAACCCCGAGGCCACGCTGTAGCAATCGAACGTCTCACGGCCCGATTTCCAGACCATCTTGACCTTGTAGCAGGGCTCGCCGTTCATCTCCGTCTTTTCCGTGGTCTCGGCCGACGCGACGTTGGGACCCTGACGGGATGGCGTCCCGAAGCTCGACTCCTCGCGCACCGCGTCCAGCTCGCGTCCGGTCATCAATCGTGGTCCCTGCATCGGATTGATCGACCACGCCGTCGTACCGTCGAATCCCTGCTCGATCTGGCCAATGGAGCTGACGTTAATGCGCATCATCGTCTTGTTCGGGCGGGCCTGAGAGATCTCCAGGTCACCGGACACGCCCGCAGCCGGCAGCTCGAAGCGGCCTTTCGTTCGCACCGACTGATGCTTGGCCATGATTGCTGTCGCGTTCGTCGCGGCAACGAACTTGGCGATCAGCTCCTTCGCGGGCGGAAGCGCCGCAGAGCCCTGGGCGGCCGCGGGTGCGGTCGCGACCATCGTTAGGCCTGCGGCCGCGGCGAATCGCCGAGCGTTGAATGAGCGACGTAGGCTGACGAGCATGAAGCGCTCCTGCGAGCGATGGGGAAAAGGGATTGCGCCGACGTGGCGCACGGGAAATATGATCGACGACGCCGCTGACGTGAGTCAGCGTATCCGGTTCGTTGTCAGGGATTGCGCGGCCGAGGCCGCTCGAACCAGCGGACCGCGCACTCGAGCGGCTCGTCCCTCCCGGCGACCAGATCGGCCCGCGTCAACGGCACCACCTCGTCCGGGATCACGCCGCGTCCCTCGATCCGAGTGCCGTCGGGTGCCACGAAGTCCGCCACGACGTGCATGAGAACATCGCCTGTCGGAAGCCGCGTTGCCACCGCCGGAAGCGCTTGTCCCGCCGTCCGTTCGCCGAAGACGCGGGCGCGGCCGAGCGCCTGCAAGGCGGCCGCGAACATCTCCGACGTGCTCGCCGACAACCCATCCACGAGGATCGCGACGTCTCCGGCGAACGGCTCGACCGGAACCCCGCTGTCCGTTGCCCGTCGCGGATTCGCGACGAAACGCATCTCCTCGCCGTGCGACCGCATGATCCCGAGGGTGCTCGGCTCGTTCAGGAAGTGTCCGGCCGCACCCATCATCATGCCGGCCACACCACCCAGGTTCCCGCGCAGGTCGAGGATGATGCCGCCGCAGTTCCGCGCCGCATCGACGGCGCGGTCGAGCGCCGGCATGATCGGCGGCATCCAGTACTGGAAGTGGATCACGGCGGCGCACCGCCCGTCAGCCAGTGTGCGGCGCGTCATTTCGAACGTCGCCGGGAGGGGTGGCAGGTTGCCGAACTTGGAGAACGGCCCGCGCATCGAGTCGAGCGTGACGTCGACGGTTCGCCGCGTTCCCGCTGGGTCTCGGGCCACGATGTGCACGGTGGTCCCGGGCACTCCGCGCAGCGCCCGCATCGCGCTCGTCAACACCGCGAGTCGCCTGGGTCCCACCGAGTCGGCTGGACCTAACGACGGAACGATGAGGTCATCGATACGCTCCACCGTCCACCCGGGCACCACGCCCGCTCGGCGCGCAGCGCTTCCGCTGTCCGACCGCCAGACCACGAGCCCGCCATCGAGTGCGCGCAGCGAGAGGCCAGCCGTGCCTAACGCCGACGTGTTCGGCGAAGCGTCTCCACCGGGAGCCGCCTGCGCCGGCAGCAGGGCAAAATGCGACTCGCCAATCCGCGCCAGCATGTCGTCGATGACCGCGCGAAGGGCGCTATCGGACTCCGCTCGGACAGCGCGCGGCAGTAGCTCTCGCCGCACACCGGGCCAGTCGAGCCGGGTGACTCCTCGCCGCTCGAGCGTCACGCCGATCGTACGCCATGCGGAATCGAACGTCGTCGCGGCCAACGCCGAGTCCACCACCCGGTACCCGGTGTCTCTGGCGACCGTCCGGTGAGGTGACGCGCGAAGCGCCTCGCGAGGGCCGACCGTTGGATTCGCCGCCGCCGCGGACAGCGCTACGGTCAGTGCAACCGCCGTCGATTTGATGGGGAGCATAACGTAGCGCCGAAATGGAGCGGCCATCCGCACCACGCGGATTGGTCGAGAGGTTGGTCAGGCCGATAAGACGTCCGGGAATACAAGGACGAGCAACTCGTCGGCTCGTTCACGGTGCGGCGAAAGCGGCCCGAATTGTGCGCCCCATCACGGGGCTCGACGTGACAGCCGTCTCCGGCGCGCGTCCACATTGTGCGCGGCACACGTCCCTCACTTGCGCCGCGGCCGCTGTCATATTTAGAAACACACCATGCCACGCACCCGTCGGTCCTATCGCGCCCTGCTCGCGGCGCTCCTCGTGCTCGCGCCGCTTCGTATAACGGCTGCCCAGACAGCGGCTGCGCAGTCGCTCTCCCCGGGCACGAGAGTTCGGGTCACGTCGAACCAGATGGTGGCGCCGATAGTCGGCAGCTACCAAGGCATGCGGCGAGACACACTTGTTCTGATAGAGGACGGCACGGGCGCCAAAATATGGGCGTTCAACACCGCAGCCGTTTCTCAGGTGGAGGTCAGCGTCGGAATGAAGGGCGGGAATCGCGATCCGATGATACGCTGGGGTCTAATCGGCGCCGCACTCGGCGGCGGCATCGCTTTTATCACTTCAGTATCGCTCGAGAACAACAGCGGCCAGCAGTACAACCAGCTGTTGAGTACCCTGGTGGGCGCCGCGATGGGTGGCGGGCTCGGCGCCTTTTATGGATCGCGAAAGCTCGCGGAGCATTGGGCACCGGTGCCCCTGCCGCGGCGCGTAGGCGTGGTGCCAACCGCCAAGGGTCTCCGCATCACGCTTTCGGCGTCTTTCTGACCATCGCGACCGCGCCCGGCGGTCGGCTGAGCGTCCCCTTCCCCAAGCCAGTAGTTTGTTGACGCAGCCGCCTCACCAGCGGCTGCGTTCACTGTTTCGGCATTCCCTCTCTACCACGGAGCTCGCGAGCGCTCTTCTATGCCAGGGCCACTCGTCGGCGTGATCATGGGCAGCAAGAGCGATTACGAGCATCTCGCGCCAGCATGCGCGCTGCTCGAGGAGCTGGCTGTCCCGTTCGAGGCTCGCGTGGTCTCGGCGCACCGAACTCCTGACTGGATGTTCGAGTACGCGTCGACCGCGGAGGAGCGCGGGTTGCTCGTGATCATCGCCGCCGCTGGCGGAGCGGCACACTTGCCCGGGATGGTGGCATCGAAGACGCTCGTCCCGGTGCTCGGTGTCCCCGTTGCGGCGACGATTCTCAACGGCGTCGACGCCCTGTTGTCGATCGTGCAGATGCCGGCGGGGGTTCCGGTCGGGACGCTCGCCATAGGGAAACCGGGTGCGACCAACGCGGCCATCCTCGCGGCGGAGATCGTCGCGATCCGACATTTGGATGTGCGCGACCGCCTTCGCGCGTGGCGTGAACGCCGCCGGGACGACGTGCTCGGACAGACGCTCCCGTAGCGGATGATCCAACCTGGCGCGACCATCGGCATCCTGGGCGGTGGTCAACTCGGCCGTATGACGGGGTTGGCCGCGCGCTCCCTCGGGTACGACGTCCACGTGCTCGATCCGGACCCGAACTGTCCGGCGTCGGTGATCGCCAGTCGAACCGTGGCGGCACGTTTCGATGACGCGGACGCCGCGGCATCGCTGGCAGAGCGATGCGCGGTGGTGACGCTCGAGATCGAGCAGATCGGCACGGCCGCGCTGTCGGCCGTTGCGGCGCGCACGCCGCTTCGCCCGAGCGCCGAGGCCGTGCACGTGATTCAGGACCGCATTCGGCAGAAGACCTGGCTGGCCGCGAACGGGTTTCCGGTCGGGGCATTTCGTGCGGTCACATCACGCGACGAGAGCATCGCGGCGTTCGAGCACCTCGGCCGATGCATCTTCAAGTCCACGAGTGGCGGTTACGATGGTCGCGGCCAGATCCGCGTCAGCTCAGTGGACGCCGCGGCGGACGCCTGGAAGTCACTCGGCGAGCGGCCGTGCCTCGTAGAGCAGTTTCTCGAAATCGCGAGCGAGATCTCGATGCTGGTCGCGCGACGACCGGCGGGCTCGGGATCGAGCGATGCGACACGTCACGTGACGTTTCCACCCTCGTTCAATCATCACGCGCACGGGATCCTCGACTGGTCGGTGCTGCCCGCCTCGGTGGCGCCTGCCATCGGACGCCAGGCGGACGCGGTGGCGAACGGCATCGCATCCACGTTAGGCATCGAAGGCTTGATCGCCGTAGAGATGTTCATCCTGCGGGACGGGGCGCTGTTGGTGAACGAGTTGGCGCCGCGGCCGCACAACACGTTTCACTCGACGGAGCGCGGGTGCGCCACGAGTCAGTTCGAGCAGCTCGTTCGCGCCGTGTGCGACCTGCCGCTCGGAAGCACGGAAATCCTTCGTCCGGCGGCGATCGCGAACCTCCTCGGCGATCTGTGGAACGCTGGCACTCCAGACTTCGCGGCAGCGCTCACGGTTCCGTCAGTGCGGCTGCACCTCTACGGCAAAGCGTCGGCGCGACCCGGGCGAAAGATGGGGCATCTCTCCGCGGTAGGCGTCACTGGCGACGAGGCGCGAGATCGTGTGCTCCGCGCGCGTGAGGCGATGCGAATCGGTGCGTGAACGGTCGGCGCACGCTCGTCAGGCGCCGATCTCGATGACACGAAAGGGTGGCTGCTCGGGCCAGCATTTCTTGAGCAGCGGCATCGAGACGTTGTAGACCGGCGTGCCCGATGCCGTATGCCCTTCGAGGCAGCCGTTATGCGCGTGCCCATGGACGACCGCCGTGACAGGGTACCGTGTAAGCGGCTCCTCGAGGCGGCTGCTGCCGAGATAGGGAAAGATTTCCAGAGGCTCTCCCTCGACCGTCGAACGCACCGGTGAGTAGTGCAGCAGCGCGACGCGGTGTGGCGACCTGAGTCGGGCGAGCGCGCTCTCGAGCTTGAACGCTTCGTTCACCGCTTCGCGGACGAAGCTCTTGATGATCTCCTCACCCCACGGGCCGAGCGCACCGCGACCAAACCCGCCACAGAAACCCTTCACGCCAGCGAATCCGACGCCCTGGAGCTCGCACGAATCGCCGTCGAGCACCGTGACTCCGGCGTCGGTGAGGATCTGGCGCACTTCGTCCTGCTTCCCTGCTTCGAAGTCGTGGTTCCCCAGCACGGTCACACACGGCACTCGCAACGCGGTGCCGATGTCGCGTGCGAGAACGCGCGCTTCCTCGGGCAGGCCGTAGTCCGTGAGGTCGCCGCACATCACGAGCAGGTCCGCGCGCTCGGAGACCTGCGCGAACATCGACGACAGTGCACCCTGGCCGGTTTTACTGACGTGAATGTCACTCATCGCCGCGAGGCGGACCGTGCCGTTCGTGGTGGCCATGGCGGTCAGCTCCTGATCGACGGACAGAGAGCCGGCTCAGCTAGCCCTAGTCTTGCAAAGCGGTCGCACATAGGGCTGACCCTCTTCAACAAGCGTTCCGTGCCGCACAAACCAAACTCCAGAACGCCGAACGAGATCGATCGTGACATGGCGGCGCGGTACACGCGCCGCTTCTATCGTGACGTTCTGACAATTCTGGATCGGGCGAATGTCCCAACGCTGGTGGGCGGCGCGTTCGCGTTTTCGCATTTCACCGGGATTCAGCGCCCCACAAAGGATTTCGATCTGTTCGTGCGCCGTGAGCATATTGACCGTGCGCTCGACACGCTCGCCACCGCGGGGTTTCACTCCGAGCTCACGTTCCCACACTGGCTCGGGAAAGCACGGTCCGATGAGTTCCTCGTGGACCTCATCTTCGGATCGGGCAACGGCGTCGCGCCGGTGGACGACGGCTGGTTCGAGCATGCCGTCCAGGCGGAAGCCGTGGGGGTGCCAGTGTTGTTATGTCCGGCGGAAGAGCTGCTCTGGTCGAAGGCGTTCGTGATGGAACGCGAACGCTACGACGGCGCGGACGTGATCCACATACTGCATACACAGCGTCGCCGACTCGACTGGACCCGTCTTGTCGATCGTTTCGGCGGCCACTGGCGAATCCTGCTGCTCAATCTCGTGCTCTACGGATTCGTGTATCCTGGTGAGGACTCGCCTGCCCCGCCGTGGGTCATGGGCAGCCTGCTCGCTCGCTTGAACGACGAAGCGACAAAGCCGCCCACGAACGAACGTGTCTGCCGCGGCACGTTGATCTCACGCGAGCAATATCTCGTGGACATCCTGCAATGGGGCCTCGTGGATGCACGCATGCAACCACGCGGTCCCATGAGCGCCACGGAAATCGCGCACTGGACTGAAGCGATCGGAAAGCTCGCCTAACTGCGCAGGGCGGAGTCCTGTCGTACGCGATCGGTCAACTCACCGCGCGACCCGACGCCTAACTTGGCGAACACGTTGGAGAGGTGTGTGCTCACGGTGCGGGATGAAATGCCGAGTGCTACACCGATCTCCTTGTTCGACTTGCGCGCCGCCACGAGCCGAGCGATCTCGCGCTCCCGGCCGGTGAGCGCGCCGGCGCCTTCGACAAGCACGCGGGCCGGTGGACGTGCGCCGAGATCGCGCAGCTGATCGCGAGCGCCACTCAGCTCCGTTTCGGCACCAATGCGCGCGAACACGTCGTGAGCGAGCCGGAGCTCTCGAGCTGCCCCCTCGCGGTCTCCGCTCGCCGCGAGCAGTTGGGCGAGATTGCGGCGAAGGCGCGCCGCATCGAAGACGAACGGGATGGCGTCCAGCTGATCCACCGCCGACCGCAACAGCTCGACGGCGCGAGGGAAGTCGCCATCACGAAGCCGTGCGACCAGCGCATCGCTGGCGGTCGCCCACGCCATCCCGAGCGGGTGATTCATCTGCGTCGAATCCCGTCGCAACCGTTCACCGTATCGCTTGACGCGCGCGAAATCCTGGCTCCAGAGCGCGGCTTCGAGAATGATGGGAATGAGTCGATGGATGGACCAGGTCACGTAGCCCGAGCGGTCGGCGAGCGCGACTCCGGCCTCGCCTAACGCGATCGCGCCTTCGCGATCACGCGTCGCGAGCGCATACGCCGCCATTCCCGTGTGGGCCGGCACGGCCGTGTGCACATCGACCGTACCGTGCTCGGCGTCCGCGGCGCCGGAGATCGTCCAGCTCTCGTCGAACAGCGATTTCGCCTTCGCCAATTCGCCGCGCCCGAGATGCATGAGTCCCGTCCACACCAGGAGGCGCGGCAGCAGTGTATTCGCACCGAGCGCGCGCGCGATCGGAATCGTGCGCTCCGCGAGCGCGAGTCCCGATTGCCAGTCACCGATGCCTGACGCGTACTCGATCGAAACCTCGCTCGTCCACACGGCGAGGACTGGCGAGCGCAGCTCGTCGGCGATTCGGTGCGCCTCCCTCACATGACGCGCGAGCTCGGCGGCATTGCCCGTGAGGCCCGCCAGCACCGCAATCCCCCAGTGCGCGGACCATTCCACTCCGGGCTCGTTCGCCGAGCCTGCGAAGGCGATCGCGCGCTCACCGTGCACACGCGCTTCAGCAGCACGGCCGACGAACATGTTGAGCTGCATGAGCGCGCGATGGATACGCGCGAGCATCCCGGCGCTTTTGAGGCGCTCCGCAATGCTGAGGGCTTCGCCGAGCTCGCGAAGCGCGTGGCCAGGCCGACCGAGCTCCTGAAACGCTGCCGCCTGCGCGATGCGAATCCTCGCCGCGAGCCGTTCGTCGCCCGTCAGCCTCGCGGCCTCGAGACCCGCCGCGTAATGGTCGAACGCCTCGTCGTGATGGCCCGCCCAGAAGCTGACGTTGCCGAGCCGTCGTTCGATGAACGATATGCGCGCAGAGTCGCCGCGCTGGCGAGCGTATCCGAGCGCACGTTCCCAGAGAGCGCGCGCGGCACCGTACTCGCCGTTCCGCTGCTTTGCGCGTGCGACATCTTCGACGAGCGCCGCAACGTCGTCGGGTTTTCCGTTGCCGGTGATGACGGGACCGCCCCCGTCGACGAGATCGAGGGCGGCACCGAGATAACTCGCGGCTTCGCGCGTGGCATACCTCGCCAGGGCAGATCGACCCGCGGCGTACAGGTATCGCGCCGCCTTTGGCGCCAGCTCGATCGACGACGCGCGAGAGAAATGGAACGCGAGCTCGTCGGCGTGCGCTTCGGCCGCCGCACCGTGCATCTGCTCGAGCGCCGTCGCGATCCGCCCGTGCAACAGACGCGCACGCGCTTTCCCGAGCTCCGCGTAGAGAACCGCCTGGAGCGAGGGATGCGTGAAGTCGTAATGGACGCCGTCCGCCGCATCGGCGTCCACGAGAACCCGATCGCGCCGAAGCTCGTCGATCGCCTCCACGAGGGACGATGAGGCAAAACCACTTACCGCTTCGAGTGCCTCGTACGACGCTCTTGTACCGAGCACCGCGGCAATGTCGACGACTGTGCGTGACGCTGGCGAGAGACGCTCGAGCCGGGCCACGATCGCGTCACGCACAGTGCTGGGCAGGCGGAAATCGGTGAGATCCCATCCAACCCAGCGGTCGTCCTCGCGCCTGAGCTGGCCCGAATCGACGAGCGACTTGAGCGTCTCCTCGGTGAAAAACGGATTGCCCCGTGTGCGCTCATACAGCAGCGCGGCAAAGTCGCGAATCGTGGATGGATCGACGTCGAACAACCGCGCCACGAGCTCGTCACTGTCGGCGCGCAGCCACGGACTCAGCCTAACGACGCTGGCCGCGCCGAGGCTCGTGAGCGAACGCTCCGTGCTCCCCAGCGCGGGGTTCGAATCGCGGACGGCATCGCTATACGAACAGAGCACGACAATGCGCTGGCCTGGCAGCTGACGGGCGACGAAGTGCAGCAACTCGAGCGAGGAGGCGTCGGCCCAGTGGACGTTCTCGAGCACGATCAGCAACGGCCGTTTCGCTGCGAAGCGGCCGAGGAATTGGCTGAAGTTCCACAGCAGGCGCGCCTTCAGGTCCGAGACATCGCCTCGTGGCGCTCGGGAGTCGGTCCGGAGGTCGAGCGCCGGGAACAGACGGGCAAGCTCCGCTTCGCCACCACGCGACATGACGGCGAGCGTTCCCGGGTCCATGGCTTTGAGCCTAGGCAGCAACGCGTCCGAGAAGAGCGCGTACGGAACGCCGGTTTCGACCGGATAGGCCCTGCCCACGGCCGTGCTCCAGTTCCGACGCGTCGCCGCGTCCACGAGGAATTCGGCCAGGCGCGTCTTGCCAATACCGCCTTCTCCCGCGAGGAAGATCGTCGATGGCGAGCCACGCTCGGCATCCTCGAGCGCACGGGTAAGCCTGGCTACTTCCTGGTCACGGCCGATCAGCGGGAAAAGGCCGAGCGACGCGGGCCGTTGGTCATTCACGTGATTGTCTCGTCGGTGACGGATGCGTCGAACGCGCCGGAGTCCAGCAAACCGGCGAGGCGGAATCGGACCGTGATGCGAGAGCGACTGAGACACCAGAGCGCGAACCGAAGGTCGGTCAACACTGGATAGCGCTTACTAGTGTTGAGACGGACCCGGCGCACGGTTTTTCGCTGTGATATAGGGGATTTCCCGTATATCGCGAGGCACTTTAGGAGCATGGATGCCATGCCTAATGTGCCCCGTAGCGAACGGCCCCGCATCGGTTCGCCGAGTTCCCGCCCAATGTGATGGCGGGCGGACGTCCGCGCCAGCAGGGGCGCTGACAAAACGAGCAGGGCAACCTGTGCCCTGCTTGTCACATAGGCGTCAGCGTGGGTGGTTAGGCGCTGCCGATCGCCGCGGTGGGCGCGTCGTCGCCGACGTCACCAAATCGTCGCTCTCGCCGCTGGAACTCCGTGATGGCGGCCTCGAGATCGCGCGCGGCGAACTCCGGCCACATCCGCGGGGTGAACACGAGCTCGGCGTAGGCGCATTCCCAGAGAAGGAAGTCGCTGAGGCGCTGTTCGCCGCCAGTCCGGATCAGCAAGTCGACGTCCGGCACGCCACCCGGCGCGTGCGCGGCCGCGGCCATCGCTTTGCTGAATTGCTCGCGCGTGAACTGGCCGCCGGAGAGGCGCGCCGCCGCATCCAGGATCATGTCGCGCGCCGAATAGTCGACGGCCACACGAAGATGCATGTCGCGACAGTCGGCAGTCGCCTCCTCGGAGGCCGCGATCGCTCGGCGCAGCGTACCGCCGAGGCGATCACGCCGGCCAATGACGGAAAGCCGAATTCCGTTCTCGACACACCGCTCGGTCTCTGCCGCGAGATAGCGCCGGAACAGCGCCATGAGCGCGGCGACCTCGGAGTCGGGGCGGCGCCAATTGTCGGAGGAAAACGCGTAGAGCGTCAATGCTTCGATCTCGAGGCGCCGCGCCGCCTCGACGGTGCGTTTCACGGCGCGGGCGCCGGACGCGTGGCCGAAGGTTCGCGGTCGCCCGCGGGTGGTGGCCCAGCGGCCGTTGCCGTCCATGATGACGGCAATGTGCCGCGGCATGCGCTGCGATCGATTCAAGGGTAGTGGAGTGCTCACATTCATGGCGTCAACGGCGAATCACTGCTTTACGCGTCTCGCGCGGCTCTGATCAGGGCTTCCATGTGGTCGAGGTAACGCTCGAAAGCTCTGCGCCCCGGCACGGTCAACGCGTAGGCCGTCTTCGGCATCCGCCCCTCGAACGATTTCGTACAGGAGATGTACCCGGCATCCTCGAGCTTGCGGGCGTGCACGCTCAAGTTGCCGTCGGTCGTCTGCAGCAGGCCTTTCAGCTCGTTGAACGTGAGCGACTCGTTTGCGGCCAAGGCACTGACGATTCCGAGCCGCATTCGCTCGTGAATGAGACGATCCAGCGTGCCAGGCGTCGCCTCGGTGGCCTTCCCTCGGACTCCGCGCAACGGCTCCTTCTCGTCTTCCCGCTTTCGTGCCCCGCCTCGTGGGTCTGGGGCCGCGGCGTGTCTAGCCACCGTGCCTCCTCGCGATTTGAATCCCAAACACGACGTGCACCACCCCAAACCCGACCAGCATCAGCCACTCTCCGGCAGCGGGCGGCGCGAACAGCGCTGCCGCGCCAAGGAGCATGAAACAGAGCCCCATGACCGGAATGATCCGGACCGAAAACGCTCCGCCGGCAACCACCGCAGTGCCGTAGAGCAGGAGCCATACGCCCGGCAACAGGTCGTTCGCGCCGATCCGGAGGAGCGCCACCGTCAACAGCGCTCCGACGACCATCGCGGGCGAAAACGCGAGGGCGAGCTTCTGCGCTGGACCCGACACCATGGAGAGGTCCGAGCGGCGTGCCTTTCGGGCGGTAGCCCAGAGAGACAGCGCAATGCAGACCGCCGCGGTGGTTACCCAGGTTTCGACCCGCCAGGCAACCGTCGGTCGCCCTCGCGCGACCAGCGCGGCAGCCATCGCGACGATGCCGACGGCCGCGATGCCCCACCCCGAGATCGCGGTAAATGTCCCCGCCCGCTCCATCGTTTCGCGGATGAAGCGGAGGTTATCGAGCGCGCGATCACTGAGCGCTGGGTCGCGTTCGACCGTCGGCGGGCGCAGTGGTCTGACCGTGGCCATAGCGGACGCTATCCAGTCCGCTCATATTTGTCAAGCACTTTTCAGCAAAAAGTGGAACGTCCTCCATCACCATCGCTCGAAATCACAATTCGTGCCGCCCGCGACTGGTCGGGCGAACCGGCACCGACCATTTTCCGCTCGTGTCGATCGTTCCCCTTTACGGCCACGACGCGTTGCGCGCGCGGCTCTCCACCGCAATCCAGCGCGGTGCGCTGCCCGCAAGCCTGCTGCTGCACGGCCCGCGCGGCGTCGGCAAGCAGCGCCTGGCACTCTGGATTGCCCAGTCGCTCGTCTGCTCGGCGCCCGGCGCCGACGGCACCCCATGCGGCCGCTGCCAGGCGTGCCGGTTCTCGCTTTCGCTGGCCCACCCAGACGTCCACTGGTTCTTTCCCCGCCCGCGGCTGGAATCGGGAGCAACGAACAAGGACGTCACCAACGATTTCGCGGACGCGATCGCGGAGCGCGCGGCGGCCTCCGGGCTGTACGCGCCGGCATCGGGACTCGACGGGATCTACGTGGCCACGGTGCGCGTGATCGTTCAGCTCGCGAGCATCTCGCCCGCCATGGGCAAGCGAAAGGTCTTCATCATCGGCGACGCAGATCAGATGGTCTCGCAGGAAGGATCGGATGAAGCGGCAAACGCGCTGCTCAAGCTCCTCGAAGAGCCACCGGCCAACACGACGATCGTGCTGACCTCGAGCGAACGCGGCGCGCTGCTGCCAACGATTCGATCTCGCGTCGTCAACGTGCGCGTCGCCCCGCTGCCGCGACGCGACGTCGAAGCCTTCCTGACCGACCCGTTCGTGGCCGATGCCATGCGCCGCGCACATCCCCACGTATCGACGGCGGATCTCGTTAGGCGCGCCACTGGGGCACCCGGCACGCTCGTCGCCGGTGATGAGCGCGACGCAGCCATCCAGACCGCGGAGCGACTCCTCGCGTCCGCATTGTCGGGCGATCGGTCGAAGACCATTCGCGTCGCGATGGCACAGGGCTCGTCACGCGCCCGTGGGCAGTTCGCGGACATTCTCGATGCGCTGACCGAGCTGGTCGCGGACCGCGCGCGCACGGCCGTCGCGAACGGCGATCAGCACACGGCACTCGGCGCCAGCCGGGCGATGGCGTCGATCGAACAGGCGAAGACACTCATTCCGAACAACGTGAGCCCTGCGCTCATCACCGCCACGCTGTTGCGCGATCTCTCGGCCGAGCTCTCGTGAGTGATCTCTCGCACGTCGACGACCAGGGGCGAGCGCGCATGGTCGATGTGTCGGCCAAGCCGGTCACGCCACGGATGGCCCGCGCGACCGGATCGATCCAGATGCAACGCGAGACCCTCGAGGCCATCCGCGCCAACACGATCGCGAAGGGCGACGTGTTAGGCGTCGCCCGTGTGGCCGGCATCATGGCCGCGAAGCGCACGTCCGAGCTCATCCCGCTCTGCCATCCCATTCCACTCAGCGACGTCGCCGTCGACTTCACCATCGACGAGGCGCTACCCGGACTCCGCGTGGAAGCGACGGCAAAAACTGCCGCCCAAACAGGCGTCGAGATGGAAGCGCTCGTCGCCGTGTCAGTGAGCCTTGTCACCGTGTACGACATGGCCAAAGCGGTAGATAAGAGTATGGTGATCGGCGCGATTTCCCTCGCCGAGAAGCTCGGCGGAAAGTCCGGTCACTGGAAGAGAAGTTCGAAATAGCGGCACACGTTGTGCCCGCATCGCGGGAGCGGGCAGCGGCGATACCCTTCGTATCGTCGTAACCTTTGGTATCCAAACCATTCATGCGAAACCTTCGAGGGACGTACGTCCACCGCGGTGATCGCGCACGTCGGCACCGAAAGGTGCGCGCAGGGCTGCTGCTCACGGGCTTTGCCGCATCCGTATGGTTCGTGGTGCGCGACAGCGGTCCGGCCGAGGCGAAGGCGGAGGCCCCGCGCTTCCCCGTCGTCATTGGCAGCGAGGCCGTGCGCCTCAGGACCGAGCTCGATGCGGCGCGCAGCGAACTGGATCTCGCGAACGCGCAGCTCGAGCGGTGGCACAACATCTTTGGCTACTCGTCCACATACCGCATCGGGGCCGACCTGGCCACGTCGATCTACGACATCTCCCTGGCGGAGGGCATCGAGCCGGAGCTGGCATTCCGTCTCGTGCGTGTGGAAAGCGAATTCAACGAGCGCGCGACCAGTCCGGTCGGCGCGATCGGCCTCACGCAGCTCATGCTCCCGACCGCGCGGTTTTTCCAGAAGGACATCACGAAGGACGCGCTGTACAACCGCGACATCAACCTCCGCATCGGGTTCCGCTACCTGCGGACGCTCGTGCGCGAGTACAAGGGCAACGTGCAGCTCGCCCTGCTGGTGTACAACCGCGGTCCGGTAGCCGTCCAGGCCTCGCGCGAGCAGGGCCTCGATCCATCCAACGGCTACGAGCGCGTCGTGATGAAGGGCTACAAGGGCCGAGGGGTCATCGACTGAGCCCCGGCTGCCGTTAGGCGTCTCATGGGCGAAAGGCCTCGGGAGGGATCCCGAGGCCTTTCGGTTTTTCGGCGCAAGACACCGAAACCGCAGTGCCAAGTGGGCCAGTCACTCAGTTTATTGGTCATCAGGCTTGAGGTCCCGTTCCTCGGGTCTCATCGCAGAGCGCTCCGCAACGTTGCCCGTTGGGACCTGATGCCTCATGTCTGATGACTGATCAAACTGGCCCACTTGGTACTGGTGTTTGGCACCGTCAGCCGTTAGCGGCTCGCGCCTAACGTTTGGCGACGGCCTTGACGTCCGTCTTCGTCGTGCTGGACGTGGATTTGTTCGTCGCGCGCGACTTCGTGGACGCGGCCTTCGACGCCGATTTCGAACCGGAGGCGGCCACGCTCGACCGACGCGGGCTTCCACGGACCACGAGCTCCTGGCCCGGGTGAATGACGGCCTTCTTGAGCCCATTGAGCCGCATGAGCGAGCTCACCGTCGTGCCGTTCTTCCTGGCGATCCCGCCCAAGGTCTCGCCACGCTTCACGACGTAGGTGCGCGTGCCCCGACGGCCGTATCTCTCGATCGACGGGTCGGGGACGTCCAGCGCCGCTGCGACGACGGCCCGCGTGGGCACGACCAGCTCCTGCCCCGTTCGCAGCCGTCCGCTCTTCGGCGTCGTCACCTTCGGGTTGTACCACTTGAGCTGCTTCACGCTCAGGCCGTTGTTGGCCGCCACGGACGCGAACGTCTGGCCCTTCTTCGCTTCGACGTGCTTGTAGGCCGTTCGCGCCTCTCCTTCGAGCGCGGCGAACGCACTGTCGAAGCCCACAGCGTGGCCTACCGGGACACGGGCGAGAAATCGAGTGCCCGGCGGCGTCACGCCGCGAAGCACCTGCGGGTTCAGCTCGCGCACCGAATCGAGCGGCGATCCACTCGCTTTCGCGATCGCGGAGAGTGGTGTGGACGCCGGAACAAAGACGGAGTCGTACGCGAACGGCGGCAGCGTGCGGATCGTCATGCCGTACTTCGCCGGCTCCTTCGCAATCAACGCCGCCGCGATCAGCTGCGGCACATAGTTCTTCGTCTCGCCACGCAGGTAATCGTGATCGGCGAGCGCGAAGAACGCATCATCGCGTGTCCCGCCATCGAGGTCGTCGCCTAACCGCGACAGACCGCGCGACACGCGACCCGGGCCACCATTATAGGCTGCCGCCGCCAGGTAGAGCGACCCGAATTGTTCGCGCAACCAGCCGAGGAATTTTACGGCCGCGTCGGTGGACCTAACGGGATCGCGCCGTTCGTCGACCCACCAGTCGACTCGCAGCCCGGTTCCCCGTGCCGTTCCCGACATGAACTGCCACATGCCGACAGCAGCCGCCCTCGAGTACGCGTGCTGATCGAACCCACTCTCGACCAGCGCCAGGTAGTACATGTCTTCGGGAAGGTTCGCTGCACGGAGCTTCTCTCGAATCATCGGCTCGTAGCGCGACCCTTTCTCGAGGCTGGCGACGAACCGTTCGCGCGCCGTGCCGCGGAATGCGTTGACATAGCGCTCGACGCGGCGGTGCGTTTCGTACGATCGAACATCGATGTCCCACGTTGGGCCATCATTGGCCGCCGAGTCGCGCACTTCCGCCACGGCCGAATCACCGAAGACCGCGACGGCTTGCCGCGTGAGCACGGAATCCGGAATCTCTATGACGACTTGCGGAATGGAATCGGGCAGTACTGGTGTCGTGTCGCGCGCTGGCGAGGTCCTGGCTACGCTCTTCGGCGTGGGAACCGGGGCCGGTGCCCGCGCGGGTTTGGCGCGACCGCTGCAGGCAGCACCACCGAGCACGAGAACGAGCGCGCGTGCGGCAGCCTTCATGTGTCTTCCTCTCGTTTTCTCGTTCTTCCCGGGGACCGTCACGTTTCATTCGACAGCGCATGACCGCGCCGCCGTTGCCCGAGCCGGTCGGCTTCTCACACTACAACACCTGTCGGAGTTCCGCCGCCTCGCAGCCGGTGCGGGTCAGGAACTTAACCCGCCCTCGCCTCACGGTAACCACCGCACCACACCCACATGAGAACGAGCTTACCGAGCTTACGCTCGACGTCGGTTCGGCCGTTCTTCAGCGCGTCGCGATGAAGTTGCCGAGCACACGGTTCGTGGCGTGCAGCACGGCGACGACCGCACTGCGCAGCGGGTCGTCCTCCGCCAGGTGACATCCGAGGAGCCGCTGCTGCGGGCCCCCACCGTGCGCCGCCAGAACCGACACGATCACGATGTTCGCGTCGAACGCGCGCATCGTCTTCACCCCCACCAACTCGAACCGCAGCGTCCCGTGCGAGAACTGCTCGATCGCACGAAGCGCGGCGTCAGCAGCAACGCGAAGGTCACCGAGCGTGCTCGTGACTCCATCCGCCTTCCCGACCACGCGTTCGCCCTCGAGCCATTCGAACTCGACTTCGGAGCGACACGTGCCCGACGGCGCACGATGAAAAACAAAATTCGTGAACCGGAGTCGTTCGCGCTTCAGCTGCGCCTGCGTAATGATCGAACCACTGGGTTGCTCGCTCGGCGACGACGGAGGAAGCATGTGGGTTCGAATGGCGCGGGTGAGAGTGATCGACGGGGGTTGGCGCGTTCTTCACCAACACGACTAAGAACGCCCCGCGCAACGAGTTTCCGCAGTGATCGATTGCACGAACGATGATCGGTTCTATATTCGACAATCATGCGATTCTCATCACATCTCGCGCGCGTGATCGGTGCGACGCTCCTCGTGCCGGCGATCACCAACACACTGTCGGCGCAGGTCGACTCGTTGCGAAGTCGTCTCGCACAACGCATCGCCGCCACACCTGGCGCGATCGTCGGCGTGTACTACAAGTCACTCTCGTCAGGCGAGCTCGTGACGATCGCGGCCGACTCCTCGTTCCATGCCGCGAGCACGATGAAGGTGCCGGTCATGATCGAGTTCTTCCGCCAGGTCGAGCGCGGCGGCCTGTCGGCCGATCAGCCGGTGCTGTTGGTGAATCAGTTCGCATCCATCGTCGACGGATCGCCGTTCTCGGTCGCGCCGATCGACGACTCCGATAGCACGATGTACCTGCACGTCGGACGGCGCGTGAGCGCGCGCGAGCTGGTGGAGCGCATGATCGTGCGGTCGAGCAATCTCGCGACGAACGCGGTCATCGCGCTCATCGGGGCTGCGCATGCCGATTCGACGGCACATGCGCTCGGCGCCAAAAACATTCGCGTGTTGCGCGGCGTGGAGGACGGGAAGGCGTTTCAGCAGGGGCTGAACAACACGACCACCGCGCGTGATCTCGGAATGCTGCTCGAGGCGATCGAGAAGCGCACGGCCGCGTCAGCGCAGAACTGCGACACCATGCTCGCGATTCTGAGCCGTCAGGAGTTCAACGACGAGATTCCGGCCGGGCTGCCGCCGGGCACGCGGGTCGCGCACAAAACGGGCAGCATCTCGGCCGTGCTGCACGATGCAGCCCTCGTCTATCCCGCGGGCCGCAGCCCCTACGTGCTCGTCGTGCTCACGCGCAACATCCCCGACGAGCGCGTCGCGCGGCCGCTCATCGCCGACCTCTCGCGCCTCGTCTACGAGCACGTCAGCGGAACGACGAGTCAGGCCGCCCGATAGCGGCGCCTAACGCGTCGCGCAAACCGCGCCAGGGGCGGCGTCAGGCGGGATCCGGCGCGTTGAGCGGGAGATCCACGGTGAACATGCTCCCTTCCCCGATGGTGCTGCGGACGCTGACGTCCCCCCCGAGGAGCCGCGCGAGCTGACGCGCCACGCTCAGGCCGAGGCCAGTGCCGCCCGATTTCCGCGTCATGCGCTGATCGACCTGCCAGAAGGCATCGAACACACGGTCCAGGTGCTCGCGGGCGATGCCGGGGCCCGTGTCCGCCACCTCGAAGGCAACCCGGTCATCGTAGACCCGCGCACCGAGCCGCACACTTCCCTTGGTGGTGAACTTCACGGCGTTGGCGAGCAGGTTGATGATGATTTGCCTGACCTTTTGCGGGTCGCTGCGCATCACGGCGCGTGCGTTCCCGCCCGAGAGCGTGAACGCGAGCGACTTCTTCTCGGCAAGTGGACGGATGATCACGGACGCCTGTTCGAGCAGGGCGGCGAGCCCGAAGTCTTCGATGCGCACGAGCTCCCGCCCGGCTTCGATGCGCGCGTAGCTCAGAATGTCCTCGATGAGCATGAGCAGGTGCTCACTGCTTGCGCGTACGCGCGCCAGGTGATCGCGCTGCGTTTCGTTGACAGGGCCGACGACCTCGTCGGACAGGAGCTCGGTATAGCCGACCACCGCCGTAAGCGGCGTGCGCAGCTCGTGGCTCATGATCGCGAGGAAATCGCTCTTGGCCTGGTTGGCGGCTTCCGCCTCGGCACGGGCGCGCCGTTCGGCCTCGTGGAGCCGCGCGTTGTCCACGGCCATTGCCACCCGGTGCGCGATGTCCTCGATCAACGCGAGGTCCTGGTCGTCGAACCGGCGCCGCGTACCGGCCGTGGACAGCGACATGACGCCTAACGTTCGCCCGCGCGCGCGCAGCGCCACGAACACGCACGACGTCGGATTGAGGCGGCGCGCCAGCGCGAGCGAATCGGGACGATCATCGACGACCAGCGGCAGGTCGTTCGGCGAGATCTCCGAATAGAAGATCGACTCTCCGGTCGCGAGTACCTGCAGTGCCGGATGGCCGGTCTCCGCGGTGATCGGGTTGCGCCGACGGAATTCGTCGACGAGCCGACTCAGCTCCCCGGAATCGAAGACGGTAGCCACACGCTCCAGCTGCCCATCGTCGCCCACCATATCGATGACGCAGCTGCTCGCCAACGCCGGTACCGCGAGCTCGGCGATGTTCGCCAGCGTTGTCTCGTAATCGAGCGACGACGACAGCAGGGTGCTGGCCTCGGCGAGAAACCGAAGGCGTTCGTCGTGGCGGCGCCGCTCGGAAATGTCGCGAAAAACGACTGACAGCCCTTCATCCGAAGGGTAGGCGTGGTATTCGATCCACCCGCCGACCGCGTTGCTGTACGCTTCGCCCGACGCCTGAACCCCATGGTCCATCGCCTCACGCAGCACGCCCGCGACCGGCATCTCCCGGACCTCGGAATGAACGTCCCACAAGACGCGTCCGACCAGGTCCTCAGGCGGCCGGCCGAGCAACTGAGCGGCGACGCCATTCACGTAGCCGTACCGCCACTCGCGGTCGAAGGTGACGAAGCCTTCGGCAATCGCCTCGAGCACGGTCGCCTGGCGTCGATGCGCCGCGACGATCGCTTCCCTCGCGCGCATCTCCGCGACGTATAGGCGCGCGCGGTCGATCGCCTGCGCGCACTGATGCGCGAGCGCGTCGAGGAATGTCAGTTCCTCGGTGCCTGGCAGCGCGGTTGATGGGAAATCGAATCTGATCGCTCCAATCGCGCGTTTGCCGACGACAAGCGGGACCGCGGCAGTGGCCTCCACGTCGTCGGATGGCGTGTCGACATCCGGGTATCGCTCGCGACGCTCGGTGGCAGTCGCGGTGAAGACACGCCCGCGAGTGCGCAACGCGTCCGCAACCGGGTGATTCGCTTGAATGGGAACGCGCCGAATCAGTTCGAGCGCATTGGCAGGCACGCCTGACGTGCACACCAGCTCCAGCGACGCGCCCGACTCGCTCGTGATGTACACCATGGCCAAGGTCGCGCCTAACGCCTTCAGCCCGTGCCCGACCACGACCTCCCCGACCTGTGCCGGGATGCGCGCCGACGAGAGCTCCGCGGTTATCGCTTGCAGCCGTTCGACACGCAGGGCCGCGCGCTCGGCCGCAACACGCGCCGCGCGCTCGTCGGCGTAGAGCCGGGCGTTGTCGATCGCGATCGCAGCGTAGCTGGCGAGATCCTTCGTGAGCGCGAGGTCATCGGTGGTGTACCGTCGCTGCGACTCGGCCATACCGAGCGAGATCGCGCCGAACGTCCTGCCCCGAGCAATGAGCGGAACGCATATCGCCGACGTCAGACCGATCCGGAGGAAGATCGCTTTTTCCTGTCCCGAAAGTCCCGCGCGGCGGATGAGGTCGCGGGTGATCTCGGGAAAGAACGCCGCCACGCCGGTGCGCAGCACCTGCGGCAACCCGTTAGGCGACGCCCAATCGCGCTCCACAGCGACACCGAGCTTTCGCGCCCACGCCAGCTTGTTCGGGTCACGCCCCGCAACGGCAACGCGCCGGACGACCGGCGGCCAGGACCCGCCCGGGTCCGAGTGTACGACGTCGACGGCGCACCAGTCGGCCAGCGTTGGAACCGCGGCGTCGGCTACCTGCTGCAGAATGGTTTCGTAGTCCAGGGACTCGGCGAGAAGACGACCGGCCTCGGCGAGAAACGCAGCGCGGGCACGCGGGCTCGTTGCCGCTCCGGGAACCGGCGTCGATCGGTGCGGGGACGACACGCTCTCCGCGGCAGCGGGGCTCGGTTGACGGCTATCAGCCGGAGTCGTTCGGGGTGGCGGAGGCGTCTGGTCGAATTCCACGAACGGTACAACGGTTGAGGCTGAAGAACGTGACCGCGTTGTAAGATTCGCCGATGCCGTGGCGCCGCAAGTATCGCTGGTCGTCAGGCCCCAGCAAATGCCTGTCTCACGATTCTCCGCACCACGATGATCGCCCCGACTGACGACCTTGCCGGCGACCGCGACGTCGTTGTCGTCGGGGGCGGCCAATCGGCGCTCGCCGTCGGGTATTACCTGCGTCGCACCGGCCTGTCGTACGCAATCTTGGACGACGGGACTGCACCGGGCGGTGCCTGGCAGCACACATGGACCTCGTTGCGGCTCTTTTCCCCCGCGCAATGGAGCTCGCTCCCGGGGCGTCTCATGCCAGGTGGGACGTCGTACTATCCGACGCGGGATGAGGCGCTGACCTACCTCGCGGACTACGAGACGCGGTACGCACTCCCGATCGTGCGACCAGTGCGAGTCTCGCGCGTCGAGCGAGCCGGCGCGGGCCTCAGGGTCATCACGGACGCTGGTGCATGGATGGCCCGCGCCGTGGTAAGCGCGACCGGAACCTGGTCGGCGCCTAACGTACCACGCTTCACCGAGCAGCATCGATTCGCCGGCCGCATCATTCACTCCGGCCACTATGAGTCGCCGGCCGAATTCGATGCGCGGCGTGTCGTGGTCGTGGGCGGGGGCAATTCGGGAGCGCAGATCGTCGCTGACCTCGCGGGCAGCGCGATGGTCACATGGGCCACGCGCCATCCCCCGACGTTCCTGCCTGACGAGATCGACGGGCGCTACCTCTTTGGCGAGGCAAGCGCTCGCTATCGGGCGATGACCGACGGCGTGGCACCGCCGCCACCGCGGTTGCTGGGGAACATCGTGATGGTTGATTCCGTCCGCCGCGCCCGGGAACGCGGCGCATTGAACGCCATGCCGATGTTCACGTCATTCACGGACGACGGCGTGCTCTGGCCTGACGGTCGCCGCACGCAGGAGGGTGCCGTGATCCTCGCGACGGGGTTCAGGCCGGCACTCGACCATCTCGCGCCGCTCGACGTCGTCGCGCCTAACGGGCGAATCGACGTGCGGGGAACGCGCTCGTTACGCGAGCCGCGCCTCTGGCTCGTCGGCTACGGCGAGTGGACCGGGTACGCGTCGGCGACGCTCATCGGCGTCGGGCGCACGGCACGTGCGACCGTCGAGGAGATCGTGGGGGCACTCGATGAGGGAGACAAGAAGCACTCGGCGCCAGGCGAGTGCGGTTCTGGCTAGGGGCCTCGCGCGTTCGTATCTTCGAGCTCGCATCGCCGGCTCCTCCGGCAGTGCGTCCGCATCCGCTTTGTCCACCTGTTTAGCTGCCGTTGGAGCCGCGGCATGGCACACGAAGAAGTCGAGACGGTACGCGTAATCGGCACGACCGGGATCGCCTCAGTCGACACGTCGAAAGACCTACGGAAGCCGGGGACAGAACCTCTCTTCTCGTCGCTCGTCATCGTCTATGGCCTAACGCTTGGCGCGCTGGCGATCGCGGCGTTGGTAGGCGTCTACCGCGACGTACCGATCGGGTTCGTTCTGCGGGACCCGCTGGCGACGTTGCATGCGCACCCGCTCACCGGGGCGCTGTCCAACGTTGGCGTGTTGGTGTGGTGCGCGGCGGCCGCCATCTGCTTCCTTACGCGGACGCTACTGCGCCAGCAGGAAGGCACCGATGAGGTGCGCGCCTTCCTGCTCTGGTCCGGGTTGATCTCAGCGGTGCTGGTGCTCGATGACTTCTTTCAATTCCACGACGGGCTTGTACCAACGTACCTGGGACTGAGCGAGGAGCCGATCTTCCTTGGCTACGGACTGCTCACGGCGTGGTACCTCGTCAGGTTCCGACGCGTCATCCTCGCCTCGGAGTGGAGCGTGCTGTTCGCAGCACTTGCGTTTTTCGCGCTATCCATGCTCGTAGACGCGTTCCAGGAGCGGTGGTCCTCACCCTGGCGAATACTGTTCGAGGACGGATTCAAGCTGCTCGGCATCGTGAGCTGGAGCAGCTACCTGATTCGAACCTGCATCCGCACCGCGGCACCCACCCGGCGATCGAAAATCGCGCGCTCGTCGTAAGCACGTGACACGCGTCGGAGTCGCTGCGGGAAGCGCCTGACTGAAGCAGCTACGGTATGACCCGGGTGGGTTTCGAACCCACGACCTACGGATTAAAAGTCCGTTGCTCTACCAGCTGAGCTACCGGGTCGGATCGGGGAATCTAGCCGGCTGAAACCCGCGCCGGGACTCGGACGACGCTTTCCGTTTCGAAGAGGAAGAAAACGTACGCCGACCGTCCCCACCGCCGCGGCCGCCTCACGATGCGAGGAGGTGTTTCACAACCTTCACGAGCGCCAGCGGTAACTGCTGCGGATTGCGCAACACCGTGTGCCCGGCCTCGCCGAAGATCCGTCCCAGGTATTCCTGGCCCTGACGGTCGATCGTCAGGCAGAACGGGTAGATGCCGCGCGCGCGTGTCTCGATGATCGCCTGCCGGGTATCCTCCACTCCGCTCAGCCCCTCATAGCCATCGATGTCGTTCGGCTTCCCGTCGGAGATGATGAGGAGAAGCCGATGCGCGGCCGGCTGACGCTCGAGGAGCGCGGCCGCATGACGGATTGCCGCGCCCGCACGGGTGTACCCTTCAGGCTCGAGCGCCCCGATGCGTCGCCTGACAACGGAGCCATTCGTCTCGTCGAACCCCTTGATCGTGCGCATGCGAACGTTCGATCGGCCCTTTCCCGAGAACGTGAGAATCGCGTAGAGATCACCGAGCGCGTCGAGGGCCTCGCTGGCGAGGAGTAGCGCAACCTTCTCGACATCGATCACACGGCGTCGCGCGTCGATCCACTCATCGGTCGAACCGCTGATGTCAATGAGCAACGCGATCGCGAGGCCTCGCCGAGCCGGACGCACGGCAATGTACAAACGGTCGTCGACCGTGTGGCCGCTCCGCTGATCGACCAGCGCGCGGACGCAGGCCGTGAGATCGAGCTCGTCCCCATCGCGCTGCTGGTTGAGCCGCGTGCGCCGAGCCCGGAGACGCTCGAACCGTTCGCGCAGTCGCCTAACGAGCGCGCCGTGCCGCGCCAGCACCCCGGCGCCCCAGCGGTCATCGGTGATGTCCGGCTCGTATCGGCGAACAATGGAGCCCTGCGGACGATAGTCGCCGAGCTCCCAGTCCCACTCGGGATACTCGATGCCTTCGCCAGCCAGCTTCGGTGACGGGATGCGGCTCACGCCGCCGCGCGACCGGTCCGGGGTGGCGGCCCGCGCATTCCGAGTCACGGACGATTCGGGCTGAGCATGCTCGTTCGCGGCCGCGTCATCCTCGGACGCCGGCTGGTCGGCCGGACCATCGGTGTCCGCGCTGGACGACTGTCCCGCGCCGGGCGACGCGACCCGACGCGGGCCGTCGTCGTTGAGCACCGTGCGTCCGTCACGACGGAACTGCGACGACCCTTCCTCGGTCCCTTCCTCGCTCGACTGCGTCCCGCCGGTGCCGCCGCCGCGTCCAAACTTGCCGATGCCGTGCTTGCCGCCGCGCGTCGCCGCGAGCTCGACGGCCTTCGGAATAGGCTGGTCGCGTGCCGGCTGGGCACGCAGAACACCCCAGGCCAGCACTGGAGCGATTCCGCGGTACCGCGCTCCAGCGCCTCCAATCTCGCGCAGCTGCTCGCGAGCCCACGCGAGCGACTCATGAGGCGAGCCCGCCGCCGCGCGCTCCGCCTCGCGCGTTAGGTCGGCCGACAGGAACGTACGCAGGAGTCCTTCCACCGCCCGCTCCGTGAGCGTGAGCCCCGTGAGCGACGGGCGCGACTCGAGCGCGCGCTTGCGAACGGTCGACAGCGTGCCACGCAGCCCGGGGACGGCGCGAGCGATGGCCGCATCGACCAGCGCCCCTTCACGGAGCAGATACAGGTCGCGCTCGATGCCCGGCGCCCCGGGCGGCGCCATGGCGACTGTCTTTCTCGTGATCCGCTCGGCCTGTTCGATCGCCATCAACCGGTATTCGGCAAGCGCGGCATCGGTGTCGGTGCTTTCGATCTCGCGAGGCAGCTGAATGCGCTCACCGTCGGTCGCCGGCATCGCGGCGGCTTGGCGCCGGTAACCTGGCCCGAACACGTCGCGCCACGACCGCCGACGTGACGCCGGCTCCGCCGTCGTGATCGGGATCGGCGTGGCGTACACGGCGGTCACGAGCAGTTCGAGGCGGCGGCGGACGTCGTCCAGGCGAACGACGCGCGTGCCACGGGCGGCGCGCGCGCGACGCGATTGCCGCGCGTCTTCGAGCGCCGCGCTCGCCCGTCGCACCGCGGTTCGCAGGGCATGGAGGAACCCGGCGCGAGCCGACACGATCAGAGCGTCGCGTCGATGATATCCGAGATCGCGACCACGAGATCGGGATCGTCCGTGAGCGGCCCGACCAACGCGGCGCGACAGGCCTGACGCCCTCCGATTCCGGCCGCGATGAGCCGGGCTGTCGATACGAGAAGCCGCGTGCTCGGTGCCTCCGCGAGCCCCTGATCCCGCAACCGGCGCACGCGTTGCGCGAGCCTGACGAGGGCATCGGCAGTCGCCGAGTCGACACCGCTTTCGTGCGCGACGATCGTGGCCTCGACGTCGGGCGCCGGGAAATCGAAATCGAGCGCGACGAACCGCTGTCGCGTGCTCGGCTTGAGATCCTTGATGGCGTGCTGGTAGCCCGGATTGTACGAGATGACGACCTGAAAACCCGGTGCGGCTTCGATCAGCTCACCCGTCCGCTCGATGGGCAGCAGCCGACGGTCGTCGGTGAGGGGATGGATCACGACCACGGTGTCCTGTCGTGCTTCCACGATCTCGTCCAGATAGCAGATCGCGCCGGTTCGCGCCGCAACGGTCAACGGGCCGTCGACCCAGACCGTCTCGCCACCGCGAATCAGGTAGCGGCCGGTCAAATCGCTCGCCGACAGATCGTCGTGACAGGCGATCGTCACGAGCGGTCGCTGCAGCCGCCACGCCATGTGTTCGACGAAGCGTGTCTTGCCGCAGCCGGTCGGTCCCTTGAGCATGACCGGCAATCCCCGTGCGTGGCACATGGCGAAGATCTCCACCTCGTCACCCGCGGCCACATAGTAGGGGGCCTCGTCGCTCGGAAGGCGGACACCGCGGTGGATTGTCGATTCTTCCACGTCTGCTGAGAGAGCTCGCGCCATAGGAAGCGTTGTTAGGTAGCCGTTCGGGCGTCGGCGAGCGCGCAATGTAGAACGCAGCCCGCGACGCCGATACGCCGCTCACAGCGCGCGAACGATGCTCGAACACGAAACAAACTCGAGCCGCCGATTTGCCCAGGCTACAAAGGAAAAGCCCCGACCGGATCCCGGTCGGGGCTTCCTAACGAGCGCGTTCCGTTTCCGAAATCGCGTTCGTAAAACTTCGTTACCGAGGCAGCGCAGCGGTGGTCGCCGCGGCAGTCGAACCGTTCGTCTCGACGACGAAGGTCACACGACGGTTGGCTTCGGCGCCCGGATCGTCCTTCTGCGCCTTCGGGTTCACCAGGCGGGTCTTGCCATAGCCGACCGTGCGGACGTTCGTGGTCGTCAGGCCCTTCTCGCCAAGGTACGCGGCGACGGCGTCAGCGCGGCGCTTCGACAGATCCATGTTGTAGCGGGTGGAACCAGCCGGATCTGCAAAGCCCTCGATCGTGATCATCGAGCCGCTGTAGTACTTGCCAACGACGGTGGCGAAGCGGTCGAGCGCGGCCTTGTCGGCCTCGCGAACCGTCGCATCGTCAAACGCGAAGTTGACCGGGAACGCGAACTTCAGGCCCTCTTCCATCGCCGTGATCTTCGCGCCGAACTCCGTGCGAAGCCCATTGAGGTCATTCCGAAGGCTCGCAACGTCGTTCTTGGTCGTCGACACTTCCGACTTCAGCCCCGACACTTCGTTATTCGTGGCGGCAATCTGGTTGCTCAGGCTGCTGTCCGTGGCGATACGCGCCGCGCGCTCATCCTGAACCGAGGTCTTGACGAAGCCCTTCGTCGCGCATGCGCCGATGACTGCCGACCCAAGGATCACCGCTCCCACTGCCCGCAGATTTGCTTTCATATCGCTGCTCTCCGATTGCAAAGAGGTCTCGACTCCACCACGACAATTGATTGGCTTGCGAAAACCATACCGCAGTGCAGAGAACGCCGGCCTTACCTATCGCCTTCTATCTCAATGTGATGTCGATCACACGAGTCCGCCGCTCAACGCACAAAAAGGTCTGGCTGACGCGCAATTAAACGAAACGCAACATCCAAAGCCTGAGACGCACATCACAAACGCCGAAAAAAGTTGGCTACATGGTCGAACGGGCCAGCCATTCTCCGCCATCCACGACGAGGATTGCTCCGGTTACCCAACTCGCGGCCGGTGAAGCCAGGAAGGCGACGGCGTTCGCGATGTCCCTTGGCGCTCCCCAGCGGCCGAGCGGGATCTGCGCCGCCCGTTGAGCAATCGCTTGCTCGACGCCACCTTCGGCTGCGCCCCCCGCGCCGGGCTGGTCGCTCGTTAGGGCCTGCGCCGACGCGAACAGGTGCGCTCCGGAATTGGGCGGCCGCGCAAACGCTTTCAGCACGCCCTCGGTGGGGACCGGGCCGGGCGCAACCGCATTGACGCGCACACCATCGGAAGCCCACTCGAGCGCCAGGGTACGCGTGAGCGCATCGATACCTCCCTTTGCCGCCGTCGCGTGGGCCATCTGCGGCCATCCGCGATAGTGAAGCGTCATCGAGATGTTCACGATGCTCCCGCCGCCGGAAGCACGCATGAGGGGCAGCGCGGCCTGCGAGCAGAAAAAAGTGCCGAACAGATCGATCTCGATGACACTCCGCCAGGCGTTGGGGCTCATCGACTCCGCCGGCACGTAGAAGTTGCCCGCGGCGTTGTTGATGAGAAGGTCGAGGCGCCCGTGGTCGTTCGCTACCTGACCCATGATCGCCTTGACACGCTCGGCATCTCGAACATCGAGCGTGGCGGTCGACGCGCGACCGCCGCCAGAACGAATGCGCTCCGCAGCCGGCTCGATGTGCTCGGGTTTCCGGCTCGCGAGGACGACGTGCATGCCGAGGGACGCCAGCAGCTCCGCGACGCCGAAGCCGATCCCGGTCCCGCCGCCAGTGATGACGCCGACCTGTCCGGCGAACAGTCCGTCGCGAAAGACGGAACCGTCAGCCACCGACCGGATCCGGCACGACGACCGACTCGTTAGGCTCCAGCTCGAGAGTGGTGATCGCCCCCGTCTCCCCGCTCACATCGCCCATCATGGCTTCGATCGGGATATCCACGATGACCTCCGCCGGTGCGCCGAAGTCGAACGAGAGCTGCCGGATGCGCATGAAGCTGCGCCGATGATGCGGCGTGATCCCCGCCGTCGCGAGCCCGGCGATGTGGTCCTGCGTGGCGTAGCCAACGTTGTGATCCCATCGATACACGGGATGCCGTCGAGCCAGGCGGTGCATGAGCCGGTCGCGCGTGACCTTGGCGATGATCGACGCGCATGCGATCGAGAAGCAGCGCGCGTCGCCGTGGACGACCGCCGTGTGCGTGATCCTGAGCGAGCGAATCGCCTTACCGTCGATGAGCACGTGGTCGGGCGCGACGGACAGGCGCGCCAATGCGCGCCGCATGGCGAGCGTGCTCGCGTGATAGATGTTGAGGCGGTCGATCTCTCGGACGGACGCGGCGCCGATTCCCACGGCGAGGGCCCTCGCGAAGATGAGCTTCGCCAGCTTGGAGCGCTGTATGGCCGTCAGCGCTTTCGAATCATCGACACCGCGAATGGCGCGCGCGTCGGGAGGCATGATGACCGCGCAAGCGACGACGGGGCCCGCGAGGGGGCCCCGTCCAACTTCATCGACTCCCGCGATGAGCGGCCCGCGCTCCTTGCGCAGATCCCGCTCGATGATGCTCCAGCGTCGGGGCGCCGATCCCGCTCGCCGCCGACGTCCGGGCATCGGTCAGCTCTCCGACGTCGCCGCCTCGGTGGTCGGAACCGCGACGCGAACCTTCTTCTCGCGGATGCGCGTCGCCTTGCCCGTGAGATGACGGAGATAATACAGCTTGGCGCGTCGGACCCGGCCGCGACGCACGACGACGATTTCGGCGAGCATGGGGCTGTGGACGGGGAAAATGCGCTCTACCCCAACGCCGTTGGAGATCTTCCGGACCGTGAACGTTTCACTCACGCCGCTACCGCGGCGCGCAATGCATACGCCCTCGAACGCCTGGAGTCGCTCCTTGTCGCCTTCCTTCACCCGGACGTTGACACGCAGCGTATCGCCTGCCCGGAACGGGGGGACGGAACGAAGCCACTCTTTCTGGGTCTCGATGAACGGATGCATATGACGCTCTGGGCTGAAAGGTCTTGCCCGATAAAGGTTTCGCTTGGCAGACCCACAACTTAAACCGCCATCGAGTGCATCGCCAGCCGTGTCGGGAATAGGGAATCGTAGAACCCTCGGAGGGCCACTCTACACGAGATGAGCCTCCCGAGGGTTTTCGATTCCCGATTCCCGATTCCCGCTATTGTATCGTCCCCGTCAGCGCGCCCTCGGGCTCACGAGTAGTGCGGACCGAAACGTAGAAGGCGCCCGGGTTGGCCCGGAGCTCATCGAGGAGTGGCTTCCCGGCGGGGTCGATCAGGACGCCCGTGCCGCGCACCTGAATGTATTTGTCCTTGAGCGACGCCCCGGTGAACAGCGTGACCACCGGCGGGCCTGCGTGACCGACGCGGTAGACCTGGGCGGCGGTAAAATTGTCACCGCCCGGGTTGTAGACGTTCAGGTGGTACTCGAGTGTGCTATCGCGACGAAGCTTGAGCTCGACTCGGCCGCGAGCGAATGTCCGCGGGCCACTGTTCTTCTTGTCACTCGGCGGGGCCGTCAGCCCGGTCGAGAACACCCGGCGCAGTGCCACCTCTCCCGTCGACGCCGTGGGCGCCGGGACGTTCGGCACATTGCCGGAGGCCGCATCGAGGCAGCCGGCAAGTGGGATCAGGAGGAGGAGAGCGATGCGCATTCGGTGGTAAAACGGGTGGCCTTTGCGTTCAGTTTCGCGACAACGCCCAACTTACTAGGCACATGCCATTCCATCACGAAGATCGCTCACTACGAACTTGCGCCTTCCGCGCCGCCAGGCAAGAGGTCGCAGAACAAGAATCCGTCACGTTCCACGACGACACCACGTTGCACCGCGATTGGCTGACGGAACATCGGCCCATCGTATACGAACGTATGAAATTCGCCGCGCTCTCCACACGGATCGGCCGATCCGGGGAGCGCCTCGAGCAAAGCGCGGTCGTAGTCGACGCCACAGTGCGACACATCAATCTGACGCGGATCGACACACACGACCACCGCTCGGAATCCGCAGGACACGAAACGCCTTGCGAGGTCGGCGGTCCCCTTCCCCCAGAGCGGGAAGACGGGACGCAGTCCGGTGGCCGCCACCAGCCGCTCGCGGTAGGCACGCACATCCGCCAGGAAAAGGTCGCCGAACGCGATCGCTTCGATCCCTTCGCGGCGGATGGCGGTGAGCATTTCCCCCATGGCTCGCTCGTATTGCTCGTTGGTTGCCGACGGCGGGATTCGAACGCTCCACAGCGGGATCTCCAGCGCGGCCGCCTGCGCGGCCACGAGCGACGTGCGCACGCCGTGCATACTGACACGGTCATAGCCGTCCGTCACCGTCGTGAGAAGTCCACGCAGGTCGACCGCCGGGTCCATGAGGAGCTCGTGCAGCGCGAGGGCGCTGTCCTTGCCGCCGCTCCAACTCAGCACGGTGGGCACCGGCGCCGTCATGGTTCGCTCGGGTCCAGCGCGACATCGGCGTCCCGCGCCCGCGTGAGGCGTTGCCCTTCGCTCACCCGCCAGGCCGCAATGCGCTTGTGGTCTCCGGAAAGCAGGACCTCCGGAACCTCGTGTCCGCGAAACGTCGGCGGGCGAGTGTAGCTCGGCGCGCTCAAACCGCGATCGTCGTAGAAGGAGTCGCCGCGCGCGCTGTCCAGATCGGACATCGCCCCGGGCAATAGACGCACGGTTGCGTCGACGATCGCCAGCGCCGCCGGCTCGCCTCCGCTGAGGACGAAGTCCCCGAGCGAGATCTCCTCGGTGGCGAGAAAGTCCGCGACTCGCTGGTCGATGTCCTTGTAGTGGCCGCAAAGCAGAGTCAGCGTCTCGCTCTCCGCGAAGCGCACCGCGTCAGCATGAGAGAATCGGCGCCCGCGCGGCGACAGCAGCACGATGGGTCCGGCGATCTGCAGCGACTCGACGGCCTCGAAGAACGGCTCGGGCTTCATCACCATCCCTGCCCCACCGCCGTATGGGTAGTCGTCCACCGTCCGATGCCGGTCGTGGGTGAAATCGCGCAGATCCAGGACGTTGTACGCCACGGCTCCGGACGCTGCCGCGCGCGCTGGAATACTCAGGGCGAGCGGTGCAGCGAAGAAGTCCGGAAAGATGGTCACGATGTCGATTCTCACTCGATCAACCCCTCGGGCGGATCGACGATGAGCCGGCGCCCGGCGAGGTCCACCTTGGTCACGACTTCCGGCCGGAACGGAATGAGCACGCTCCCATTCGCCCGCCTAACGTCGAGCATGATGCCCTGAGGCAGCTCGTAGACGTCGGTCACGTCACCAAGCGGCTCCAACGATCCCGCCCGGACGACGGACAGCCCGAACAGTTCGTGCAGATAGACCTCGTGCTCGGTCGTCGGGGTGAGCTCGCTCTTCGGCGCGAGCACGTAGCGCTCCCGCCAGCGCTCCGCCTCATTGCGGTCGGCAATGCCATCGAATGCGACGATCCACCCGCCGCCCTTGAACGGCCGGCTCTCCTCGACAACCAGCGTGCGCCCATCGGGAGCCGGATCTCCGTCGACGGTACCGGCGAAAACACGACGGCCGGCCGCGAAGACCGCGTCCGGCACGTCGGTGAGCGGCTCGATGACGAGCTCGCCGTGAATGCCGTGTGCCCTGCGGACGCGCCCGACGATCGTCAGCTCGGGCGCCGCCACGTCACTCGCTCGCGTCGCTCGACGCGGCCGGCTCGCTCGCTTCGCGCACGGGGACCGCGGACGAATTGAGCTTCCGCGCGAGCCGGGCCTCGTGTCGTGCCTTGAGCACGCCCGCCTTACGCAGGAGGGAACGGACGGTGTCGCTCGGAAGGGCGCCGACATCGAGCCAATGGTTCGCTCGCTCGGTGTTCAGCTGAACGGCCTTGTCGCCCTGCCGCGGAAAGTACTGGCCGATGATCTCGATGAACCGACCATCCCGCGGGCTCGTCGAATCGGCGACGATAATGCGGAACGACGGCGCATTCTTGCGGCCGGTGCGGCGGAGGCGAATTCGAACTGCCATGGTGCGTTCTCCTGTGTGGCGTGCGGTGAAACCGTGGGCTCATCGCGACTCCGGCGTTTCCGGAGCGCACCCACGACGAAAAAAAACAGCGTGCCTAACGCATCCCCATCATGCCGGGCGGAAATCCCATCCGCCCGCCTGACGAGGCCTTCTTCATCATTTTCTGCATGTCCCTGAACTGCTCGAGCAGCCGGTTGACCTCGTTGGTCGGCCGGCCGGAGCCTTTGGCGATTCGCGACCGACGAGACCCGTTGATGATCGTGGGGTTCTTGCGCTCCGCGGGCGTCATCGACAGCACGATGGCCTCGACGTGCTTCATGCGCTTCGGGTCGAGGTTCGCCTGCTTGAGCATCTTCGAGTTGACGCCCGGCAGCATCTTCAGGATGCCCTCGATCGGGCCGAGCTTCTGCATCTGGCGCATAGCGACGAGCATGTCGTTGAGGTCCATGCCCTCCTTGCGCACCTTCTTCTCGAGCTTCTTCGCTTCAGCTTCGTCGAATGCGGTCTGCGCCTTTTCGACGAGCGACACCACGTCGCCCATCTGCAGAATCCGGCCGGCCATGCGCTCGGGATGAAACTCCTCGAGCGCATCGGTCTTTTCGCCGACGCCGATGTACTTGATCGGCTTCTTCGTCACTCCGTAGATCGACAGCGCGGCACCGCCGCGCGCGTCGCCGTCCAGCTTCGTCAGGATGACGCCAGTGACGCCTAACGCCTGGTCGAACCCCTGCGCAATGCGAACGGCCTCCTGGCCCGTCATGCCGTCGGCGACGAGCAGAATCTCATCCGGATGAACGGCCTCCTTCACCTTGATGAGCTCCCGCATCATCTCCTCGTCGATCTGGAGACGTCCGGCCGTGTCGAGGATGACGACGCGATCACGCGCGCGCCGTGCCTGGTCGATACCCTGCTTCGCGATCTTCACGACGTCCGTCGTCGTGCGATCAGCATAGACGGGAACGTCGAGCTGCTGACCGAGCGTCTCGAGCTGGTCGATGGCGGCCGGACGATACACGTCACCGGCGATCAACCGCGTCGGTCGCGACTCGAGCTTGAGCCGACGTGCGAGCTTTGCCGCCGTGGTGGTTTTGCCCGAGCCCTGCAGCCCGACCATCATCACGATCGTAGGCGGCACGGAGCTCAGCTTCAGCCCCTCGCGCTGCTCACCCAACATGCTCGCGAGCTCGTCATGCACGATCTTGACGAGCTGCTGTGCCGGCGAGACGGTGCGCAACGACGACACCCCGACCGACTTCTTCTCGACGCGCTCGAGGAACTCGCGCGTGAGCTGGAAGTTTACGTCGGCTTCGAGAAGGACTCGGCGGACTTCGCGGAGACCTTCCTTGATATCGGCATCGGTGAGCACGCCGCGGCCGCGAAGGCGCGCGAACGTTGCTTCCAGTTTTTCTGACAGCTCATCGAACATAGCCCGTAAAAGTAGACAGCAGAGCGGGTTGAAGCAACCCAAACGCTGTTGCTCCAGCACTTTCCTATTACCTTACACGTCCCTCACCAACCTGCCGCGACGTCTGAGCATGGCACGCAACCAACGCAAAGAAGAGATTCTCAAGTCCGAGCTGCCGCCCGCACTTCCGCTGATGGCTTTGCGCTCGACGATCGTCTATCCGCTCGGCACCATCGCCGTGCAGATGGGCGCGCCGGAGAACCTCGCGTTGCTGCGTGCGAACGAGGAACCCGGGCTCATCGTCGCTCTGGTCGTCGCCAGCGGCGACCACGACGAACCGGTGGAGCCCGGAAAGTTCGTCGGTCGAGTGGGGGTCGCGGCGCGCGTGCACGAGCGGATCAATCTGCCCGGTGACACCGTCCAGATCACTCTCCAGGGGCTTCGCAGGATCACGGTCGAGGCGATCGAGCAGACGCAGCCCTACGCGATCGCCTCGATCAAGGCCGCGCGCGAGACGCCCGCGGAGCCGGCGGAGCTCGAGGACCTGGTCGCCCGCGTGGTGTCGGCCGCGGAAACGCTCGCCGATCTCGTCGACCGCATCCCCGACGAGGTGCCGCAGATCCTGAAGATGAACGTGTCCGACCCGGGTCGGTTCGCCGACCTCGCGGCCACGAACATGAACTTCCGGATCTCCGACAAGGACGAGGTACTGCAGCGCCTCGACGTCGGCCAGCGCATTCGATTCATCCTCTCTCGGCTCGAGCGAGAGGTCGCGCGCGCCCGCGTGATGGAAGACGTGAAGCGCCAGACCGAAGTGAAGATCGAGCAGCACCAGCGCGAGTTCTATTTGCGGCAGCAGCTGCGCGCGATCCAGGCGGAGCTCGGCGAGGCGGACCCCGGCGAGAAGGAAGCGCTCGAGACGCTCAAGAAGATCGACGAGGCAAAGCTGCCCGAGAAGGTCGGGCAGGAAGCGCGTCGTGAAACCGAACGACTGCGCATGCTGTCGCCCGCATCGAGCGAGTATCAGGTCATCCGAACGTACCTCGACTGGATCCTGGCGCTGCCCTGGCACAAGCGTTCGGGCGACGAGGAGATCGCGCTCAAGAAGGTCGAGGAAGCGCTCGACACGCGGCACTACGGGCTGCTCGAAGCGAAGGAGCGAATCATCGAGTTCCTCGCCGTGCGCAAGCTCAGAGGCGGCGATCCGCACGGCCCCATTCTTTGCCTTGCCGGGCCCCCCGGTACGGGAAAGACGTCGTTAGGCGAGGCGATCGCCAAGGCGATCGGCCGCGAGTTCTACAGGATCTCCGTGGGCGGGGTGCGCGATGAGGCCGAGATTCGCGGCCACCGTCGAACGTATGTCGGCGCGCTACCGGGGCTTCTGATCCAGGCGCTACGGCGAGTGGGCGTCAAGGATCCCGTCCTCATGATCGACGAGATCGACAAGATGTCCGCCGGTGGCCCCTCAGGCGACCCGACGGCCGCCATGCTCGAGGTGCTCGACCCGTCGCAGAACGACGAGTTCGTGGATCACTATCTCAACCTGCCGTTCGATCTGTCGGCCAGCCTGTTCATCTGTACCGCGAACAACCTGTTCGACATCCCGGCGCCGCTCCGCGACCGCATGGAGGTCATCCGGATCGCCGGGTACACGGTCGAGGAGAAGGTCGAGATCGCGTGGCGATACCTCATGCCACGTCTCCTGGAGGAGCACGGCATCAGCGACAAGGACATTCAGTTTACCGACGAAGTGCTTGGCTTCGTCTCGGGCCGCTATTCGCGTGAGGCGGGTCTCCGCAACTTCGAACGGAATCTCGCGACGATCATGCGCAAGCGCGCCCGGCGGAAAGCCGAGGGTGAAGAGGGCGCCTGGATCATCGACAACGCGCGCGTGGAGGAGATCCTCGGCGCGCCGCGTTATGCGATGGAAGAAGCCGAGAAAGAGCCGGAAATCGGCGTGGTCACGGGTCTCGCGTGGACCTCCACCGGCGGCGACCTCATGCTCATTGAGGCGCTTCGGATGCCGGGGAGCGGACGCCTAACGGTCACGGGTCAACTCGGCGACGTCATGCGGGAGTCGGTCGATGCCGCGCTGTCATTCGTGCGCTCACGCGCGACACCGCTCGAGATCCCCGAAGCCGAGTTCCGTGACAGCGACCTGCACATTCACTTCCCGGCCGGTGCGATTCCCAAGGACGGCCCGAGTGCGGGCATCGCGGTCACACTCGCGATCGCGAGCGTGTTGAGCCGGCGCCCGGTCAGGCGTGACGTGGCGATGACGGGCGAGGTGACGTTGCGTGGAAAGGTCCTCGACATTGGCGGGGTCAAGGAGAAGACGCTCGCCGCCTATCGCGCCGGCCTGCGCGAGGTGATCATGCCGAAGGGCAACGAGAAGGATCTGCGCGACGTCCCGACCGAGGTGCGACAGAACATGGCGTTCACATTCGTCGCGACGATGGACGAGGTGCTCCGTCTGGCGTTGCTCCCCGCCCCCGAGCCGTCGCTCGCGGATCAGGTCGCGGCCGAGACCTCTCCGACCTCGGACAGGCCGGCAGCCGAGGCGGAGGCGGTTCCGGCGGACTAGCCGAGCAAGGGAGTCAGCTACTTGCCTAACGTTACCTTGCCCAGATCGATGACGTCGGTGGCCGCGCCAGTTGGCACGTCGACGTAGAGCACCGCCGGTCGCCCATCGACCTCTGCCGTCGTTAGGCGTATCGTGCGCCCGGCGGCGTCGTACGTCCGCGACGCGTCATCCGCCGACTTCGGCTTGGCGTTCCGGAAACGCTTGAGGATCGACGTGTCGACCAGGTCGTAGAACTCGCCGGCGTCGATCTTGGAGTCCCACACCGTCACCCACGCGATTCCGTCGCCGCCCTTGGTGTCGAACAGGACGTACCGGTCGCCGTCCCAACCGGCGGCGCCGCGAATCGCGCCGTTCTGGTCGCCGAGGTGCTGGAACAGAAAGAGACGCGTCTCGAACTCGCCCAGGTTGTTCGAGTAGACGGCGTGTGCCCCGCCGCCGAGCTCCGGAAGCGTGACCGTAGTCGGCGCGTCCCGCGTCTCGAAGTACGCGGACTGGTGAAGTATCTGTTCTGTGGATACCGGCATCGAGTCGAACGGGACCTTCCCCGGATGCGTCTCATCGAAGTGGCGAATGAATTCGGCGCCACTCAGATACGGGAAGATCAGCGTCTCCTGAATGATCATCGGTGCCGAGGAGAACACCGGCATCGAGCTCTGCCCCTCGCGGATCATGTCGCGGATGCGATCCCATCCACCGGGAAGCGTCGCGGAAAGGCTGTTCGATCCGAGCATGGCCTTTACCTGCTCGAAGGTCGCCTGCCCTTCGATCACCGCTTGCGCAGCAACCTGGCGGTCGTTGTCGCCAGTGACCTTCTGGATCGAATCGAGATTGAGGTACTGGTCCTGAAGGGCGTGCACGAGCTCGTGGGTGACGGTGACGCCAACCAACGCGGGGTCTGCGCCATCTACCACGTAGAGCACCTTGGCCGACGGGTCGTAATAGCCGACGACCTGCTCCGTCAGTAGTTCGAGCATGAACGGCCGCAACTGCAGCGTGTCGGCAATCAGTCCGAAGCGGCGGTACGTGCGCTCGATGCCCGAAATCTCCGCGGCCGGCATGGACTCGTTGAACTTCTGCGTGAGGAAGTTGCGGACCTCCTCCTTCGATCGCCGCTCGACCCTGGGCGGAGTCTTGAAGGTGAGGCCGACCGCCTTCTCGATCTTCGGCACGGCTTCGCTGACTTCCTTGGCGTAGGGGCCGGCGTTCGCCGCCGCGCCCTTGGTGCCGCCGTCCCGCGAGCACCCGAGGACCACCGCGAGGCCTAACGACGCGACGCCAGCGAGCGCGCGCGCCCTAACGAGTCTCACTCCGTCCATGTCACGTCCTTTGAGGTGGCGAGCTTCACGACCCGTGCGATGTCATGACCCCGAACGACAATCCCCTCCTCCGCCAGCACGCGATGGAGCTCTGCGTCGAGCGCCGCGAGCGTCAACGGCGGTTCCGGGGTAGCGCGAGCGGCGGGCTCGGCGCGCGGGGTCGACGTCGTGGCCGCGCCGTTCGCGGGCGCCGCGGCAGCTTCGCGACCGTTCGCGGGCGGGACGAAGATCGCCTCGATCTCCGCACCAAATCGCTCGAGCGCGGCGAACCCGTCCCGCGCCATGCGCTCGATCGGGTCATCCTCCTCGAGCTCCGGGTGGTCGAGCGGCTCGTGCGCCGGCTCCGGACGTGGTGACTGCCGTTCGCCGCCTTTCCGCTCAGGGCGCCCTGCCACGAGCGTGCGTCGGCGGCGGATGAGCTCCTGCGCGCGCTCCGAATAGGTCGCGACCGCGTGAGCATGCGCGCACGCTTCATCCAGCGCATCGATGGCGCGGTCAGGCCGCATGCGGTCGAGCTCATAGCGATCGGTGAGCTCCACGGCCGCGCGCACCGCCACCTCGGTGATGACGACGTTGTGATGCCGTTCGAGACGCTCCACGCGCGCCTTGAGAATGTCCAGCGTTTCGTCGGCAGACAGCTCGCGAACCAGCACGCGCTGAAAGCGTCGCTCGAGCGCCGGATCGCCACATACCCACCGCTCGTATTCGTCGTTCGTCGTGGCGCCAATGACCCGGAAATCACCCCTCACCAGGGCAGGCTTGAGCATGTTGCCCGCGTCCATCGCGACGCCGAGAGCCGTGCCCTGTCCGATGAGGTTGTGCAGCTCATCGATGAACAGCACCACGTCGGGCGCCGCGCTCGTTTCGGCGACGAGGCGACGAATGCGCTCCTCGTAATCACCGCGGTACGTCGTGCCGGCGAGCAGCGACACGTGGTCCACGGCCATGATTCGGGTTCCGCGCAGCGAGAGGGGGACGTCGCCGGACGCGAGCCGCTGGGCGAGGCCTTCGATGATCGCCGTCTTGCCCACCCCCGCGGGTCCCACGAGCGCAGGGTTGTTCTTGCCGTGTCGGAGCAAGATGTCTATGACGCGCGCGATCTCCTCGCTCCGGCATCGCACCGGCTCGAGACGACCATCACGCGCATCCGCGGTCAAGTCGCGCGCGAAGCGGCCGAGAGTGCCGTCGGATTGGCGGGTCATTGGGTCAGCTTCAGGGAAGTCGGGAGCTCGCGAACCCGGTTCGCGCGGGCATCGCCGATGCGCCGCTCCCTCGAGACAACATTGGCGTCAGCCTGTCAGTCGGCCGGAATACCAGCCGATGAGGTCATATCCCCAAAGCAAAGTTGCGAGCGCGGCGGGCGCAAGGAACACTCCAAACGGGACGTGCGGCAAGCCGACCGGGGCATCGCCGAGCGCGAGATCCAGCTGCGCCGTCCGATGCGCCCGCCGCAACCGCGAAAGCGGATAAACGACCGCGACGAATCCTACGACGCCGATGAGCGCACCTACGAACACCACGAGCAGTGCCCGTCCCGGCCCGACGGCCGCGCCGATCACGGCCATGAGCGTCACGTCCCCGAAGCCCATCGCTTCCTTCTTCAGGGCGACCTCGCCGAGCCAGCCGGCGATGGCAATCGCCCCAGCGCCCGCACATGCACCAATGAGCGAGTCGTACGGGTCGGCGAACGGCGACGGTTGATTCAGCATCGTGCCGACGAGTGCGGTGACGAAAACCCAGACCAAACCGAACACCGTGAAGCCATCCGGGATCAGGTAGTGGCGCGCATCGGTGACGGCGATGCCAAGCAGGATGGTGCCGAGGACGGCCACGCGAACCGCGGTGAACGTCGGCCCAAACGCGAGAACGGCAGCGGTCCATCCGAGCGCCGTCAGCAGCTCGATCGCGGGATACAGCGTCGAGATCGGAAGACCGCACCCGCGGCACTTTCCGCGGAGCACGAGCCAGCTCAGGATCGGGATGTTGTCGATCGCCGTGATCGGCCGTTCACAACGAGGGCATCGCGAGCGCGGCGAGATGACCGACAGATCGTGCGGCCATCTCGTTATGCACACGTTGAGGAACGAGCCAACGCAGGCGCCGATGACGAACGCGAAAAGCAGCTCAGGCCAGACGATCACGCGCGAAGCTCGTAGAGGAGAATGCCGGCTGCGACAGCGACGTTCAGCGATTCGACGCCCGCGTCGAGCGGCAGCGACACGAACTGGGCGCAGGCACCGCGCACGTGAGCACTGAGTCCCGCGCCCTCGTTCCCGACCGCGAGCGCGAGACGGCGTGGCGCGCCGCTCCGTCCTACCGGAACGCCGTCGACATCGGCGCCCCACAGCGGGATTCTCGTTTCATCGAGGAACAGTCGCAGCTCGTCCCATGTACAATGGAAAGCGGAGTGCAGAAAGTGAGCGCCCATTGCGCTACGGACGACTTTGGCGTTCCACAGGTCAACGGTGCCCGGAAGGGCTACAGAGGCGGTGGCGCCGAGGCCGGCTGCGGTGCGAATCAACGTTCCGACATTGCCTGGATCCTGTACGGCGTCGAGCACGAGCATGCGCAACGGGTCGGTCGCGGCGAACGTTTCGAGTGAGCGTTTCGGTGTGACCGCGATGACGAGAATCCCCTGCGGGCTCTCGGTCTCGGCGGCGCTCCTGAACTCCGCATCGGTGACGTCCGTGATCTCGGTGCCTCGGGATGCGAGCGCGGTGCGAAGGCTGGCGCCACGCGGGTTGGTCGAGAGCTGCGGAGACACGAGCGCTCCGATGACCTCGAGTGGCGACTTTACGAGCTCTTCCGACGCCCGCACTCCCTCGACGACGAATAACGCGTTGCGATCGCGTGCTTTGCGACGGCGGAGGTCGCGAGCTAACGTCAGAATTCGCAAAGTTTTACGTTACTCTGGTCGGTGGAATGTGTCTTGCTTTTTGCAGGGCCGGGCGACTCTGAGAGGAACACGAATGAAACGTATACTGATCGGGTTGGCGTTCGCAGCGACGATGGCGGGATGCGCGATCTCCACGCAGCAGGAAGTGCAGATGGGGACCGACTACGCCCAGCAAATCAACGCGCAGCTACCCATAGTCAAGGATCCGGAGGTCGTGCGGTACATCAACGTGCTCGGCGATTCGATCGCGAAGCTCGCTGATGACCGCAGTCTCGATTGGCAGTTTTTTGTGGTGAACTCGCAAGAGGTGAACGCGTTTGCCGTTCCCGGCGGTTACGTCTACGTGAACCGGGGTCTCATCGAACGGGCACAGAAGATGGACCAGTTGGCCGGTGTGCTCGGCCATGAGATCGGTCACGTGGTGCGTCGCCACTCGGTCAAGCAGATGGAGCAGGCGCAGGGCGCCAACATCGGCCTTACGCTCGCGTGCGTGCTCACGCAGGTCTGTAACAACCAGGCGACCGGCGCGCTGATCAACGTGGGCGGCACCGCCCTGTTCGCGAAGTTCAGCCGCGATGACGAAGCCCAGGCCGATGAGGAAGGCGTGAAGAACGTCGTCCGGGCCGGGATCGATCCGCGCGGCATACCTGAAATGTTTCAGATTCTGATCAACGAGCGGGAGCGCTCGCCGTCAACGGTAGACGCGTGGTTCGCGACCCACCCACTCGAGGAAAGCCGAATCCAGGCGACCGACGCGCAGATCGCGAAGATCAACCCCGCGATCCTCAACGGGCTCACGAAGGACAGCCAGAGCTTCCAGACATTCAAGCAGCGGGTGCGCGGGCTGCCGGCTGCACCACCGGCGACCAGAGCGAGTCGTTAGGTCACGAACGCCCCGAAGGTCGCTATGCAACAGCGCCGCACGAACCGCGCGGCGCTGTTGTTCATCCGGCTTGACGCAGCTCGGTTACAGATCCCGTAGCCACTCCAGCACGAGGCTCTCGAAACGGCCGGCCGCCTCCTTGCTCACGGCAAGCACCTCCTTGTGGTCCAGGGGTGCGTTCGTCATCCCGCAAGCGAGGTTGGTCACGCAGCTGACGCCCGCAACGCGCATTCCCATCGCACGAGCGGTAATCACCTCGGGCACCGTGGACATGCCGATGGCGTCGAGGCCGAGTCGCTCGAACATGCGGACCTCGGCGGGCGTTTCGTACGACGGGCCTAACGCCCATCCATACACACCATCGACGAGCGCGATGCCGGCTCGCTTTCCTGCCCGGTGGAGTGCGGCGCGCAGATCCGCATCGTAGGGCTCGGACATGTCGGGGAAACGCAGATCCTCGGGCTCGACCGGACCAATCAGGGGGTTTCGACCCGTGAGATTCACGTGGTCGGCGATGACCATGAGATCGCCGGGCCGGAACGATCGCCGGATCCCGCCGGCGGCGTTGGACACGAACATGATCTCGGCGCCTAACGCGGCGAATACGCGGGCGGGAAAGCCCGCGAGCGTCGCGGCATGTCCCTCGTACATGTGGAATCGACCCGCGAGGGCAACGGCCGGCCGGCCAGCGAGCGTACCGGCGACGAGCACGCCGGGGTGGCCAACCACTGTGGGCACCGGGAACCCCGGGATGTCGCCGTAGTCGACGCGCTTCACCTCGTCGAATCGATCGGCGAGGCCGGACAGGCCCGATCCGAGCACGAGGCCGGCAACCGGACGTTCCGTCCCGATCCGGTTCCGGATCGCCGCCGCGGCCCGCGCGGCTGCCTGCGTGCCGTACGAACGATGGGTCGCGGTGCTCACCGTTCGCCTCGAAGCGCCGCCATTTCTTCCCGCGCGCTCGCCACCATCGCCGCACGCTCGGCCGGCGGCAGGAAAGCGCTCTCGAATCCATTCAGCGCGATGGTGCACAGCTCGTCGAACGAGAAATCGAGCTCCTCGGCCGCGTGGACGTACTCGTCGGTGAGGGTCGTGCCGCTCATGAGGCGGTTGTCGGTGTTCAGCACGACGTTCGCTCCGGCGTCGAAATAGCGCCGCAGTGGATGCGTCTCGTACGACGCCGCCGCGCGCGTCTGCACGTTGCTCGTCAGGCAGATCTCGAGCGCGATGCGCTGGTCCGTCACGTACTCGGTGAGCACGGGATCTTCGATCAACCGAGTCGCGTGCCCCAGACGATGGGCCTTGCACGCATACACGGCTTCGCGCACCGAGTCTGCGCCCGCACCTTCCCCGGCGTGACACGTGCAGGCCAGTCCGTGCGCCTGTGCGTACTCGAACGCACCCGCATGAACACCCGCCGGATGCCCGCGTTCTCCGCCCGCGAGATCGAAGCCCGCGACACCGCGATCCTTGTAGGCAACTGCCAGGTGGGCCAGTTCCATCGAGATGCCCGGCGGCAGGTTGCGGAGCGCAGTGATGATTAGACGTCCGACAATGCCGTGATCGCGCCGCGCCCGCGCCAGACCCTCGAGTGGCGCTTCGACCGTCTGTCCGAGCTCGAGGTCGTGCCGCGTATTCAGCACGGGGCAATAGCGCATCTCGATGTAGCGAACGCCTTCCGCCGCTGCATCCTCGGCCAGCTCGTACGTCACGCGCTCGAGCGCGTCCGCGGTCTGCAGCACCGCCAACGTGATGTCGAACCTGGTGAGGTATTCCTCCAGGTCGCGGGCATCCCGGACGATCATGAACTCCCGCAGCGCATCGACGTCGTCCGCGGGCATCGGGACGTGATGGTCGCGCCCGAGCTCGAGGAGCGTCGCGGGACGCAGCGACCCGTCAAGGTGACAGTGGAGCTCGGCCTTTGGAAGACGGCGCAGCAGCGCGCGGTCGGGGAATGGTGACATGCGCGCGGCTAGTCGTTGGGCTCGTCGCCTTCCGGGCGACGCCGCACCGGAAGCACGCGGAAGATGGCGCCGCCGTGAGCCCTCGTCTCGGGCGAGGTCGGAAGGCCGCGGCTATCGGCGATCACCCGCTCGCCCACCGCGACTTCATCGGCGGCCGTGGCGTTCCACGCCCGCACCGCGTCGAGGGCTGTCGCACCATCCGGCACGTCGAGCCCGACGGAGTTCACGTACACACGCATTCGGAGATGAGATTCAAGGATGTGCCGCGGTGAGTCGCGACTCGAAGGGCACGCGCAACGGCTGACGTTGCGCGCGGATGTAGTTCACGAGCGCGTCGATGTCGGGAATGCCCACAGGCTCGGTCTTGATGGCATCGGCCGCGAGCCCGAGCCCGTCACCGCCACCGAGAAGAAAGTTGCTCAGCACCAGTGTGTACGTCGCATCGTCGCGGAGGGCGCGCCCGTCCGCCAGCTTCACCGTCGTGATCCGAGACCCTGCTGGCTTGGTCGGGACGTAGACGACGGTCACGCCGCTCACGTGGGCGTTGAGCGCACTCCCCCCCACCAGCCGCTCGAGGTACGCGCGCAGGTCGCGCCCGCGCACAGTAAGCCGATAGAGCGTGTTGCCGAACGGCTGAATCTCGAAGATGCTTCCGTACGTCGCCTGTCCTGCCTGGAGGTCCGCGCGAATGCCTCCGTTGTTCATGACGGCCACGTCCCCCTTCCCCGCCACCCGCTGCGCGTCGGCAATGAGATTGCCGAGCGCATATTGACCGCCCGACTTACGCAGCGGCTCCGCGATCTGTGCAATCGGGCGACTCATTTCGGCGGCAACGGCGGCGACGACGCGCTTGACCTGGGCGTCGACCGCGGGATCCGGCGCGACAGAATCGGCTACCACGTCGCGCACCGAGATGCTCGCCTCGCCTTCGCCTAACGGGATGTCGATCACGCCTACCGCGCGCCCGTGAGACCGCGCCTGGACGATCGGGATGCCGTTCACGCGCGTGGCGACGAGCGAGTGGGTGTGGCCACTCACGATCGCGTCGACGCGCTCCGTGATCCGGCGGGCCAGGTCAACGATCTCACCGTTGCAGCCGGGCGGCGTGGCGCGGTCGCAGAAGGCGCCGGCGTGTGCCACGACGATTACCGCTTCAGCGCCGCGTGCTCGCAACGCGCGGGTATGTGCGTCAACGACCGGAGCAGGGTCGACGAACCGGAGATCCGAAACGTTGACCGCCATCGTCGTACGCGGTGTCTCCACGGTCGACACGCCGATCACGCCGACCTTGAGTGCGCCGACGGTCAGCAGGGTATCGTCGGGGATCCAGTCCACATCGCGTCCGTCAGCGAATCGCACGTTCGCGCCGAGCACCGGATAGCGGGCCTGCCGCATTCGCGCGCGTAGCGAATCGCGACCCCAATCCCACTCATGATTCCCGAGGGCCGCCGCCGAGTACCCGAGCGTGTTGTAGAGATCGACCACGGTTGCGCCGTAGGTCCGGTTCGAAGGCGCGGTCCCCTGGAACATGTCGCCACCGTCGAGCAGCATGGTCGCGCAAGTCGCGCTCGCGGCACACTCGGCGCGGGCGCGGGCGATGACGGCCGCGACGTACGCCGCGCCACCGCGCCTAACGCCAGCGCTGTCCGCCCTCGGCTCGAAGGCCCCGTGAAAGTCGTTGGTCGCAATGATCCGAAGCGTGCGTCCCGTGGAGACTGGCAGCGGCGTGGGGTTGGGACGTCGAATTGCCGCAACGCCGGGGCCAACGGGCCGCACCGGACCACCCGCGCGTTCCGCGGGATTGGCGTGCATCGCGAGATAGGCCGCATCGACGGCTGCCGCAGGCTCCAGACTCCAATTTCGCTTGAAGTAGGTCTCCGGCGTCAGCGCCTTGCGACGCGCGACTTCCTCGACCAGGAGCTCGCGAATTTCCTGCTGACGATCGTACACGATGGGAGCGCCGCGAAGCATTGCGTACCCGCCGCCGCCGCTCTGCCGATAGTTGTTGATCGCCATCGTGAACGTGTCGGTGTCAGCGACGGGCTTTCCGTCGACGGACAGCGCCACCACGCGCGAACCCGACGGACGCGAGACGTCGATGACATAGTCCGCGCCCGCGACGATGTCGTAGTTGTAGCCGGGGACGCGCTCGTTGACGAGCGGGATCGTTCGGCCCGTATCGCCCGCGAATGTGCGGAAGTAGCGGGCGCTGAACTCGAGATAGTCACGGAGCTGGCGTCCGGAGATACGTATTGCCCGAAGCGTGTTGTCGTACGGATAGAGCCTAGCCAGCTTGGCTTCGGTGATTGGCCCGGGGTCGAGCGCGGCATCAAGCGAGAACGCCGCCGTCGACGCGAGGTCGGCGTTGGCCGCGCGGCGTTCGACTTCGAGGATGAAATCGATGAGCGGCGTATCGCGCACACGCGCAGAGTCTGCTCGCCAGGCCACGGGCGTGTTCCCGATCACTCGATTCACATATGCAACCGTTCCCGCGTGCGCCCCCGCAACCGCCGAGACCACGGCGGCCTCCTCGGCGTGTCCCGCGGATTGAACGGTCGTCGCTCGGCTTCGTGCGACGCGCCAGGCCCCGGACGTTCGTTCGAGTACGAGGTGCGCAATACCGACACTCGTGGCCCAGTTCTTTGGCTGGAGCAATCGCGCGCCGTTTATGACGGTGTCCGCGAGCTCCTGATGCGAGTGGCCGAACACGATGAGGTCAATGCCGGGCACCTCGCGCGCAACGCGCGCCGCCACGTTCTCGCTCGCCACACCGGTCGAGACGGTGTCGTAGCCGGACGTGCCCGACAATCCCGAGTGCAGCACGACCACAATGACGTCGGTACCCTTGGCTCGCGCCTCGGCAACAGCCGTCCGGACCTCTGGAACGATGTCGCGAAGCACCACACGGCCACGCAGGTTGTCACGCTCCCAGAGCATGGCCCCCGGCGTCGTCGCCCCAACGATGCCTATGCGCAGATCACGGCGCCTGACGATGACGTATGCGGGATAGGCACGCGGGCCGCTCGCGAGATAGGCGTTGGCGGCGAGCAGCGGAAAGGACGCGTCCTTGATCGCGCGGCCCAACGTGCCCAGGCCGTAGCCGAAGTCATGATTGCCGACGGCCGCCGCGTCGTAGCGCATTGCATTCATCGCAGCAATTGCGGGGTTCCGGCGCGTCGTGTCGACGCGAGCGGCGACGAAGCTGAGCGGATTCCCCTGAAGCATGTCACCCGCATCGACCAGCACGACGCGGTCCGGGTTGGCAAGGCGGACCGAATCGACGATGGTTGCCGCGCGTGCCAGGCCGCGGGTCGAATCCGGTGTGCCGGCGTAGTAATCCCAGCCGGTCAACCGACCATGGACGTCGGTGGTTGCGGCAACAACCAGATCGACGGCATTGGTGGGAGCATTGGCCGGCCTTACAACTCCGGCATTGGCGGCGCACGACGTGGCGCCAGCGACGGCAGCCAGTAGCGCAAGCCACCCAACCATGGTCGAGCGCTGGATTCTGCGAGGCAACATTGAACAAAGGTACTGCGCCCGCTTTCGCGGCAGAATCCGGTTCGAGCGCGATTGACGAACCCCTGCGCCACGGCAACCTTGAGTCGATGGGCACTCACGCTCCGTTTCCGCACTCCACTGCTCGCGCTGCCGCTGACAACGGTGGTACGCCGATACAGAACCGTGACGCTCAGGACGCTTCTCTTTACGGCGTCGCCACGCGAACGTCCCACGCGAACGGCGCGGAAGTGTCGGACACCACGTCGTTCCCGAAACCGCTGACCATCGGAATCGCTGGCGGATCGGGCTCGGGGAAATCGACAGTCGCGCGCAAGGTCGCCGAGGCGCTCTCGCAATCGTCGGTCGCGTTCCTCGACATGGATGCGTACTACCGCAACTTCGCGCACCTCCCAATGGAGGAGCGAAAGCGCGTGAACTGGGACCATCCGGAAACGTTCGACACTGAACTGCTCGTGTCGCAGGTGCAAGCGTTATGCGCGGGCAGGTCGGTGGACAAGCCAGTGTACGACTTCGTCTCGCATACGCGGAGCGCACGCACCGAGCGCGTGAACCCCGCCGACGTACTGGTCCTCGATGGAATTCTGCTGTTTGTCGATGAGCAGTTGCGGACGTTGTGCGACATCAAGGTCTTCGTCGACGCCGACGCGGACATTCGACTCGTGCGACGACTCAAACGCGACGTGATCAAACGGGGGCGGACACTGGAAGAGGTGATCGCGCAGTATCTCGAAACCGTTCACCCGATGCATCTGCAATTCGTCGAGCCAAGCAAGCGTTATGCGGACGTCATCGTGCCTCGTGGAGGGCACAACACAATCGCCATCGAGATGATCGTCGCGAAAATCCAGCATCGTCTGAGAGGACGACCGGCGTGACCCACGCAATCGCCACGGGCGAACGGCTGCTCGTCGTGGACGACGAGCCGGACATCGCCGCCCTCGTGACGTTCCACCTCATCAAAGCCGGGTATCGTGTCTCGACCGCCGCCAACGGCCCGGACGCCATTGCGCAGACACGTCAGGAGCATCCCGTCCTCGTCGTCCTGGACCTCATGCTCCCGGGTATGTCGGGATATGACGTTCTCGAACAGCTTCGCGCGGACGATGCAACCCGCGACGTCGCGGTGCTCATGCTCACGGCGCGCAAGGAAGAGCAGGACCGTATTCGCGGACTGTCGCTCGGCGCGGACGACTATCTCACGAAGCCATTCAGCCCGCAGGAGCTGGTGCTTCGAGTCGGCGCAATTCTCCGCCGCGTCGCTCAGGCTCCGCAGCCGTCGGCGGATGTGCTGCGCGTTGGCCCGCTGCAGATCGATCGTGGGGCGCACCGTGTTGCGGTGGACGGTCACGACATCGAGCTTACCCCGACGGAATACCGTCTGCTCGTCACGCTCGCCGAGCGACGCGGCAGAGTCCAGGCGCGCGGCCACCTGCTCGAGACCGTATGGGAAGCGGCACCCGACATCCAGACCCGCACGGTAGACATGCACGTGCAGCGACTCCGGACGAAGCTCGGAGTCGCGGGCGATCTGATCGAGACGGTTCGCGGATTCGGGTATCGCCTGCGAGCGGCCGGGCAGTCGCGGAGCGCGTGACGCCCCGACCGCGGGCATGTGATCGACCGCCGGCCCGACGAACGTGAAGCTCACCCAGCGGCTCCTCATCGGCTCGCTGTTCATCGTTACGATCCTGGTGGTGCTCTTCGTCGCGATACTCGACGGGCGCCTGCGCCAGCGGTTCTACGAAGAGAGCTCCGACGAAGTGCTGCGCGAGGCGCGACTGGTTGCGGCGCAATGGCGCCCGGGGCTCGCAGTGGACTCACTGGCCAATGCTGCTGGTAGCGCGCTCGGGCATCGGGTGACACTGATCGACTCCGCGGGCAATGTTGTCGGCGATTCGGAGTTCGACCCACCAGCGCTCGAGCGCCTCGAGAACCACCTAACGCGGCCGGAGATCCAGGACGCCCTTCGAAGCGGCTCCGGGGAGTCCCGTCGTGTGAGCGCATCAGCCGGCGACGAGGAGCTCTACGGGGCCGTACGGGCGGGCAGCGGCTTCGCCCGGGTGTCGGTCAGCGCCGTCGCGATTCAGACGCTGTTCGCACGAGCCCGCGCCGATGTACTGCTGGCGTCCGCCTTCGTGATGCTGCTCGCGCTCGGCCTCGTGTGGGCATTCTCGCGATCAGTAGCGCGTCCGGTCGTCGACCTCCGTGATGTGGCGCGCGCCCTTGCCGCGGGTGACCTGCATCGCCGTCCATCGCTCATGGCACCGGGCGAAGTCGGAGACCTCGCGAGCGCCGTCCATCGGCTCGCCGAGCAGTTGGCTAGCCGACTCGAAGCGCTGGAGGCCGAAGAGGTGCGGCTCGGTGCGCTCACCGAGTCCCTGAACGAGGGAGTGATTGCCATAGACGCGCGACAGCAGGTGACGCAGGTCAACCAGCGCGCTCGCGATTTGCTCGGCCTCAAGGACTCGGTTCCCTTCCCGGTGTCCAACCTCCCGCGAGAGCGTAGCCTCCGGGAGTCGATGGGCGCCGCGTTGTCGGGGCAGGCCGTCGATGCCCACGAGGTGCAAATCGGCGGACGCGAGCTCGCGCTCACGGCACGGCCGCTGCCCGCGGGCGGGGCGGTCGTGGCGCTGTTCGATCTCACCCCGGTGCGGCGGCTCGAGACGGTCCGCCGCGATTTCGTGGCGAACGCATCACATGAGTTGCGCACGCCACTCACGGTCATTGGAGGGTTCACCGAAACGCTGCTCGATGATTCACTGCCGAACGAACAGCGCCAGCAGTTCGCGCGGACCGTGCTCGCGAACACGCAGCGGATGCAGCGCATCGTCGACGACTTGCTGGACCTGTCGCGCATTGAATCCGGCGGTTGGAAGCCGAATCCAGCGCGCGTCGACGTCCGCTCGCTGGCGTCCGAGGCGCTCGCGGCGGCGGAGGAACGGCGACCCGACAAACCCGTGACGCTCGATCTGGACATCGCGCCGGATGCGACGGTGGTGTGGGCGGATCCGACGGCGCTGCGGCAGGTGCTCACGAATCTCGTCGACAACGCGGTGCGACATACGAACGAGGGATCGGTGACGGTGTTCTCGAAGCGCACGCCCGGTGGCATCGCTATCGGCGTCAGCGACACTGGCATCGGCATTCCCGCGGACCACCTGGCGCGGATCTTCGAACGTTTCTATCGCGTAGATGCCGGACGGTCTCGCTCGGAGGGCGGAACGGGGCTGGGGCTCGCGATCGTCAAGCACCTGGTCGAGGGACACGGCGGCCGCGTCCGCGCCGAGAGCACCGTGGGACGCGGCACGAGGATCTGGGCCGAGCTTCCGGACCCGCCGCCTGTTACAACGGCGTGACCGACCGGGCGGGGTGGCGTGACTGCGGACCAGGATCTTCCTGCCGACCACCTCCCGGAGCTCAGGTGATTCTGAAGTCTCAGCTTTCAATGGAAGCGCACGCGCGCGGCGCCACGGCCTACATCTGCGGGCCGCTGAACGCGAGCATCGCCGCCCGCACGATCCTCGCATGTCGCGCGCTGCCGCCCCACGTGCGCGGCGTTCGCGTCGATCTGCGCGCCGTGACGATGTGCGACGTCGACGCCCTCATGATGCTCGAGGTACTGCTGCTCGAGTGGAGGAGCGAACGACACGGTGTGAGTCGGATCGTGTACCCGCACCTCCGCGCCCGTGACGCGTTCGTTGCAGTTCCGTGCGCGATTCGAGACGCGCCCGACGCAGGCTTACAACCTGACCGTGATGATCGAGTGGTCCTGACACGACCCTTCACCACATCATGAACTCATGGACAATACGTGGTTGTTTTCCGGGCTCGCGGTGCGGGCTCGTTTCGTTAGGTGCCTGCTCGTCGCCGCATCGGTAGCCTCGTCGGCAACCGCCGGCATGGGCGCACAACAACCAACCAACGCGCCAGTTCCCACCAGGACAGGTCGCATTGTGGGACGCATCGTCGACGCATCCACCGGCCAGGGAGTGTCCGAAGTCGGCGTGCAGGTCGTCGGCACCACGTTAGGCACGAGCTCGGGGATCGAGGGTCGTTACGCCCTGCCGAACATTCCCGCGGGTACCGTCACGATTCAGGTGAGACGCATCGGCTACGCGCCCAAGACCGTCACTGGCATTCTGCTGGCCGCCGGGCAGACGCTCGAGCAGAACATCAGCCTGCAGCCGGCGACGGTGCAGTTGCAGACCGTACAGACGACCGCCGCGGCAGAACGCGGCAGCGTCAACGAAGCACTCGATCAACAGCGGACCGCTACGGGTATCGTCAGCTCAGTTACGGCCGAGCAGATCACGCGAAGCCCCGATAGTGATGCCGCGCAGGCGGTGCAGCGGGTGAGCGGCGTGACGGTGCAGGACAACCGGTACGTGTTCGTTCGAGGGCTGGGGGAGCGCTACACGACGGCGTCGCTCAATGGGAGTCGCATTCCGAGTCCGGAGCCCGAAAAGCGCGTCGTCCCGCTGGACCTGTTCCCGTCTGGCCTGCTGCAGACCATCACCACGTCCAAGACATTCACGCCAGACCAGTCTGGCGATTTCAGCGGCGCACAGGTGGACATCAAGACACGGGAATTCCCGGCGCATCGCCAGGTCACGTACAGCCTAACGATGGGGTTCAATTCCGCCGCGACCGGGTCGAGCGTTCTCGAGGCCCCTCGCGTGGGCGGAGAACGCGTCGCGTGGGCGAACGACAAGCGAAACATCCCGTCGCTCGTCGCGTCACTCGGCAACTTTCAGGGCTACAACCTGAACCAGGGCGACAAGAACACGCTGATCAGCACGTTCCGCAACGTCTGGACGCCGTTGACCGAGAACGCGCCGCCGAACCTTCAGACATCGATCTCGATCGGCGGTAACGATCCCGTTGCGGGTCATCGAATCGGCTATCTCCTCTCCGGGACCTATTCGCTCACCGAGGACCAGAAGTCGGACCAGGTACGCGCGCTCGCCGATCGCGGGTCAACGCCCGGATCGACCGTCGAGATCAACAAGTTCACCGGGTCGACGGGCAGCACGTCGGTGTTGTGGGGCGGGCTGTTCAACCTCAGCACGCTGCTGGGCACGAAAACGCGGCTGATGTTGAACAACAATTACAACCGAACCGCCGACAACGACGCGCGGCAGGAATTCGGTTCGCTCGAGAACGAGGGGATACGCACCAAGGTCGATCGCCTCCAGTATGTCGAGCGCACCGTGCGATCGAACCAGCTCGCGGCGGAACACGAGTTGAGCTCGCGACACCGAATCGATTGGTCGTACACCAACTCGGCGGTCAGGCGGAATGAGCCGGATCGCTCCGAGTTCGTGACTGTCCTCGAAGACAACCCGGGTGGTGCCGAAGACGAGCTGTGGTTGAACACCGGCAATCAGGGGGCGGTTCGCACCTTCTCGAAGCTGTACGAGAAAAACAACGAAGCCCGCGCGAATTATCTGATGACGTTTCCCTGGCGCGGTCGACAAAGCTCTGTGAAGCTCGGAGCCCTCTATCGCGCGACTGACCGCGATGCAGATACGCGCGCGTTCAGCATGAGCGCAGCGGGAGCCGCGGATTCCATTCGCGACCTGCCGGCGGAACAGATCTTCGACGGACGATTCACGCAGCCCAGCTCCAGGGTGTTCGACATCGCCCCACTGGGACAGGGAGGCGCGTACTCGGCCCGCGACAGACTCGGCGCGGCGTATGCAATGGGTGAGGTCGCGCTGTCGGATCGGGTGCGATTCATCGGGGGCGCACGCGTCGAGCGCGACCGACTGGATGTCGGCGCGACGTCGACACTTGGCGCTCCGGTATCCACCCACAAGAACTGGCCCGACGTCCTTCCGTCGGCGGCGCTCAATCTCAGGCTCGCCGAGGCGCAAAGCCTCCGTTTCTCCCTAACGCGAACGCTCGCACGCCCCGAGTACCGCGAGCTGTCGCCGATCACCAGCCGCGACGTCATCGGCGGTGACAACGTGCAGGGCGATCCCAATCTCGAGCGCACGCGGATCTGGAACGAAGATGTGCGTTGGGAATGGTATCCAGCCGCCGGTGAAGTCGTGAGCGTCGCGCTCTTCGCCAAGCAATTCGACCTGCCGATCGAGCGCGTCTATCGGCCGGTCGGGAGCGGCGCACGCACCGTGTTCTTCATCAACGCCGATGCCGCAGACAACTACGGCGTGGAGCTCGAGCTTCGAAAGGGACTGGGATTCCTGGCGAGCTCGCTGCAGCAAATCGTTGCGTTCACGAACGTCACGCTGATGGAAAGTCAGATTCACCTTGGCGAGACGGAGGCCAGCGCGACCAACAAGAACCGCCGAATGGTTGGTCAGGCACCGTACGTGATCAACGCCGGAGCGACCTACACGACTCGCAGCGGTTCAACGAGTGCGACGCTGCTGTTCAACCGCATCGGCGAGCGGATCGACGCCGCAGGCGACCAGCCACTCCCCGACGTCGTCGTACAGCCACGCTCCGTTCTCGACTTCTCGCTCCGCTTTCCGCTGTACGCGTCGATCAGCGGCCGGTTCGACGCGAAGAACCTGCTCGACGACAAATACGAAACGATTCAGGGCACGGTAGTTCGCGAGTCGTATCAGACAGGTCGTGTGCTGCAATTCGGGCTGACGTTTCGTCCTTGACCGTTAGGCTCGGACGCCCGCGGACCGTGACATCGCCGTGACTGGCGTGAGACACAGCGAAAACACGGTCACCGTTACTTAGCGGCTGTCTTCGCCACGATCGGCGGAGCGTGAGATGCTCGCACATTCAATGACATTCACCAGGGTAACCAATGCTCCTTCCACGGCGTAGGCTCTCAGCGCTGACGTTCGCCATCGCGGCGATGGCGGTCGCTGCATGCAACAACGACGACAACGGTACCGACAACACCGTTCCCGTGGTGGTGGGCGTCCAAGCGGCGCCTAATCCCGCCGCGACCACATCGAGTGTCATCGTCACCTTCCAGAGCCGCGCCGGCGACAACAGCTTCAACATCGAGCGCGCGGAAGGCACGACCGGTGGTACGTTTGCGGCGGCCGGCACCGCGCCGGCGCCTGCAACGCCGGGGACGGTCACGTTTACCGACAACGGCCTCACCGTCAACACCACGTACCGGTACCGGGTGATAGCCGTCCGCGGCAGCCAGTCAAGCTCGCCGTCGTCCGAGGTCTCGGTGACGACTGGGGCTTCAGGCAGCGCCGGCAACGTCGATGTCACCCAGGACATCACCGCGAACACAACGTGGACCGCGGACAAGACCTACACGCTCAAGGGCTTCATCCACGTCGCGAATGGCGCTACCCTAACGATCGAGGCGGGCACGAAGATCATGGGCGACGAAGCCACGCTCGGATCGTCGCTGTTCATCCTTCGCGGCGCGAAGATCAACGCCGTCGGTACGGCAGCCAATCCGATCGTCTTCACGTCAACCCGCGCGGCGGGCCAGCGTCAGCCCGGTGACTGGGGCGGACTGATCCTCATTGGGAACGCAACGATCAACCGCAGTGGTACGGTGTCGGTCGAAGGGACAGCGACGGACGGAGACGCGGTCGTGAGTGGGAAGAACTACCGGATCAATTACAGCGGTGGCACTGCCGACGACGACAACAGCGGCGTGCTGAGCTACGTCCGCGTCGAGTTCGCCGGTTACGCCCCGATCCAGGACCAGGAGCTCAACTCGTTCACGTTTGCCGCGGTTGGAAGCGGGACCAGAATTTCGTACCTGGAGGCGTTGGCGGGCCTCGACGATTCATATGAGTTCTTCGGCGGCGGCCTGGTAGGCGACCACCTCGTGTCGTACGAGTCGGGGGATGACCACTTCGACATGTCCGAGGGCTTCAGAGGGAAGCTGCAGTACCTGATTGCCATGCAGAGCACGCAGCTCACGCCGCGGACGGGTTCCGGCTCGCTCTCCGTGGATCCCGAAGGCATCGAGAACGATGGCTGCAACGGCAGCGGGTGCGATCTGGCACATAACTCAGTCCCACTGACGATTCCGGTGATCGCCAACTTCACGCTGGTGGGTACGGGCAAAGCGGCAACCGCGGGAGCCTCGGGTGGTATCGGTATGATGCTGCGCCGAGGCACCGGTGGCTACTACGTCAACGGCGTCGTCGCCCGGTACCCTCGCGCCGGCGTCAGCCTCCGCGATGACGCCACGTATACCAATCGGGCTGGCGGGACGGCGATACAGGACCTGGCCACGGCCGATCTGGCGGTGAAGAACCTGTACTTCACCGAGAACGGTTGCGATGACGCGTCCTGTCCAGGGAACCCCGTGATTTTCCAGGGCCCCAACGGCACGAATGTGCAGAATTCGCTCGATCTCGCCGGGAACGCGCTCGTAGACGGCGGGGCGACCACTACGGCGTCGCTGTTCACGGCATTCCCGGCGACTATCAATGAGACGACGACGGCGTCGGCATTCGATTGGACGCCGGCGAGCGGCGGCCCGATCACCACTGGCGGCCTAACGACTTTCACCGGCAAGCTCGCGACCGCCGCTGGCACGACGGTTACCGGCACCGCGTACCTTGGCGCCGCGGACCCGAGCGGCGCGAAGTGGTGGCAGGGCTGGACGGCTTACGCGCAGAAATAGTGATTCGCCACCGATACTTTCTTCTCATCGCGGCCGTCGCAACGCTTGCGTGCGACGGCCGCGAGGCGATTCGCACCGCAGAAGCCTCGGCGCCGGATTCGGCGACGCTCGCACGCCGCGCCGAGGCGGACCGCGCCCGCCAGGACTCCATCGTTCGCGCGCGGCCTGGCTACATCATCGATAGCATTCTGCCGGTCGAGGAGGAGATCCGCCGATTCCAGGCGACCATCCCGGCGCGGCCCACGGAGTTCACCAACGCGGCACCCACCCGGTCCCAGCTCGTGAAGCAGTTCGTGCGAGCGCTCGAGCGCAACGACACGACGGCGCTCCGGCGTCTCGTCATCGACCGGGGTGAATTCGGATACCTCGTCTACCCGACATCGCCTAACGTTGCACCGCCCTATCGGCAATCGCCGGATCTCGTCTGGCTTTTCCGCTCCGCCAGCTCCGACAAGGCGGTGGGCCGGCTGTTCGGCCGGTTCGGCGGCAAGCCCCTCGGATATGTGGGGTTCGCTTGTCCGGGCGCCGTGGACCGTCAGGGGGAAAACACACTCTGGACTGACTGCGTGGTAGAACGCGTCACCACGGGAGCCGACAGTGTGCGCCTCCGCATGTTCGGCGCAATCATCGGCCGCGGCGGACAGTTCAAGTTCCTGTCGTTGACCAACGGGCTCTGAGCGACCGTCGCGTCGTCACGGATCCGCCGGCGTTCGGTCGTCCGCACGAGACTCCGGAGCGACGCAACCGGCGGCCGAGTGGGACCGGCGCGTTACGACCGCGTTGCCAGTCCGTTACAAAACTCGGGTAGTGTAACGGCGCCCTGCCGATCCTACCGGGGGGTGACCCCTTCACATGAGACAACCGACATGCGCCGACTCCGCGGGTTGGTCTACTCGATTCTCGCGCTCACCGCTACCGAACTCCAACCCTTAGTTCTTGCGGCACAGGACACAACCAAGAAGGCCGCGCCCGATACGCAGCCGACGCCACCGCAGCCTGCTCCAGCACCTGCCCTCCCGTTCGACTTCTCGGGAATTCTCTACGCGAACTATCAGTACGGCGGCAACAAAGGCAATCGGAGCGTCGACCGCTTCGATGTCGATCGCGCCTATCTCAACTTTCGGGCGACACCAGGCGAGCACTTCGCTATTCGCATCACCGCTGACGTCTACCAGCAGCGTGACACCACGCGGGACCAGTACTATCGCGGGTGGGCACTTCGCGCCAAGTACGCGTACGGCCAGTACGATTTCATCCGCGGGGTCGGCGACGAGCTGAAGGCGAACGTTAGGCTCGGGCTCCTGCAGACCGTCATCATCGATCACGAAGAGCAGTTCTGGCAGCGAGGCCTCTCGCAGGTCGCGATCGAGCAGAACGGGTTCTTCTCGTCCTCCGATGCGGGCGCAGCGACGACGATCACGTTCCCCAAGAAATACGGTGAGATCTACGCGACGATCGTCAACGGCTCAGGTTATGGCTCTCGTGAGCTGGACCGGTTCAAGGAATACCAGGCGCGCCTGACGCTCACGCCGCTGATGAACACGTTCGGGTTCTGGAAGACGCTGACCATTTCGCCCTGGTACTCCAAGGGCGACCGCGGGAGCGACTTCGCGCGTGGGCAAGGTACCCTGAATCCAGTTACCGATGCGCTGCGAAGGGACCGCGGCGGTGTGTTCCTCGGCCTGCGTGACCCCCGGATGACCCTCGGCGCGCAGTTCGCCGAGCGGTGGGACGTCTTCGAGTCCGCTGACACGACCGTCGACATCGTCCCGAGGTCAGTCGAGCGAACCGGTCAGGTTATCTCGCTGTACACGATCTTCAGGCCGCTCGCCTTCATCAACAGCGCGCCGACCTGGCCACTCGCCGTCACTCTCCGCGCCGACAACATCAAGAACGACACCGACACGGACCCGTACGCCCGCTATTACATCGCCGGGTTGGGGTGGGAATTCAACAAGCGCACGTCGGTGACGTTCGACTTCCAGACCCAGGAACCGAAAAGCGGCAGCACGGCCGCCGACACCAAGGTCTTCTTCATTCACCTCATTGCCGGGTTCTGACGCCACGCGCGTCGACCTAACGAGATTCTATGCGCACCCTCACCAAGCTGTTGGCCCTCGTCGCCATACCGGCGACCCTCACCGCTCAGGCGGACCTGACCGGCGCCGGCGCCACGTTCCCCTACCCGATCTACTCGAAGTGGTTCGCCGACTACGCCGCACAGACCAACGTCAAAATCAACTATCAGTCAATCGGCTCCGGTGGTGGCATCCGTCAGCTCTCCGACGGCACCGTCGACTTCGGCGCCTCCGATTCGCCGATGAGCGACGGTGAGCTGCAGAAGGCTAAGGGCGGACGCGTCCTCCACTTCCCGACCGTGATCGGCGCGGTCGCCGTCGTCTATAACGTCCCGGGCGTGACGACGCCGCTTCAACTCGATGGCAACGTCCTGTCGGAAATCTTCCTGGGCAAGGTGCGGAAATGGAACGACGGGAAGATCACCAAGCTCAATCCGGGCGTGTCGCTGCCATCGCGCGACATTCTCGTCGTTCACCGTTCTGACGGTAGCGGCACCACGTACATCTTCACCGACTTCCTTTCGTCCGTGAACAAGGAATGGCTCTCGGGCCCCGGCCGAGCGAAGGAAGTCGCGTGGCCGATCGGCTTGGGTGGCAAGGGCAACGACGGCGTCGCCGGTCAGGTGAAGCAGATCCCGGGCGCCATCGGGTACGTCGAGCTCGCGTATGCACGACAGAACAAACTCGCCTTCGCATCGATCAAGAACGCGGCAGGCGCTTTCATCGTGCCGTCGGTCGAGTCTGCGACGGCGGCCGCCGATGGCGTGGCAGCGAAGCTGAACCCGAAAACGGACTACCGGATCTCGATCGCGAACGCGCCGGGCCCGCAGGCGTATCCGATCACGTCATTCACGTGGATCATCGTGTATCAGGACCAGACCGACCCCATCAAGGGTAAGAAGCTGGTCGACTTCATGCGGTGGGCCCTAACGAGTGGCCAGGCGTCCGCCGCGGCGCTCGATTATGCGCCGCTCCCGAAGGCCATCGCCGATCGACTAGTCCAGCGTCTCGGCTCGATTCGGATGGCGGGCGCGGCCGCGACTCAGTGACTAGGCATAAACGGGAAGTACAGTGTGACGTGGCCGTTACGCGATGTTCCCTGCTCCGGGTCCGGTTCTCGAACAACGTTCAGTAAGTCCTTCCTGGAGGCGGCAGTGACTCGTTCGACACTCTTCGCTATGGTGGCAACCGGACTCGTCTCTGTCGCATGCGCGGGCGGCGAGTCCAAGAGTACACGAGATTCAGCGGCAACGAGCCCGTCGCCCGCGTCGGCGTCCAGCGCTGGGGCCGACCTGACGGGCGCCGGCGCTACGTTCCCGCAACCGATCTACAGCAAATGGTTCTCCGACTACGCCGCAAAGACCGGCGTGAAGATCAATTACCAGTCGATCGGCTCCGGCGGCGGCATTCGCCAGATCCAGGAAGGGACGGTCGACTTCGGGGCGTCGGACGCGCCGATGACCGATGACGAGATGGCCAAGGCCAAAGGCGGCCCGATCTTCCATTTTCCGACAGTACTCGGTGCGGACGTCATCACGTACAACGTGCCTGGCGTAACACAGTCGCTTCAGCTTACGGGCGACGTGGTCGCGGACATTTTCCTGGGCAAGATCAAGAAGTGGAACGACGCCCGAATTGCCGGACTCAATCAGGGCGTGAAGCTCCCGGCGAGCGACATTCTCGTGGTGCACCGTTCGGACGGCAGTGGCACGACATACGTCTTTACCGACTATCTCACGGCGGTCAGCCCCGCGTGGGCCTCAGGGCCCGGTAAAGCGAAGGACGTAAAATGGCCGGTGGGGCTCGGTGGCAAGGGCAACGAGGGCGTCGCCGGGCAGATCAAGCAGACGCCGGGTACGATTGGCTACGTCGAGCTCGCGTACGCGAACCAAAACAGGCTGCCGGTGGCCAAACTGAAGAACGCTGCGGGACAGTTCGTGAGCCCGACAATCGCGTCGATCACGGCTGCCGCCGCGGGCGCACTCGAGAAGCTCGGCCCCAACACGGACTATCGGGTGTCGATCGTCAACGCACCTGGCGCTGACGCATATCCGATCTCGTCGTTCACATGGCTGCTCGTGTATCAGCGGCAACAAGATTCGGCCAAGGGCAAGAAGCTCGTCGACTTCATTCGCTGGGCGCTCACTGAAGGTGAAGGATCTGCGGCAGCGTTGGACTACGCACCCATACCGGAAGCAGTGAGCAAGCAGCTGCTCGAGAAGCTGGCTTCGATTCAGGTAGGGACGGCGTCGTGAGCGAAGCCGCTCGCCCGCTCGTCACGACGCGCCCCGACGACAACGGGATCGCCGCGCGGATCGAGGGGTCGGCCATCGGCGACACGGTGTATCGCTGGATGACGACCGGATTCGCGTTATGCATCCCGATCCTCCTGCTCTTCATTGCACTCGAGGTCGGGGTAGCCGCGTGGCCGGCCCTCAAGGCGTTCGGCTTCGGTTTCCTGACCTCGAGCGAGTGGGACCCGCCGCACAACGTCTTCGGTGCGGCGCCGGCGATTTACGGCACGATCGTCTCGTCGATCATCGCGCTCGTAATCGCGACGCCGCTCGCGTTGGGTGTCGCGATCTTTCTGTCGGAGTTCGCGCCATCGTGGCTGCGACAGCCGGTGGCGTTCCTGGTCGATCTCCTGGCGGCGATTCCAAGCGTCGTCTACGGGTTGTGGGGCATCTTCGTCCTCCAGCCGCTGCTGCGCGATCACGTGATGCCGTTTCTCTCAGGGCTTCCGCTGATCGGGCAGACCGGACTGTTCGAGGGTCCGGCGTACGGACCCAGCATGTTGAGTGCTGGGCTGATCCTCGCGATCATGGTGCTGCCATTCATCTCGGCCGTTTCGCGCGAGGTGCTCATGGCGGTGCCGCGGTCGCAACGGGAAGCCGCGTTGGCGCTCGGCGCCACGAAGTGGGAGATGATCGCCGATGCCGTCGTGCCGTACGCTCGGTCCGGCATCATCGGTGGAATCATCCTTGGGCTTGGTCGCGCGTTAGGCGAGACCATGGCCGTAACGATGCTCATTGGCAACGTCCACAAGATCTCGGCGTCTCTGTTAGCCCCGGGATACACGATGGCTTCGCTCATCGCGAACGAATTCGCCGAGGCGACCGGCGATCTGCACCTGTCCGCCCTCATGGCGGTCGGTGCCGTGCTGTTCGTTGTGACGCTGATCGTCAATGGGCTCGCGCGGTGGCTGGTGTGGCGTGTGTCGCGCGAGGCACAGTCATGACTGGCACGAACCCGTCTCACGGACCGATGGCGCCCCCGAGGCCGCCGGTGCGGACAGCACGCCCGTCGGTCATGCAACGTGCGGCCGCCGAACGAACCCGGACCACGATCGGGCGTCGGCGGGCCATCAACGTCGTGATGGTCGGGATCACGTTCGCGGCGGCGCTCGTCGCCACGCTGCCACTCATCTTCATTCTCGGTCACCTCGTCAAGGCCGGCGCGTCGTCGATCAACTGGGACTTCTTCACGCAGATCCCGAAGCCGCCAGGCGAAGCGGGCGGCGGCATGGCGAACGCGATGGTCGGAACGCTGGTGCTCATCCTGGCGGCGTCGGCATTCGGCCTGCCCATCGGGATCGGTGCCGGTCTATACCTGGCCGAGAACCGCGGGACGCATCTCGCGAACGCCGTTCGGTTCCTGTCCGACGTGCTCAACGGACTGCCGTCCATCGTGATGGGCATCTTCGCGTGGCAGTTTCTCGTCAAGCCGATGGGCAAGTTCACCGCGCTGGCCGGCGGGATCGCGCTCGGTGCCATGATGATTCCGCTCGTCACGCGCACCACGGAGGAGATGATCCGGATCGTTCCCGTCTCGCTGCGCGAAGCCGCACTCGCGTTAGGCTACTCGCGGTGGCGCACGTCGCTCATCGTGGTGCTGCGCACGGCGCTGCCCGGCATCGTCACCGGCGCGCTCGTGGCCGTGTCCCGCATCGCCGGGGAGACCGCTCCCCTGTTGTTCACGGTGTTAGGCAACCAGTTCTGGTCGGCATCGCTGCGTGAGCCCATTGCCGCGCTGCCGCTGCAGATCTTCAACTTCGCGATCAGCCCGTACGATCAGCAGCACGCGCTCGCCTGGGCTGGCGCGCTCGTTCTCATTGGCATTGTCCTCATCATCAGCCTGGCAGCCCGCTTTGCAACGCGCTCCCGATTTGGTCGCGGTGGCGACTGAGCCCCCGCGAGCTCCGCGCCCAACGGCCGCCGTCGCACCCCCCGCCGCTGCGGGCGCCGAGCGTATTCGCCTCGAGGCGAGGGCGCTCTGCGCGTTCTTCGGGTCGGCAGAAGCCGTCCGTGACGTCTCGATCACGTTCCGCGATCGCGAGGTCACCGCGATCATTGGCCCGTCGGGCTGCGGCAAGTCCACACTGCTGCGATGCCTCAACCGCATGCACGAGACGGTGCCGACAGCTCGCGTCGCCGGCTCCGTCAGTCTGGATGGGCAGGACATCTACGCACGAGGCATTAACGCAATCGAGGTCCGACGGCATGTCGGCATGGTGTTCCAACGCCCGACACCGTTCCCGACCATGTCGATCCGGGACAACGTCGCGGCAGGCCTGCAGATCCTGGGACGCGACAAGCCGTCGCGCGCAGAAACCGACCACATCGTCGAGGACGCCCTCAAGCGGACAGCGCTCTGGGACGAGGTGAGCACCCGCCTGAAGGACAGCGCCGTCGGTCTGTCCGGAGGTCAACAGCAGCGCCTGTGCATTGCGCGGGCTCTGGCCACGCGACCGGCAGTGCTGCTGCTCGACGAACCTACTGCGTCGCTCGATCCGATCAGTACGCAGAAGGTCGAGGAGCTCGTATACGAGCTGCGACGTGACATGACCGTCGTGATCGTGACGCACAACATGCAGCAGGCCGCCCGCGTCTCCGACCGGACGGCGTTCATGCTCACCGGAGAGCTGGTCGAGTTCACGGCCACAAACACGCTGTTCACCACGCCGTCGGACTCGCGAACGGAAGCTTACATCACGGGTAGGTTCGGATGAGCGTGCAGGCCATGGGAACCGGGAACAGGGAACCGGGAACCGACGCTCCACGGAGGGTCGGTTCCCCGTTCCCCGTTCCCGATTCCCTACATCCGGGCAATATCCAGGCAACGGACTTCTCGTTCTGGTATGGCGCCAAGCAGGCGCTTCACGACGTCAGCATAACGATTCCTGCGCGCGCCGTGACTGCGTTCATCGGACCCTCGGGGTGCGGAAAGTCCACGTTCCTTCGATCGATCAACCGCCTGAACGGACTCATTCCCGGCGCTCGACACGCCGGGACGATCGAGCTTGATGGTGAGGACGTGTATACCGCGGCGATGACCCCCGTGGCGCTCCGCCAGCGAGTCGGCATGGTGTTCCAACGATGGAATCCGTTTCCAAAATCGATCTACGACAACGTCGCCTACGGTCCCCGGATCAACGGTACCGCGTCACGGAAGCAGATCGACGAGATCGTGGAACAGTCGCTGCGACGCGCGGCGCTGTGGGATGAAGTAAAGGATCGGCTGCGACAGAGCGCGCTCGGACTGTCCGGCGGTCAGCAGCAACGACTCTGCATCGCGCGAGCACTCGCGAACGAACCCGAGGTGCTGCTGCTGGACGAGCCGGCGAGCGCGCTCGACCCGATTGCGACACAGAAGATCGAGGAGTTGCTCTACGAGCTCCGGTCCGAGTTGACCATCGTGATCGTGACTCACAACATGCAGCAGGCGGCGCGCGTCTCGGACTACACCGCCTTTTTCTACCTCGGACGTCTCGTGGAAGTCAACGAGACGGGGCAGCTATTCACCACGCCGCGCGAGGAGCGCACCGAGGCATACATCACCGGGAGATTTGGATGAGCCCCGAGACCGCTGGCTTTCGCCACTTTCACGACCAGCTACAAACGCTGAAGGAACGGCTCCTCGACATGTCGGCCCGCGCCGAGGAGCTGATCGACCTCGCGGTCGATTCGCTGCTCACGCGCGACAAGGAAAAGGCTGACGCGGTCATCGCGGGTGACCGCGAGGTCGACATGATGGAGCTCGAGTGCGAGCAGCTCGCCGTGTCGCTTCTCGCCTTGCAGCAGCCGATGGGCCGCGATCTGCGCTTCATCATCAGCGCCATCAAGATCACCAGCGACCTGGAGCGGGTCGGCGACCATGCCGTCAACCTCGCGCAGTCGGCGTTGCGTCTGATCGCGTTACACGTCGAAATTACGCCGACCCCAGAGATCGAGGACATGGCGCGGCGGGCACGGCGCATGCTTGCCGAGGCATTGGACGCGTTCATCCGGGCGGATGGGGCCCTCGGCCGCGAGGTGTGCAAGGCCGACGACGCCGTCGATTCGCTCCACGACTCGGTGTTCCGAATCCTGCTCACACACATGATGGCCGACGCCCGGACGATCAACCCGTCGCTCGAGCTCCTGCTCGTCAGCCGGAACCTCGAGCGCGTGGCCGACCTGGCGACGAACATCGCGGAGGACGCCGTGTTCCTGGCAGAAGGCAAGCAGATCAAGCATCATTTCGAGGATCTCGGCCGCGACCGTCCAGCAGTCCCTCAAGCGACTGGTTAGGTGGCACTCCCCGCATTCTCCAGGTCTTCCGACGCAGCGCGATCGCCGCGAGCCGAACAGGACGTTCGGCTCGCGGCGATCGACATCGGTTCCAATTCCATCCGCCAGATCGTCGCCGACGTATCGCCCTCGGGCTCGATACGCGTCGTGGACGAAATGAAAGCGGCGCCGCGGCTCGGCGCGGGAGTCCGCGAGAGCGGGCTGCTGAGCGAGACCGCGATGCGTCAGGCACTCGAAGCGCTCATTCGGATGGCCACGCTCGCGAGGCAACTGGGTGCGTCGCGCATCGAGGCAGTCGCGACAAGCGCGGTGCGCGATGCCGCGAACGGGCTCACGTTCCTGGAGCTCGTTCGCTCCGAGACAGGCCTCAAGGTGAAGGTGCTTCGGGGCGAAGAGGAGGCACGCCTCTCGTTCCGCAGCGCACTCGCGCACTTCGAGCTGGGCGTCGGGAGAGCGGTCGTGATGGACATTGGCGGCGGGTCGCTCGAGCTCGCGCTGAGCGCCGACGGGCTGCTGGAGCGACTCATCTCGCTGCCGTTCGGCGCCATCAGACTGACCGAGGAGTTCCTGGGCCCGAAGGTGCGACGCAAGGGCGTCCGGAAGCTCCGTACCGCCATCCGCGACGACATCCGCAAATCGCTGCCCGTGCGGGATTGGCGTGGCGCGCAGATCATTGGGTCGGGTGGAACGTTCACCAACCTTGCCGGCATCTATCTGAATCGCCAGGGCGTGCAGACCGCACGCACGACGCATGGCACTCGCCTTCCACGCGAAGAGCTCGAGCACATCCTCGACATGCTTCAGGACATGTCGCCGGATCAGCGCGCCGCCGTGCCCGGGCTCAATCCGGCGCGCGCCGACATCATCGTCGCCGGGTTTGCCGTGGCCGCCGAGGTACTCGCGAGGCTCGAATCGCGAGAGCTGATCGTGTCGGCGTACGGCATTCGCGAGGGACTGCTCCTCGAAACAGCGCGCGTCGTCCCGACGTTCTCGGATCGCGGCGAGGCACGCGAACGGTCGGTGCGAGAGTTTGCGGAGAAGTGTCATTACGAGGAGCCGCATGCGCGTCACGTGCAACGTCTGTCGCTGCAGATGTTCGACGCGATCGGCCCCCGCATTGGTCTCTCCGCCACGGACCGCCAGATTCTCGCGGACGCCGCGCTGCTCCACGATGTCGGGTATCACATCAATTACGAGAACCACCACAAGCACTCGTACCACCTGATCGTGCACGCCGACATGCTCGGCATGTCGCCCGAGGAACAGGTGGCGATCGCGAACGTGGCGCGGTATCACCGCGGCGCGCCGCCGAAACGCAAGCACGAGAACTACGGTATTCTCGACCGCGCGCTCCGGCGGCGCATTCGGAAGCTCGCCGCGATTCTTCGTGTTGCGGACGGAATGGATCGCGGGCACATCGGCGCCGTGGAGCGTGTGAAGGTCCGGTGGCTCGATCGGGCGCTTCGCCTCACGGCCGTGGCCAATCGCCGGGCGCAGTCGCTGCGGCTCGACCTATGGGGCGCGAGCAGAAAATCCGACCTGTTGTCGAAGGTCGCGGGCATTCCGGTGGAGGTCGTGGCTCCGGACGGCACGGTTGTGTCGCCTCAGGATGCCGACGACGAGCAGCCCGACTAGACACCCGGCTGGGAATCATCGCCGGCCACGATCCGCACGGCGCCGCCGGTGTAGCGTTAGGCAGTGCGCTCCACCCGTAGCTCGGTCACCGGCTGGGCGGCGTCCGTGACACGAGTCGGCCGATCCGCGACCTCGAGCCCCAACGGATCGCGCAGCAACAGCCGGTGCGTCGCGCGCTCCGGCTCGTCGCCTGGCGTGCGCTGCACGTAGGTGCCGTCGGCACAGAGCTCCCACGCCTGGCGGTTGTCCGAGAGACAGGTGTCGAGCAGCGCCCGGAGCCGCGGATGCAGGGCGCGATCCTCGACGGGCGTCACCGCTTCGACGCGCCGATCCAGGTTGCGCGGCATCCAATCCGCGGAACCGGTGAAGTAACGGTCTTCGGCGCTGTTCCGGAAATAGAACAGGCGCGAATGCTCGAGGAACCGCCCGACGATGCTGATGACGCGAATGCGCTCGCTCACGCCGGGCACGCCCGGCCGAAGGCAGCAGATACCTCGGACGATGAGATCGATGTCGACGCCGGCCTGCGATGCCTCGTACAGCGCCGCAATGATCCCCGGGTCCACGAGGGCATTCAACTTGGCGATGATTTGCGCGGACTTCCCTTCCCGGGCCGCGTTCGTCTCGTTCGAGATCAGCTCCAGGAATCGATCGCGCATGTTGCCGGGCGCCACGAGCAGCTTTCGGTACACGCGCTGTCGCGAGAAGCCCGTGAGCGAGTTGAACAGGTCGCTCAGATCTGCGCCGATCGACGGACTCGCCGTGAAGAGCCCGAGGTCGGTGTAGGTGCGCGCCGTTTTCGTGTTGTAGTTGCCCGTGCCGATGTGCACGTAACGCCGGATGCCGTCGGGCTCGCGCCTAACGACAAGCGCCACCTTCGAGTGCGTCTTGAGCCCGGGCAATCCGTAGGCCACGTGCACGCCGAAGTTTTCCAGCGTGCGCGCCCACGTGATGTTGTTCGCCTCGTCGAACCGCGCCTGCAGCTCCACGAGGACCGCAACCTGTTTTCCGCGCTGCGCCGCCTCCGTCAGCGCGCGCACGATAGGCGTGTCGCCCGAGGTGCGGTAGAGCGTCATCTTGATGGCCAGTACATGGTCGTCGCGCGACGCGGCATCGAGAAACTGCTCGACGGTCGCCGTGAACGACTCGTACGGATGGTGCACGAGAAGGTCGCGCTCGCGAATGACATCGAAGATCGATCGCGTCGCATCGCGGACCGCTGGTGGGACGGCAGGCACGAACGGAGGATCGTGCAGCTCGGGCATGTCGATCGAAGCGATCGACATGAGATCGCCCAGCTCGAGCAACGGGCCGCCGTCGAACATGTCTCGATCCGCCAACACGAGGCCCGGCAGCAGCTCCGCCTCCTGCAACTCCTCGAGGATGAGCGCACGGATGTGCCGCGGCATGTCGTCCTGCACCTCGAGTCGCACCACCTCCCCAAACCGGCGCTGAAAGACCTGCTCCTCGATCATCGCGAGGAGGTCCTCAGGCTCGTCCACGTTCTTCTCCAGCTCGAGGTCGGAGTAGCGCGTCACCTTGAACGCCCACCAGCCGAGCACCTGCATCCCCGGGAACAGCGAGCCAAGGTTCGCCCCGATGACTTCCTCGAGCGGCACGAAATGATGTCCTCGACCGAACGCAACCCAGCGCGGAAGGCTCTTGGGGACCTTCACTCGCGCGAAGTGGTCCAGGCCGCGATCCGGATCGCGAATTTCGACAGCGAGCGACAGTGAGAGATTCGAGACGTATGGGAAGGGGTGACCCGGGTCGACCGCCAACGGCGTGAGAACCGGAAACACCTCCGACTCGAAGAATTGATCGATCGTGTTCCACTCGCTCGGCGCCAGGTCGGTCATGCGGACGAGTCGAATGCCCTTCTCGTCCAGCGCCGGCAGCAGTTGCTCGTGCAGAATCGTGCGCGCCTGGGCGAGGAGCTCGCGCACTCGGCGCTCGATGGCATCCAGCGCCGGTTGCGGCGACAAGCCATCCGCTGCTGACGACGTGACACCCGCCGCGACCTGACGACGCAGCCCGGCGACGCGCACCATGTAGAACTCGTCGAGGTTCGTGCTGAAGATCGACAGGAACTTGAGTCGCTCCAGCAGCGGGTTGCGCTCGTCGAACGCCTCGTTGAGCACGCGCGCGTTGAACTCGAGCCAGCTGAGCTCGCGATTGAAAAACAGCGTTGGCGGAAGCGGTTCGTGCATCGTCAATGGGACGCAGGACAAGTGCGAATCGACCCTACAAACGATAAACGCCCGGCTCAGCCCGGGCGTTCATCATAACCGACTGAAGAGCGGGCGAGCCGTCACGAGCCTGTCACAGCGGAATCAGGCGCGAGAGGATGAAGTACGAACCCGCCGCGATAATGGCCGCCGCGGGTATCGTCATGATCCATGCCCAAACGATACGCCCTGCAACGCCCCAGCGCACGCCCGAAACGCCGTTCGTCGCTCCGACCCCGACGATCGCCCCGGTGATCGTGTGCGTCGTGCTCACCGGAATGCCGAACTTCGTCGCGATGAGGATGGCGAATGCCCCGCCCGTCTCTGCACAGAAGCCGCCGACCGGACGCAGCTTCGTAATCCGGTTCCCCATGGTGTGCACGATCCGCCAGCCGCCCAAGAGCGTTCCCAGAGCGATGCAACTATACGCGCCAATCTCCACCCAGTAGGGAACACCAGCCTCCGGGTTAGGCAGATAGAAGAGACCGAGCAACCCCTGCTGACCACGAAAGATGTTCTGCGTGTGGGTAGCACCGAGCAATCCGACGATGATGCCCATTGTCTTTTGCGCGTCGTTCGCTCCATGCGAGAACGAGAACAGTGCCGAGCTTCCAAGCTGTGCGACGCGGAACACGCGATCGACGCGCGCGGGCGCCGCCCGCTGGAAGATCCAGTATACCGCGACCATGAGTACGAACCCGGCCGCCATGCCGATGAGCGGCGAGAGCGCGATGAACTCCAGCGTCTTGATCCACTTGTCACCCCAGAGGATCGCGCTCCACCCGGCTTTCGTGACGGCCGCGCCGGCGTAGCCGCCGATCAGCGCGTGCGAGGAGCTCGAGGGAAGGCCGTACGCCCACGTGATGAGGTTCCAGGCGATCGCGCCTAACAACGCCGAGAGAATGACCGTCGGATCTACGATCGATTGGTCGATCATTCCGCTCTGGACCGTCTTCGCGACGGCGGTGCCCACCACGAACGCCGCCGCGAAGTTGAAGAAGGCAGCCCAGACGACCGCCGCGAACGGGTTCAGGACGCGCGTCCCGACGATCGTGGCGATGGAGTTCGCCGAGTCGTGAAAGCCGTTGATGAAGTCGAACGCGAAGCCGATCAGGACGATGACGACGACGTACGCCACCGGGCTCACGAATTCTTGAGGGAGATGCTCTCCAGCACGTTGCCCACGCCCTGACACTCATCGAGCGCTCGCTCGAGCGTGTCGTAGAGCTCTTTCCACTTCATCACCTCGAGCGCATCGGGCTTGCCACGAAACAGCTCACCGACCGCGTCCTGGTAGATGGCATCACCTTCCTCCTCGAGCCGCTTGATCGCGCGGCTGCTCTCCGCAACGACCGACGGCTTCTTGATCGCCATCACGCCAGCCTGAATGTGGTCGGCGGCGCGAGAGATCGTGTCGGACAGCTTGAGCGCGGGCGGGCGGGACTCGGCAATGTGGAACATCGCGACTCGGCGCGCTGTGCCGTCGAGAAGGTCGATGACGTCGTCGAGCTCCGTGGCGAGGCGGTGAATGTCCTCCCGGTCGATCGGCGTGACGAAGCTGCGGTCGATCCTCGCGCGGACGTCGTGCGTGAGCACATCCGCTTCGTGTTCCACGGTCTTGATGGCAGCGACGTAGTGATCGAGCCTGTCCGGCTCGGCGAACAGGCAATTCAGGAGACGCGCTGCTTCCTTGAGTCGCTTCGCCAGCTCGTTGAAGAGAACGAAAAAGCCTTCGTCGCGTGGGATGAGGCGCACGGGGTGTCGTCGGAGGTGGCCAAGGCCACGCGGCGGCCTCTCAACTGGCGCGGCGCAGGCTTCGTTACACAACCGAGACAAACATAGCCGAGACCCGTTCGCATTCGCAAAGGGAAACTCGGCTATGAAGCGTCAGAGCTCGGCGCCCTGCCCGAGCGCGGTCAGTGGAGGCCTGCTATCGCGCCTGGCAGGCGGCCTCGCGTGGTGACAGAGTCGTTCCAACCCGGGCCAGTCCATCACGGCCCAGTCATCGGGATAGCTGGAAAGCGACTTCGTCACGTCCCGCGAGAAGAAATACAACCAACGGGGCGCCGCGCTATCGTCAGAAAGCTCATACACCTGCCAGTGCATCCCTTCGGAATCCATGAACTTTCTGGTAAGTGCCACGTCGTTCCTCCTAGTGAATCCGCAGGCGGCTTGATGCACTCAATGTGCCCGGACCTGAGAATTTCCCGGGCACGGTCACTGAACGCAATGCGCTAACTCCCGAGGCCACCGTTCGTTACACGTTCCGTTACCGAACCGAGACACACAACTACTTGACCGGACGGCCGGCCCGATGTGCGCGGCGAGAGACTTCGCGTCGGTTGCGCGCACTCCGGCCAACCCATCGCCGCCTAACGCGCGACGCCGGGCGAGCGCACGTCGGCGCCGGTCAACGCCCGTCAATAGACCGCCGCGCCCTTCGTCGTGGCGGCGCTCGTCAGGCAGGTCCCCGAGGCACATCGCTCCTCGTGTGCGTGTGGGGATGCCAGCAGCTCGTGCATCGGCAACGGGCCACGTCCCAGGCACTGGGCCATCCCCACACCGCTCGAGGTGCCGATCCGCGTTGCACCGTTGGCGATCATCCGCAGCGCCGTCGCGCAATCGCGAACGCCGCCCGAGGCCTTGACCCCCATGGAGTCGCCAACCACCAGGCGCATGAGCGCCACCGCCTCCGCCGTTGCGCCACCAGCTGCGTGAAAGCCGGTGCTCGTTTTCACGTAGTGCGCCCCCGCGTCGCGCGCGAGCGCACTGGCCTTGATGATCTCCACCGGCGTGAGATGCGCCGACTCGATGATGACCTTCACGAGACGTCCCGCTGCCGCCCGCACCACGGCGGCGATGTCGTCCGCGACATGATTCCAGTCACCGCCCTTGATATGGCCCACGGCGGCAACCATGTCGATCTCACTCGCACCCTGTCGGATCGCCAGCGATGCTTCCGCGGCCTTGACCTCGGACTGGTTGGCGCCTAACGGGAAGCCGACCACGGTCGCCACGGCAACCCGGCTCCCCTGGAGCCGCTCGGCGCAGCGCGGCACCCACACCGGGTTGACACACACCGCGGCGAACTCGTGCTCGAGCGCCTCCGAGCAGAGCTGGTCGATGTCCGCACGCGTCGTCTCGGCCTTGAGCAGCGTGTGGTCGATGAACTCTGCGATTCGCGCGTTCTCGCGAACGTACCGGACGCCCGGCGAATTATCCGCGGTGGCAAGCCCCCGCCCTCCGGTGGTCCCGCCGGTCGATTCCCGATTCCCATCTGCCCAGCTTCGCTGGGCTCCCGCCGATTCCCGATTCCCGACCTGATCAGCGCGGGACAGCTCGCGCGCGATGCGCGCTGCAAGGGCGTCGAGATCCATGTCGGAGCTCATTGACGGTCGACGTCCACGCGATCGACGACGCCGACGACGACGGCCTGCGCCGGGATGTTCGGGTCCTTGAACAGCGACCGCGCCGCGTTGCCCTCCTGCACCACGAGCACTTTTTCGCCCACGCCAACTCCAATCACATCGAGCGCTATGACCTCGGCGCCTTCTTCCCGATCCTCGAGATCGAGCCGGCGGACGAGTAGCAGCTTCTTCTGACCGAGGTGTTCGTGACGGTGGGTGGAGACGACGTCGCCAATAACACGCGCGAGATACACGCTTTTCCTCTCAGATCGCCGCGGGCTCGCCCGCGGCGGTGTTCCCATCGATGTCATCGGCGCGCAGCACCTGGCGGCCGCCAATGTCGACCCAGTCCACCTTTCCCACGATCCCCGCGTCGACCGCCGCGAACGGATTGTCGAGCGTCAGCGCGGCCTCACGAGACGTTATGAAGTAGATGACTTCGCCCGGCCCAACGCCGACCCGATCGACGGCGACTAGCGCCTTGCCCACGTCGGCTCCCGCCGTGGTGATTGGCTGGATCCACTGCAGGGTGACGGCGGCCAGCGTGTCCTGCTTGACCGTCGAGACGACGCGACCGATGACGCGAGCTATCTGCACGCGTGGAAACATAGGACGGCGAGGGGGAGCCGCAACGCGCGGTTCCCGGCGACTCGCGTCGCTACTGCCATACCCCGCGAGCATCCGACACCATTGTGCGCCGCGACACGAGCGAGCGATTCTCGAACAGCTTCACGAGCAGCACCCCAGCGACGAATCCGCCGACGTGCGCCCAAACCGCCACGCCCCCGGACACCTCCGGGTCCACCTGGTTGAGCTGAGGTAACCCCGTCAGCACCTGGGTCGCGAACCACCACAGGAGCGCCACCCAGGCGGGAAACCGCACGAAGAACAGGAAGACGAAATACCTAACGCGGACGCGTGGGTAAAGTACGAGATACGCGCCGAGAATGCCGGAGATCGCGCCGGACGCGCCGACAGTTGGGACCGGAGACCTTGGGTCCACCATCACGTGCGTCGCCGCCGCGGCGAGCCCACAAACCAGATAGAACACCAGAAAGCGGAAACGCCCCATGCTGTCTTCGACGTTGTTGCCGAACACCCAGAAGTAGATTGCGTTGCCTAGGAGATGTCCCCAGCTCCCGTGCAGAAACATCGAGAGGAGCGGCGTCAGGACGTTGATCGCGCTGTCGTCGATCTGGCAGGCGAGGTTCGGACCGATGGGGATCGAGAACCCAACGGGGCGCCCGTGCGTGAGTTCGGCAGGCACCAGCCCGTAGTTGCACACCGCCGCGGCGAGCTGCGTGGCGTTCGTCCCGGCGCCCTCGACAACCACCCATGTCGCGAGCATGAGCGCGAGCAACAGGTAGGTCATGACCGGAGTGCGAAGCGTCGGGTTTTCGTCGCTGATCGGGATCATTGGCGTCGCGAGAGGTGAGGTGCTGACGCGTTAGTAGGACGCAATCGACTGCCACTGGCGATCCGATGCTCGGGATCGCGCCGCCGAAATCTGCCAAACTGACGTAACGGCCCGGCCCTGACCTTGCCACCCACCGGACCACGTTGCGAGCGAGCGCGTGTCGGTCGAATCAGACGCTTCAGCTCGACTTCGATCTTTTTTCTCCCTGCGAGGGCGCAATGGCAGATAAGGTAATTGGCATCGATCTGGGCACCACGAACTCGGTCGTCTCCGTGATGGAGGGCGGCGACCCCGTCGTGATTCCCAACTCCGAAGGTGGAAGAACGACGCCATCGGTGGTTGGGTTCACGAAGGACGGCGAACGCCTGGTGGGTCAGATCGCGAAGCGTCAGGCAGTCACGAATCCGCAGAACACGGTCTTCTCGATCAAGCGGTTCATGGGTCGCAAGATCAGCGAGGTCAGCGACGAGATCAAACGCGTCCCGTACAAGGTCGTGTCGGGAGGTAACGACGTCGCTACGGTCGAGGTACAGGGCAAGCGATATACGCCGCCCGAGATCTCGGCGATGATCCTCCAGAAGATGAAGCAGACCGCCGAGGACTACCTCGGGCACTCGGTCTCGAAGGCGGTGGTCACTGTTCCCGCCTACTTCAACGACTCGCAGCGTCAGGCCACCAAGGACGCGGGCAAGATCGCCGGGCTAGACGTGCTCCGAATCATCAACGAGCCCACGGCGGCCGCCCTCGCTTACGGCCTCGATAAGAAAAAGGATGAGAAGGTTGCCGTATTCGACCTTGGCGGAGGCACTTACGACATCTCAGTTCTAGAGCTTTATGATGTCGATGGCTCCCGTCAGTTCGAGGTGAAATCCACGAACGGCGACACGCACCTGGGCGGCGACGACTTCGACCAGCGCGTGATCGACTGGCTCGTAAGCGAGTTCAAGCGCGACCAGGGTATCGACCTCTCGAAGGATCCGATGGCGCTCCAGCGCCTGAAGGAAGCCGGCGAGAAGGCCAAGATGGAGCTCTCGTCCACGCAACAGACGGACATCAACCTGCCGTTCATCACGGCCGATCAGTCAGGCCCCAAACACCTCAACTACACGCTCACCCGCGCGAAATTCGAGCAGTTGGTGGACGACCTCATCCAGCGCACGATCCCGCCAATGAAGCAGGCACTCAAGGACGCTGGCATCGATCCGAAGGACATCGATGAGGTCCTGCTGGTCGGTGGCTCGACTCGCATTCCGAAGGTGCAGCAGATCGTGAAGGACTTCTTCGGAAAGGAGCCGAACAAGGGCGTGAACCCGGACGAGGTCGTAGCCATCGGCGCCGCGGTTCAGGGCGCGGTCCTCACCGGTGAGCAGAAGGACGTGCTGCTGCTCGACGTCACCCCGCTCTCTCTCGGCATCGAGACGCTGGGCGGCGTAACCACGGTGCTCATCCCGCGCAACACGACGATCCCGACGAAAAAGAGCGAGACGTTCTCGACGGCCGACGATAACCAGACGACGGTCGAGATCCATGTGCTCCAGGGAGAGCGTGAGCTCGCCGTGTACAACAAGACGATCGGGAAATTCCAGCTCACCGGAATTCCGCCCGCTCCGCGCGGCATGCCGCAGGTCGAAGTCACCTTCGACATCGATGCGAACGGCATCCTGCACGTGACGGCGCGCGACAAGGCCACCGGCAAGGAGCAGAAGATCCGTGTCGAGGCGTCGAGCGGTCTCTCCGACGCCGAGATCAAGCGCATGGTCGACGACGCCGAGAAAAACGCGCAGGCCGACAAACAGCGCCGTGAGGAGATCGACGTTCGAAACCGGCTCGACAGCCTCACCTACGAGGTCGAGAAGAACTCGAAGGAGTGGGCGGACAGGCTGCCTGCCGATCTGAAGACTCGCCTCGACAACGCGGTGGAGCGCGCACGAAAGGCGCTGCGCGGCGATGACATGGGCGAGATCCGCTCGGCGCAGGAGGAGTTGGCCTCCGCATTCCAGGAGGCCGGTCGCTCCTTCTACGCGCAGCAGCAGTCCTCGCCACCGCCGGGAGGCGAGCCGCAGCCTGGCGAGCCCGCGGGCGCGACTTCCTCACAGAAGCCCGACGATGTCGTCGAAGCCGACTACGAGATTGTCGACGAGGGCAAGAAGTAGCGTTAGCGACGGTTCAGCTTCGGCGTCCAGCTTACAGGTGACCACTGGACGTGCACGAAGGTCCACAGAGAGGAAGTGCGCGGGGCCGGGCGGTTTGCCGGCCCCGTCAGCATCGCAGATGAACCGGAAACTCTTCGACACCTGTCGGTGTCCTACGAAAGGAACCCCGCCGCGGCACGCTTTTCCGTGGCATAATTGCTCGACGGCGGACGTGTAGCGTCCATACATTCGATAAAGTCCAAGCAAGGACACAGAGCTATGTCGTCTCGTACACTCGCACGCGCGCGATTCGGTGCGGCCGTGGCGATCGCCTTCGCCAGCGGTATCGTCTTCGCGTCCGGATTCGATCTCACCCGTTTCGGCTACGCGCAGTCGCGTGGCACCTCCGCGAAGCCAACAGTCCAGGAAGTCAAGCCAATCGCCGACGCGAGCAATGCGTTCGTCTCGATCGCCGAGCACGTGACGCCTGCCGTCGTTTCGATCCAGGCAGAGCGGGATGCGAAGCAGAGCGTTCAGCGCTCACCGCGCCGCAACGGCCCGCCAGGCCTCGAGGACTTCTTCCAGAAGTTCGATCCGCGATCCGCTCCCGCCGAAGCGAGCGGCTCCGGCTTCATCGTCAGCAAAGACGGCTACATCCTCACCAACAACCACGTCGTCGAGGACTTCGATCGGCTGAACGTGACGCTCACCGATCACCGCGTGTTCAAAGCGAAGGTCGTGGGCCGCGATCCGACGACCGACGTCGCGGTCATCAAGATCGAAGGCAAGGATCTGCCCACCGCGACGCTTGGCAACGACGAGTCCGCGCGCGTTGGTGAGTGGGTCCTCGCGATCGGCAACCCGCTTGGCCTCGACTTCACGGTCACCGCGGGAATCGTGAGCGCGAAAGGGCGCGGCAGTACGGAGCTTCAAGGGCTCAACCGTGACGCCTACGCGATCACCGACTTCATTCAGACCGACGCGGCCATCAACCCGGGGAACTCCGGTGGGCCGCTCGTCAACTCCCGCGGCGAAGTGATCGGCATCAACAGCGCGATCGCGAGCCAGACCGGGTACTACTCCGGCTACGGGTTTGCCATTCCAATCACGCTTGCCAAGCAGGTGATGGATGACATCGTCGAGCATGGCCGCGTGCGTCGGGCCGTGATCGGCGTGCAGATCTCGCCTGTCAGTCCAGAGGATGCCAGCGTCGCAGGGCTCAAAGACATCGCAGGCGTGCTCGTTGGTGGTTACAGTGACGACAACAGCCCGGCGCGGGCGGCTGGTCTCGAGGCTGGTGATGTCATCGTCGCTGCTGACGGCAAGCCGATCGATCGCGTGAGCACGCTGCAGCGAATCATTCGTGGGCACGAGCCGGGTGAGACTGTCACCGTGGATGTCATGCGGTACGGCACGAAGAAGACGTTCAAGGTGAAGCTGGCCGAGGCGCCGAGTAACGCGACCGTCGCGTCGCGCGACAATGACGATGACAATGCGAACCCCAATGGCAGCGTCACCTACGACAAGATTGGCGTGAAGGTGGAACCGCTGTCGTCCGAGGTCCGGAGCGCGATGCGTTCCGGCAACAACCGTGACGGGGTTCAGGTCGTGGATATCGACGCGGCCGGCCCGGCCCGGGGACGGCTATTCAAGGACGACGTCATCACCGCGATTCTCTTCCCCACGCCGCGCAAGGAAGTCCACTCGGTTGAGGACCTCCAGGGGGTGCTGTCGCGCGCGAAGGATGGCGACATCGTGAGCCTCCAGGTGTTCAATCCGGGCGTGCAGGGTGCTGCGACGCGAGTCGTGAACATCCGGGTCGGCAGCGAGAAATAGTTAGATTATCCGAGCCGATCGATGAGACGGGGCGATCGCAGCGATCGCCCCGTCTTCGTTTTTTGCGGAAGTGGCGGAATTGGTAGACGCGCTGGACTTAGGATCCAGTGGGGAAACCCGTGGGGGTTCGAGTCCCCCCTTTCGCATTCGTCGGGGATCGCAGGCCGCGCAGACTGTAGTGCGATTGCGCTACCAGACGCTTCGCTTGCTTCTCGTCGAGCTGCTCCGGCGCGGCAGAAGCGCCCCCATGATCCCACGCGCCACGACGCCCGCCACCGTGCGAGTGAGTGGCGAGTTCATGACCTTCTCGAACGTCGATGGCTCCGGCTTTGGCGCGCGGCCACCCGATCGCGCTGGCGCCGCGGGACCCGCCGCTGGGCTCGCGCCGTCGGGCGCGCCGGCCGGCTGCGCGGCGGGGGCCACGCGCTTCGCCAGCATCTCTCGTGCGCTCTCGCGGTCGATCGCGGCCGCGTACTCCTTCACCTGCGCCGATGACGAGAGCCGCTGCGCCATCTCGGCGTCGGTGAGCGGGCCCATTCGCGCAGCGGGAGGAATGAGCCGCGTGGCGAACGGCGGCGTCGGAGCGCCGTTAGGCGCGAGGACGGTCACGAACGCGTCACCGATGCCTAACGTCGTGAGCGTCTCCTCGATGTCGTAGAACGGCGTTTTCGGGAACGTCCGGGCGGCCGCCTTCAGTGCCTTGTCGTCATCGGCAGTGAAGGCGCGGAGTGCGTGCTGCACGCGATTCCCGAGCTGGCCGAGCACATCGGCAGGGATGTCCTTGGGGCTCTGGGTGATGAAGAAGATCCCGACGCCCTTGGACCGAATGAGCCGCACGACCTTCTCGACCTCGTCGAGCAGCGCCTTGCTCGCATTGTCGAACAGGAGGTGGGCTTCATCGAAGAAGAACACGAGCTTGGGCTTGTCGACGTCCCCGACCTCGGGAAGGTGGTTGTAGAGCGACGCGAGCAGCCAGAGCATGAACGTGGAGAAGAGTGCCGGCTTGTCTTGCACGTCGCTCAGCTCGAGAACGCTGACGAGACCACGGCCGTCTCGCTCCGTCTGCATCAGGTCTTCGATGTTGAACTCCGGTTCCCCGAAAAACGCCTCCGCCCCCTGTTGCTGAAGCTCCACCATCTCTCTGAGCAGCACCCCCACTGTCTGCTTGGACATTCCGCCGTAGTCCTTGAGCTCCGCGGCGCCATCGCCGGCGAGATACTGGAGGACGGCGCGCAGATCGGAAAAATCGAGCAGCAGCAGACCCTTGTCATCGCAATACTTGAACACGAGCGTGAGCACGCTCGTCTGCGTGTCGTTCAGGCCGAGCACCTTCGAGAGGAGAAGTGGGCCGAACGCCGACACCGTCGCACGCAACTGGGCGCCGCTTTTCCCAGTGAGGCTCAGAAACTCGACCGGGAACGCGCTCGGGCTCCAGGCGAAGCCGGTATCGTTCGCCCGCTGTGTGATCCGATCGTTAGGCGTCCCGGCCGTGCCCACGCCGGACAGGTCCCCCTTCACGTCGGAGAGAAAGACGGGCACGCCGGCACGCGACAGCTGCTCGGCAACGAGCTGCAACGTTCGCGTTTTGCCGGTCCCGGTTGCACCGGCAATCAGCCCATGCCGGTTGAGCATCGCGAGCGGAATCCGGACGACGGGCTCCGGATCGCACTCGCCGTCGGCGAGGACGGATCCGAGTGTGATCGCATCGCCGGAGCTTGCGTACGCCTTTTTGGCCGCCTCGATGATGTCCGCCCGCATCGACAAACCCTTGTTGGAGTCTGCATCACTCTAGAGACACTGAACCGGCTTGGGAAGCCGGTTCGAGTGAAACCACCTCACCCGATCGACGAACGGCGTCCCAGGCGGGCGGATGCTCGGGTTGGTGCGCTCCGGACGGTGGGTTAGGTTTCCGCTCCAGCGGCGGTCACCGGGTGACCCCGAACGGCGCCGTCCGAGCGCTGACGCCGCCGAGCCGCCTGGACACGTTACTTCCCTCGTACCTGTGATGAACATCGAGATCACTCCGAAAAAGACCGACGGGGTCGAGCGCCTCCTTCAGATCTCGGTGCCGGTCGAGACAGTGCGTGACGCCGAGGACAAAGCCGCGCGCCGCTACGCGAGCAGCGTCCGGCTGCCGGGCTTCCGTCCGGGCAAGGCCCCGCCGGCGATGGTCAAGAAGAAGTTCGCGGATGCCATCCGACAGGAAACGCTCGAGAGCCTCGTACAGGAGGCCTACAAGGAGGTCGTGGAGCGCGAGCAGTTGAAGCTTGCATCGCAACCGCACGTGCACGACGTGAAGTTCGGCGAGAACGAGCCGCTCACGTTCGAGCTTCACCTCGAAGTCCGTCCGGAGATCGCGCTGCAACGCATACAGGGATTCCGCGTCCAGCGCACCGAGCGACACGTGACCGACGAGCAGGTTCGCGAGCAGGTGGATCAGGTGCGCGACCAGCGCGCGACGTGGACACCGGTCGAGGACAAGCCAGCGCCCGGTGACATGGTGACGGTCGTGCTGGCAACCGCGGACGAAACCGGCGCCATGCCGGAGGGCAAACAGTATCCACTCGTCCTCGGAGCCGGCCAGGCGATTCCCGGCATCGAAGAGCTGATCATGGAAGCGCAGCCGGGACAGACGGTCGAGCGGCCCGTGAAATGGCCGGAAGACTTCCCCGATGAAGCGCAGCGCTCGAAGACCAAGAAGGTTCGCGTCACCGTTCAGGACGTGAAGCGGAAGACGCTTCCAGAGCTCGACGACGCGTTCGCGCGCGAAGTCGGCGACTTCGATTCGATCGACGCGCTGCGCAAGGCCGTGCGCGACGATCTCGAAGCGAACGCCCAGCGAGAGACGGAGTCCGAGGTCCGCCAGCGACTGCTCGACGACATCATTGGCGCCAACCAGTTCGACATTCCACCAAGCTGGGTCGCACAGCTCGTGGACGCGTACGCGAATGCCTATCAGATCCCGGAAGGCGAGAAGGACCGGTTCGCAACGGAATTCCGTCCGATGGCTGAGCGGCAGGTGCGGCGTGATCTCGTCATCGATACGGTCGCCGAGCGAGAGAGCCTAACGGCGACGGAGGCGGATCTGGATGACCGCATCGCGGAGACTGCCGCGAAGCGCGGCGGCGATCCGGGCCAGCTCTACGCGTCGCTGCAGAAAGCGGGACGACTCAAGGAACTGGAGCGCTCGATCACCGAGGACAAGGTGTTCAAGTGGCTCCTCGAGCGAAACACGGTCGAGACGAACGGCTAGTTTTCGAGTAGATCTTTCACCGTCAGGGAAGCCTTATATGCCGACGATCTATCCTCCGTACGTCATCGAGCGTTCGAGTCGAGGCGAGCGCACGTACGACATTTTCTCGCGGCTCCTCATGGACCGCATCATCTTCCTCGGGACGCCGATCAACGATGACGTCGCCAACATCGTGATCGCCCAGCTGCTGTTCCTCGAGGCAGACAATGCGGAGCGCGACATTCATCTGTACGTCAATTCGCCCGGCGGGAGCGTGTCGGCGGGTCTCGCGATCTACGACACGATGCAGTGGATGAAGTCGCCGGTGAACACAATTTGCATGGGCCTGGCGGCGAGCATGGGCGCATTCCTCCTCGCGGCGGGACGAAACGGCAAGCGCTCGGCGCTACCGCACTCGCGGATCATGATTCACCAGCCGTCGGGCGGTGCGCAGGGCACCGCGGCAGACATCGAGATTCAGGCGAAGGAGATCATCTACCTTCGCGGCAAGATGAACGAGCTCATGGCCAAGCACACCGGTCGACCCGTGGAGCAGATCGAGCGCGACATCGATCGTGACCGATTCATGTCCGCCGAGGAAGCCAAGGCCTATGGCATTGTGGATCACGTGATCGCGCAGCGCGGCGAGCTCGTTGAGCCCTCGAAGCAGCCGTCGATGACTTTGTGATGTGAAGGGGCGTCGCCTCGTGAACGATTTCACAAGCGACGCCTCTGATTTTGCTTGACCCCGTAAGGGGACGTCTATTAGCTATCCCGAGCACCCCCGCCGGAGCGGCGTGGGTACCCCGCATCACGGACCGCCATGTCCCACGATAAACACCTCCGCTGCTCGTTCTGCGGCAAATCGAAAGACTCGGTCCGGAAGTTCATTTCCGGTCCCTCGGTCTACATTTGCAACGAGTGCATCGCCCTCTGCAACGAGATTCTCGCCGAGGACGAAGAGCGCGAGGTAGCCGAGGCAATTACCCAGGTCCCGTCGCCGCACGAGATCAAGGACGTCCTCGACCAGTACGTGATCGGGCAGGAGCACGCGAAGAAGGCGCTGTCGGTGGCGGTCTACAATCACTACAAGCGCATCAACTCCGCGTCCGCTCGTGACGACGATGTCGAGCTCGACAAGTCGAACATCCTGCTCATCGGACCCACGGGGGTCGGCAAGACGCTGCTCGCCCAGACGCTCGCTCGCATCCTCGATGTCCCGTTCACCATCGCGGATGCCACGACGCTGACCGAAGCGGGCTACGTCGGCGAAGATGTCGAGAACATTCTCGTCAGGCTGCTGCAGGCGGGCGATTTCAACGTCGCCGAGTGCGAGCGTGGAATCGTATACATCGACGAGATCGACAAGATCGCCCGTAAATCCGAGAACCCGAGCATAACGCGGGACGTCTCCGGCGAGGGCGTGCAACAGGCGCTCCTCAAGATCCTCGAGGGCACGGTCGCTTCGGTGCCGCCACAAGGTGGTCGCAAGCATCCGCAGCAGGAATACATCCAGATCAACACGAAGGACATCCTGTTCATCTGCGGCGGCGCGTTCGATGGCCTCGAAAAGATCATCGAGTCGCGCGTCGGGAGAAAGCAGATCGGTTTCACCCAGGAAGAGGTGAAGAGCGGGAAGGCAAAGCAGATAGCGAAGAACCCCTTCGCCGAGGTCGAGCCTGATGACCTGCTTCGCTACGGCTTGATTCCTGAGCTGGTCGGCCGACTGCCGGTCTGTGTGCCGCTCGAGGCGCTCGACGAGGATGCGCTCGTGAAGATCCTCAAGGAGCCCAAGAACGCGCTCACGAAGCAGTACACGAAGCTGTTCGAGCTCGAGGAAGTGAAGATCGGGTTCGAGGAGAGCGCGTTACGCGCGATCGCGCAGAAGGCGCTCAAGCGCGGCACTGGCGCTCGCGGCCTGCGGGCGATCCTCGAGGAGATCCTCATGGATGTGATGTTCGAGCTGCCCAGCCGGGAGGACGTGGTCGAGGTAAAGGTGACCGAGCCGTGCGTCACCCAGGGCACTCCGCCGCTTCTCGAGATCTCGCCGAAACGACAGAAGAAGGAAGCCTAGTGGGGACTGGCGACTAGGGACTGGGGACTCGGCTGGGATGTCCCTCTAGGCAATTAGGCCTCCGCGCGCACTGAACCTTGAGTGCAAGCGGAGGCCTATTCGCGTTGTGGGGCGTCCGAGCGGAGTCCCTAGTCCCCAGTCCCTAGTCCCCAGTTGGCGGGTAAGTTTCTGCCATGTCTCTGATCCTTACCCGCGATACCGAGCGCTTCCAGGTGCCGGAACGCTTGCCGGTACTGCCGCTCCGTGATGTCGTGCTGTTTCCGTACGTCGTCATGCCGCTCATTATCGGGCGCTCGCAGTCTCTCGCCGCCGTCGATGCGGCAGCCAACGACGGGAACGTCGTTCTCCTCGTCGCCCAGCGGAACGCCGATCAGCAGGACCCGGCCGCCGCTGACCTGTTCCGGATCGGCGTGGTCGCCCGGCTGATGCAGGTGGTTCGGCTGCCGAACGGCACGACCAAGATTCTCGTCGAGGGCATCGCGCGAGCGCGCGTGACGCGATACGCGACGTCAGCCGGTACGCTGCGGGCGACGATCGCCCCCGAACCGTTCGTGGACGAGTCGGAGCCCGTGGATCAGTCGGCGCTGGGTCGGCGCGTGCTCTCGTTGTTCGAGGAGTACGTGTCGCTTCACCGGCGGATTCCGGCGGAGGTCGTCACGCTCGTGCAGGCGACCGCGTCCGAGGAGCGCCAGGCATGCGCGGTGGCCGCGCACCTCGCCGTTCGGCACGACGTTAGGCAGACGCTGCTCGAGGCGTCGACGCTCCCTGCCCTGCTCTCGCAGCTGGCACAGCTGCTCGCCGCCGAGATCGAGATCCTTCGGCTCGAGCGGAAGATCGAGGACGACGTTCGCGGTTCACTGTTTCAGAACCAGCGCGAGTTCTACCTGCAGGAGCAGCTCAAGGCGATTCATCGGGAGCTTGGTCAGGAGGACGATGACTTCGGCGACCTCGAGGCCGCCATCGAGAAGAAGGGGCTGCCGGACGTCGTCAAGGCGAGAGCCCATCGGGAGCTTCGAAAGCTGCGTCGCATGTCACCGCTGTCGCCCGAGGCGACGGTCGCGCGGAACTTCGTCGACTGGGTGCTCGCGCTGCCGTGGACCGAGCGAACCGACGACGCGCTCGACGTGGCCAAGGCTCGTGTGATCCTCGACGAGGATCATTACGGCCTGGTCGAGGTGAAGGAACGGATTCTGGACTACATCGCGGTGCTGTCGCTGGTCGGCAAGCTCGAGGGGCCCATTCTCTGCCTCGTCGGGCCGCCGGGCGTCGGGAAGACATCGCTCGGGCGCTCGGTGGCCCGGGCGCTCGGACGGCGGTTCGCGCGCATGTCGTTAGGCGGCGTGCGCGACGAAGCGGAGATCCGTGGTCACCGCCGCACGTACATCGGCTCGATGCCCGGGCGGGTCATCCAGGCCATGCGTCGCGCGGAGGTGGTAAACCCCGTGGTCCTGCTCGACGAGATCGACAAGCTTGGGCAGGACTATCGCGGCGACCCGGCATCGGCACTCCTCGAGGTCCTGGACCCGGAACAGAATCGCAACTTCAGCGACCACTACCTCGAGGTCGATTACGACCTGTCGCACGTGCTGTTCATCACGACGGCGAACTCGCTGTCGACGATACCGGAGCCGCTGCGGGACCGGATGGAGATCATCCGACTGCCCGGCTACCTGGATCTCGAGAAGCAGGCGATCGCGCGGCAGTTCCTCATCCCGAAGCAGCTGCGCCAGAACGGGATCGACCCGGCGTCGGTCACGTTCGACCAGGCGACCGTATCAGACATCATCCATCGCTACACGCGCGAGGCCGGCGTGAGGGACCTCGAACGCCGCATCGCTCGCATCGGCCGCAAGCTGGCTCGCCGGCGGGCGGAACCCAGCGTCCCGGCAGCCGGCGCGGCAGAGCCTAACGAGCGCCCGGCGGCCGAGCCATCGACGGCGGCACCGGCGAAACGTTCGCGGGCCAAAAAGCCCGCTGAGACGAGCGCCGCCGAGGTCGTCGCACATCCCACCGAGGCCACGACCGGGATCCAGACGGTGGCGTCGGACGATCTCCGCGCATTGCTGGGTGTGGCGCCGTACGACCCGGCCGACATGTCCCTCGAGGACAAGGTGGGCGTGGCGACGGGGCTCGCCTACACGTCGGTGGGCGGCGAGACGCTCGAGATCGAGGTGGCAGTGGTGCGCGGTCGCGGCAAGGTGCAGCTCACGGGAACGTTAGGCGACGTCATGAAGGAGTCGGCGAGCGCCGCACTGAGCTATGCGCGCTCGCGCGCGGCCGCCCTGGGAATCGATCGGGACTTTCATCGGAGCCGCGACCTCCACGTGCATATCCCCGATGGCGCGACGCCGAAGGATGGCCCGTCGGCAGGCATCGCCATCGCGACGGCGGTGATCAGCGCCCTGACGGGTCGCCCCGTCCGTGGGAACACGGCCATGACGGGCGAGATCACGCTGCGCGGCCGTGTCCTGCCCATTGGGGGCCTCAAGGAGAAGTCGGTCGCGGCGCACCGTAATGGCATCGCGCACGTCATCATCCCGTTCGGGAACGCGCGCGAGCTCGAGGAGCTGCCGGACGAAGTCCGGGCCGCGGTTCAGTTCCACCCCGTTCGCACGATGGATGAGGTCATGGCGCTGGTGATCCCGGGCGTGGCCGCGACCGCTCCCGACATCCCGATCACCGCTCCGAACGTCAGCGTGTCGCCACCGATCACACACTGATGGCGTCCGACACGGGGGCCGACCCGCTCGTGATTCGGGACCTGCGCTTTCTCGGGCCGATGGCAACGGTCGACGGCTGGCGTCCCGATAGCGCGCTCCCCGAGATCGCGTTTGCGGGACGGTCGAACGTCGGAAAGTCCTCGCTCCTCAACCAACTGGTGCGCCGCAAGGCGTTCGCGCGCGTGAGCCGCACGCCGGGACGCACACGCGAGATCAACTTCTTCGAAGTAAACCGGCGGTTCGTGCTCGTCGACCTTCCGGGGTACGGCTATGCCAGGATCTCGAAAGAGCGGCGCGCGGAATGGCGGCCGCTCATCGAAGCCTACCTGCGTCGCTCGAGCAACCTTCGCGGCGTCGTCCAGCTCATCGACGTTCGCCGAGACCCGAGTGACGACGACCTTCAGATGCTCGATTTTCTGAGCGATCTCGGCACGCCTACCATCGTCGCCATTACGAAGGTCGACAAGCTCTCGCCGACAGCGAAGGCGGCTCGTATTGACGAGCTGACCGCGTCGTTAGGGCTTGATGCCGATCAGGTGATCCCGTTCAGCGCACACACTGGATTGGGGCGTGACGCGCTGGCGGCGGCGATCGTTGCCCTCACGGAGCCGGAGGCGGGTACAACCCCTCACGTCCCATGACCATCGCGCATACGGCGCCGGATCGCCGCGCATTAGTGGTGGCGTCGCTCGTTTGTACCGTGGCGTGTGCGTCCTCGGCACCGCCGGCCTCGACCACGGCCTCGCCACGTGCAACCGCCGCGACCGACACCTCGGCGGGAGCACGGCGCCCAGTGGCCGATACGGTGCCAGGTCTCCCGCCGCCGGGCTTTGGAACGCTTCGCCAGGATGACATCTCGCTGCGGCTCACGATCTCCAACCTGCAGGTCCGGGCCACGCCGCTGGACGAGTCGATCATCCGGCTGCTGTCGCCGGACTCATACCGAGCCCTGTCGGAGCTCAAGCGGAGCAAATCCGAAGCGATCGCCGCCGTTGCGCGGCGCAACGCGGTGCGCGAGCTCAGTCTCTGGTACGTCTCGTTTTTCGCCGTCGAGCAAGGGGAAACCAGATTCAGTCCTCGCGAGTTCATCATCACGAACGTCGGGCGCGACTTTCGACCGCTCGATATTCTGCCCATCACGCCCGGGTTCGGGGAGCAACGGCTCCGGCAGAATGGCCGACAGGATGGGTTGTACGTATTTGACGGTCAGCTCGACGTGCAGCAGCCACTCACGGTTTCGTACGAAACGGCGCGCAACGACTCCTGGGGGCAGATGCTTCCCCAGATCGAGCGCGAGCGCGCCCTGGTCAAGAGCCGGGCGGCGGCGCGCCGCGCGCCCTGATCTTGCCCGGTCGCTGAACGTTAGGCTTCTCCCACTCTCGCATTCTTTCACCCGCCATGGTTTTGCGTCCTCTCCGATCGCTGCCTCCATGCGACAACGCCAAGCTCGCCGATGCCTGGCTCGAGCAGCTTGGGGCGGCGTTGTCCGATCCGCTCTGTGACCGTGCGCTCCTCTGTCGGCGAACGCTGGCCGAGCTCGCGTATCCTGACTACGCGTCGAACTGGGAAACGGCGGTGGAGGATTCGTCGCTCCCGCTCGCCACACGGCTCGCCCTGGGCGCCCTGGACCCGCGCAACGTGACGCTCGAGCCGGAGTATTACGCCGAGTGTGACGCGGAGAAATTTCAGCGCGTGAAACCGCTGCTATGGCTATGGTATTCGTTCGACCGGCTGCCCATCGGCGGCCAGAACGTGGACCTCGGCGTCAAGCTCCGGCGAGTGCTCGCACCGCACATTTTCAAGCGCGTCGGCGCGAACTTCAAAGCGTTTCAGCACGTCGAATTCTCCTTCGGCTACAACATCGAGGCCGGTGACAACGTCGTCGTCCACCGACACGTGCTGCTCGATGACCGCGGCGGGATCGTCATGGGGAACAACGTGTCGATCAGCGACTACGCCAACATCTACAGCCATACGCACAGCATCGTGGATCAGCGCGATGTGACCGACGCGGTCACGGTGCTCGACGACGGCGTGCGCATCACCTATCACGCGACGGTGCTGGCTGGGGTCCACGTCGCCGAGCAGGGGATGGTCGGCGCAATGGCGGTCGCGACGAAGGACGTGCGCGGGTATCACGTGTATGTCGGGATTCCGGCCAAGAGCGTGCGCGTGAAGCCTAACGCGCCACCGGAGGCCACGAAGCTGACGAGCGTCAAGCCAGGCTCGGAGACGCGCCCCTAGACCACGCGCAGCACGTCCTCAGCCGGGCCCGCGTCGCCGGTGCCCAGCAGGATCCTGATGTGCTCCAGCGCCTCGCGCTCGCGGGGCCAAGTGAACCGGGCTGCCGCGTCGGTCATGGAGAGCCACTCGAACCGCTGGTGCTCGGCCCCCAGCCTAACGTCGGCGCGTTCCGTCACGAACGCCGCAAAGACGACGGCCATCTCGACGACACCGAGCGTGTGCAGATAGAACGGCTGGCAGGTGACGTTATAGAGCCGGTCGAGCTCCAGCCCAGTCTCCTCACGCACCTCGCGAACCGCCGCCTGTTCCGGCCGTTCATCGGGCTCGATCCGACCGTGGACGGTCTCCCATGAGCCCGGACATCGCGTCCCACTCGACCGCTGGAGCGAAAGCACGAGCCAATCGGCGCGGTACGGGCGAATCACGTACACGTCGACCACTCCAACTCGGATATCGGTCATTTGTTGAAAGCTATCAGCCATCAGCCATGAGCCATCAGCTCAAACTGCGGACCGCTAGTGCGCCGCCGTTTGAGCTGATGGCTGATGGCTGATCGCTAACTGTCAGGCTTTTAGCTTCAGCAGTGCTCTCAGTCTGGCGCTCAGCGCGCGCGGGCGGAAAGGCTTCGCCAGGAAATCGTTCGCGCCAGTCTCGAACACGCGCACCTCGTTCTCCTCGTCCCCCTTCGCCGTCAGCACGATCACGGGGAGCTTTGCCGTCGAGGGCCGCGCGCGCAGATGGTTCAACACACCATAACCGTCCAGCCGCGGCAGATTCAGATCCAGCACCAGGACATCCGGCGCGCTCCTGTCCACCTCATCCAGCGCCTGGACGCCGTCGGACGCCTCGACCACGGTGAACCCTTCGCGCTCCAGCAGCTCCCGCAGCACGTGGCGCAGCGGCTCCTCGTCCTCCACGAGCAGCACCGTCTTCTTCGCGCTGAAGGTCTCGTCGAACAGGTCATCGAGGAGCTGCAGCGCGTCGTCAGGCAGCGATGTCGGCGGTCTGACGACAGGGGCGCGCGACGGCGTGTGCGACGGGCTTCGTGTCGAGCCGTCCGATCGTGTACGCGCCGGCTCCGCGCCAGAGTCGCGAGGCGGATGCGACCGACGAACGGGCACCTCCACCGGCGGTTCGACGACCCGCAGGAGCTCGTCCAACGACGTCTCGCCCGCACGCACGTGCTCGATGCCGGACTCCCAGAGCGTCTTCATGCCGTCCGCCCGCGCGGTTTCGGCGATCACGTCGGCGATCTCGCCGTTGGCGATGACGCGCTCGATGTTGCCGGTCACGGTAAGCACTTCCATCACCGCCATGCGTCCGTGATAGCCGGTCTGCGAGCACTCGGGGCAGCCAACGGCCTTGTACAGCGTCATCCCCGCCGGCAGCCAGCGACGCATGCGGTCCGACACCGAATCCGTCGACTGCTGGCGACACGCCTGACACAGGCGCCGCAGCAGGCGCTGCGCGACCACACCCTTGAGCGCAGCCGCGATCTTGTACGGTTCGACGCCGATGTCCACGAGGCGCGCGATCGAGCTCGATGCGTCGATCGTGTGAAGCGTCGTCAGTACCAGGTGGCCCGTCAGCGAAGCTTGCACGGCAATGCCGGCCGTCTCCTTGTCTCGAACTTCACCGATGAGAATGACGTCAGGGTCCTGACGCAGAATCGACCGGAGCGCGTTGGCGAAGTTCAGCCCCGCTTTCTCGTTCACCTGCACCTGGACGATCCCCTGGAGCTTGTACTCCACGGGATCCTCGACGGTCACGATGTTCACCGCCCGCTGCTGAATCTGACGCAGCGCCGAATACAAGGTCGTCGTCTTTCCGGACCCTGTTGGACCGGTGACCAGCACGATCCCCTCGCGAAGACTCACCAAATCGCTGAGCCGCTTCGCTTCCTCGGGCAACAGCCCCAGGCCGTCCAGCGAGAGAACCGTCGACCGAGTGTCGAGGATACGAATGACGACCTTCTCGCCATAGGACGCGGGCAGCGTGGAAAGGCGAAGGTCGACACGACTCCCGTTGACCGACACGCGCGCGCGCCCGTCCTGAGGACGAAGACGATCGGCGATGTCCATCTGCGCCATGATCTTGATGCGTGACACGAGCGGCAGGCCCGCGGCCCGCGGAAGCATCATGGTGTCACGCAGCACGCCGTCGATTCGGTACCGGACCGCGACGCCGCCTTCCTCCGGCTCGAGATGGATGTCGCTCGCCCGCGTCGTGATGGCCTCGGCGATGATGTGATCGACGAGCCGAATGACCGGGCGCTCCGAGGCCCGGTCGGCCGACAGGTTGAAGTCGTCGTCAGAGAACTTTTCCGCGATCGTATCGACGTCGTACCGCCCGGCGACGCCCTCGAGAATCTTCTCGACGGCACTCTCTGGCTGATAGAGCTCGTCGATGCGCGTGGCGATCGCTGTGGGCGATGCCAACTGCATTCGGACCGTTCGCCCTGTCGCGAACGCGAGCGTGCGCTCGCAGTCCAGGTCGTGGGGATCGGCCGTCGCGATGTCGAGGGCCGACTCCGAGGCAGCCAGCGGAACGATGCGGTATTTTCGCGCGAGCGACTCTGGAACGAGCTCGCGCGCCTGGGACGTTGCGGTGCTGAGCTCCGCGACCTTCATGCGGAAGCGCGAGGCGAGCGCGGTGAGCAACGCGTCGTCGCCGATGGACCCGCCGCGGACGGCGGCATCCCAGTAGCTATCGGTCTCCTGCTGCTTCAGCTGCTCGAATGCATCGCGCGCGATGAGGCCTTCGAGCGTGGGGAGCAGCCATTCATCGCGCACAGGACGGTGGGCCATTTTGAGTTGCGGCTCTAGCGTGATGCGGCTCCGCGAGCCGTTTCGTCCGCCGGCGCGCGACTCCTACAGAATCGACCAGAAATCTCTAATGACGTCGACGGAGAAGGCCCACCTTCCGTCACGTAATCCCTTCGCAACATCGAATCGAAGCAGGTCGAACACCGTCAGAAGCCCCACGCCGATCGACGGATACCACCCCACCCCCCTGCCCGTGCCGGCCCGTGTCGAGGAATCGACCATTGCGACGTAGGCGACATGTGCGAACGGAGCGAGCGTCGCCCTGTTGCCCGTGTTTCCATACCGTCCGAGCGACAGCGCAACGAAGGGGATGGAGAACCTGCCTTCCACCCGCTGGCTCGCCCCGAACCGGCCCACGAGCTCGTGAAACTCGTAGCCCGGGGCAGAGGTTGGCCCTCCAAGAAAGACGAACTCCTGTCGTGGAAGGTCAGACCCGATGGTCGAGGCAACGGAGGTCCTGGCGGCGAGCCTGACACCTCCAAATGGCCGTTCGGCCTGTACTCCCAACCATGCACGGCCGAAAGTCGTTTCCTGGACCCCGTTTGCCCCCTCCTCGACCGAGGCGTGGGCCACGCGGACTTCAGACGAGACCCGCGCCTCCCATCCGCCAAACGTGAGCGTGGTTGGGCGCTCGTACGAAATGGTCGCTCGAGGACCATGGAGCTTCCACGCGGCGATCGTGGGCTCGTATTGGCCCGACGCCGGCGTCGCATTGACGCTCAGCGAATCCTGCCACTCGTAGCCACCCGTTAGCCGCCAGCGACCTCCAAACCGCCGCCCGAAATCGACAGTGAGCGAACCGCCGCGGGAGTCATACGGGTCGGTATAGTCGCTCCCGAACTCCTGGGCGGCGATCGTGTTTCGCAGGAGCGAGGTTTCCGGCTCGTCACCTGCATCGTGGAACGACCGGAACACGCGCAACTGTAACCCGCTCGCGTTTGCCTGCTGCCAGCCCACCAGGAGCTCGCCCTTCGCCTGGTGATCCGAAAAACCGTAGCGGCCCGCAAGCCGCGACGAAAAGCCGTCGCCGAATCGCCGCCCCACACCGAGTCCGAGCGCGAGCCCTTCGACGCGATTGACTCGAGCGAAATCCGAGACCGCATGAGCGCTCAGTGATGTCTCGCGTGTGCGGGCGAGCGCGGTGGCGCGGACCAGCGTACGTGCCTCCTCCTGAACGCGCCGCACATCGTCGTCGGTCGCAACTCTGACATCGGCTGGCAGCGAGTCGAGGATCTTCCCTTTCCATGCGTACTGTCGCTGCTGGGACATCGGGGCCTGAACGATTTCCGGGCCAGCGAACTGCGCGCGCATCAAACCGCGGTTCACTTGATAGCAGCAGATCTCCCAGCGGCCACGGATGATTCCGCGTGCAGGGTAGTCGAGCCACGATCCCGTGCGACGGATCTCGATCTCCTGGCGCCGAGGGAGCCAGAACCGGTTGTCGATGAGGGAGTTTTCCAGCACGATCGACACGTCTTCGAGCTGCTTGTCGATGAGCGCCGCGCGCGTGAAGCTGAACGCCATCCGGACGACCGTCGCCTGATCGCGATCGATGTACACAGCGCCCACGGCAGCAGGCGCGCGGTCGTCTTTCGGCTTCACGCGCACTTCGAGAACGTCGATCGCGCGGTCGGGTAGTCGGATTTTCAGCGAGTCGCTGATGACATAGTCGTATTGCGCCAGCCCCTGCCTGGAGAGCGGGTGCGGGACGTCACGAACCTCGTCTCCCTCACCGAGCCGGATGATGTTGGGAAAGTTGTTCTGAACGATCCCGAGGTGATCGCGGTGATAGTTGATGTCGGTGGGCAGGAGCAGCGTGTCGCGGCGGCCGATGATCCGCTGCTTGCTGAGGTCGGGCGAGCGCCAATAGACTTCCAGCGCGAGCTCGTCGGCTTTGACGATCTTCGGCGGCTCGGGAAAACCCTCGCCTACCTGCGCAAGGAATGTCAGGTAACCGTGCGCGGTTGCCTGGTAGTCCACCAGCGCCGTATCGGCCAGCTGGGCCGCGCGGCGGGCAGTTGCGCGCTCGACGAGGGCACGAGTTCGCGGGTCGTTCCACGTCTGTGCCGCCGTCGCGCTTGGGACCAGTGCGACGGCCCCTGAAGCCACCACGACCGCGGCACTGAAAGCCGCGAGAGCTCGAAGCATGATTTTCGAATATCGCCGGCACTCCAACGGCCAACAAGCGCGGTGCGATCTCGCGTGACATTCGATCGATTTCGCGAGCTGGCCGCGCACGGCGGCCTCGTGCCCGTGTGGCGCGAGCTGCTGCTCGATACCGATACCCCCGTCTCGGCGTTCGCCAAGCTCCGGCATGGCCCGTTTGCATTTCTCCTGGAGTCCGCGCCGGCCGGCGGCGAGACGTGGTCGCGATACACGTTCATGGGCACCGAGCCCCGCGCCGCGTGGCGGTTCCGCGACGGCGTCGCCGAAGACTGGACAGCGGCGAAGGGCTGGCACGCTGCGCGAAAGACCGATGATCCGCTCGCGGATCTCGAGCGCCTGATCACCGAGTTCGACGCGGTCCGCGTCCCGGAGCTCGGCGCGTTCTGGGGCGGCGCGATCGGCTACTTCGGCTACGACGTCGTACGAGCGATCGAGCATCTCCCGTCGCCGCCGCGGCGCGGAGTCGACGCGCCCGACGCGCTGTTCGTGCTGACGCGGACCGTCGTGATCATCGACAATCTGCGATCGCAGGCGCGCATGGTCGTCGGCGTGCCGGTCTCGCCTGGCACGTCCGTCGACGCGCTGCGCCAGGCCTATGACGAGGCCCAGCGCGAGCTCGATGGAGTCGAGCGGCGGTTGAGTGCACCGCTTCCCCTCCCGCCGCTCACGCTCAAGCGCGGCGCGCCGGCGGTGGCGGGCGAATCGACGTACGAGCGCGCGAAGTTTCTCGCCGATGTGGAGCGCATCCGCGAATACATCGTCGCCGGCGATTGCTTTCAGGCGCTCCTGAGCCGGCGCATCCGTGTGCCGCACGATTTTTCGTCGGACGCGCTCTACCGCGCGTTGCGCGCGCTCAATCCGTCGCCGTACATGTATCACCTCGTGCTCGACGGTGTGGAGTTGGTGGGAAGCTCGCCCGAGCTGCTCGTGCGCGTCGCCGGCGACCTGGTCACGGTGCGGCCGATCGCGGGCACGCGACCTCGCGGCACGACGCCGGCGGAGGACGAGCGCCTTTCTGCCGAGCTTCTCGCCGACGAGAAAGAGCGCGCCGAGCACGTGATGCTCGTGGATCTGGGTCGCAATGACGTAGGGCGCGTCGCGCGTTATGGAACGGTGTCCGTCACGGAGCTCATGCGAATCGAGAAGTACTCGCACGTGCTTCACATTGTGAGTCAGGTCGAGGGCGAGCTTCGTGAGGGGGTGTCGGGAATCGACGTGTTTCGCGCGACGTTCCCGGCGGGCACGATGACGGGCGCCCCGAAGGTGCGAGCGATGGAGATCATCGATGAGCTGGAGCCCGAGCGCCGTGGACCATACGCCGGCGCGGTGGGATACATTGCGGCGGGCGCTCGGCGCATGGATCTGGCCATCACGATTCGAACGTGCGTCATCGCCGACGGCGTCGCGTCCGTGCAGACGGGCGCCGGCATCGTCGCTGATTCGGTTCCTGAGCGAGAGTGGGAGGAGACCGAGAACAAGGCTCGGGCTCTGCTCACGGCGATTGGGCAGATCCGCTAACTTCACCGCATGGCGTTCCGGCTCGTCAGTTCAGACGGCGATCAGGTATTCGAGCTGAAGCGCGGCGCGGCGCTCACGGTCGGGCGTGCGCTCTCGAGCGACGTCGCCCTGCTCGACCCCACCGTATCGCGCCGGCACGCGTCGCTCGTCGCCGACGAATCCGGCATCGAGCTGAACGATCTGGGCTCGAGCAACGGGACGTTCGTGAACGGCGAGCGCGTCGAGCACGCGCGAATCGCGGCCGGCGATGTCCTCACGTTCGGCAAGCTGTCGTTCAACGTCAGTGAAAGCCCGGCGTCCGAGAACGGGACCGACGGCCACGGCGCGCGCCACGCCCCGACGATCGTCAGGCAGCGGGCGGTCCCCGACGCGCGACAAGCATTCGCCGAGGCGTTGCGGGCGAGCGGGTCGCAGCTCGTGGTGGACGAGACCGCGATCGTCCTGCCTGACGAGCAGCGTATTCGGCAAAAGCTCGCGCTGTTGCTGGAGGTCTCGAAGGCCCTGACGCGCGCCCCCGACGTCGCGACGCTGCTCGAGCGAATCGCCGAGATGGTGTTCCAGATTCTGGAGGTCGATCGATTCGCGATTCTGCTGCTCGACGAGGCCAACGATCTCATCCCCAGCATTGCGCGCGATCGCAGCGGAGCGAGCCTCGGCCGGACCGTCCCCCTCTCCATCGCACGCAAGGCGATCGAGGAGAAGGTTGCGATTCTGTCCGACAATGCGCCGGAGGACGTGCGCTTCAGCGGATCCATTGTCCATCAGCAGGTGCGATCCGCCGTGTGCGCGCCGCTGATCGGGACAGAAAATCTGGTCGCCGGCGTGCTGTACGTGGACAGCCTAACGAGCGCGCACCGCTTCAGCGAAGAGGACCTCGATTTCGTGGTGGCATTCTCGGGGATCGTCGCCGTCGCCATCGAGAACAGCCGGTTCGCCGAGCGAATCCGGCACGAGACGCTGGTGCGCAGCAACTTCGAGCGGTTCTTCACGCCGCGCATGGCCGCGCGGATCGCATCGTCCGCCGACGCGATCCAGCTCGGAGGCGAGCGCCGGCTCGTCGCCGTGCTGTTCGCCGACATCCGCAACTTCACGCCGCTGTCGGCGGCGATGGCGCCGGACGAAACCGCACTGCTCCTCACCGAGTTCTTCACCGAGATGGTGGAGTGCGTGTTCAGGCACGGTGGGACACTCGACAAGTTCATCGGCGACGCTGTCATGGCACAGTGGGGGGCGCCGATCACGGAGCCCGACGACGCCGATCGCGCGCTCGAGGCCGCGGTCGACATGATGCGATCCCTCGAGCGCCTCAATACGCGGTGGCGTGTCCAGGGGCGACCACAGCTTCAGATCGGCATTGGACTGAACTATGGCGAAGCATTCGCCGGCAACATCGGGTCGCAACGCCGGCTCGAGTTCACGGTGATCGGTGATACCGTCAACACGGCCAACCGGCTCTGCGCGTGGGCGGAAGGCGGCGAGATCCTGATTACGCAGGCGATGCGCGATGCGCTCATGCACTCGCACCCACTCGTGGAACACCCGCCGCTCAAGCTCCGCGGAAAAGCGGAGCCGGTTGTCGTGTATAACGCGCTCGCCTGAGCAACCGGCCATGAGTGCATGACGGGGGCGCCGGCGGGGTACACGCGGTTTCTGCAGGGCAGCGCCGACGTCGTCGCGCTCGGCGCTTGCGCCGAGGCGGTGCGGCGCGCGGTCGGCGCGCGCTCGCTCTACGATTACGCAGCGACCCATCCGAGCCGACGCGAGCTTCGTGGTCGTGGGGTTGCGTACGCCGTGCCGCTGCCCGACGGCGAGACGCGGGTCGTCGTCCGGCATTCCCGACACGGCGGGCTGCTCGCGCCGGTGACCGGCGATCGGTTCCTACCGCCCACGAGAGCGCCTCACGAGCTGCGGACGGCATTGCGACTGGCGGAGGCGCACGTCCCGACGCCCGAAGTGATCGCGTACGCGACCTACCCTGCCGGCGCGATGTTTCGGCGAAGCGACGTCGCGACTCGCGAGGTCGTGGGCGGTAAGGATCTCGGCGACGTGCTCGCGCGTGCCGGCGATGGTGAGGCTCGGACGAAGGCACTGGGAGCGACAGCCGAGCTGCTCCGTGCACTCGAGCGCGCCGGCGCGCGTCACCCCGATCTGAACGTGACCAACGTGCTCATCGTCGCGACCGACGGATTGCCGCCACGCGCACTCGTGCTCGATGTCGATCGTGTGGTGTTCGGTGAGCGCGGTGATGTCAGGATCGGCGCCGCCAACGTTAGGCGTCTCCTGCGATCGGCCCGCAAGCTTCGCGCGAATGGACGGATCACGATCAGCGATGAGGAGCTCTCGCGCCTGGCCGCCGATGCGGGACACCACGCGTGACTGGCCAGCCTCCGTCGCTCGACCGGATCTGCATCGTCATGATGAGCGCCGTCGGCGATGCGGTACACGTGCTACCCGTGATCAACGCGCTCAAGCGAGCGCGCCCCGGGTGCCACATCACGTGGGTGCTCCAGCCGGGCCCGGCGACGCTCGTCCGTGGGCATCCCGGAGTTGACGACATCGTGTTGTTCGACCGGTCGAAGGGCATGCAAGCGTTCCTGGACATTCGGCGCGAGCTCACGGCGCGGCGCTTCGACGTGGTGATCAACCTCCAGGTCTACTTCAAGGCAGGAGTCGTCACGAGCTTTACCCGGGCGCCGGTCAAACTCGGGTTCGACCGGGCACGCGCGCGCGATATGAACTGGCTTTTCACGAATCGGAAGATCCCGCCGCACGCTGAAGGACAACACGTTCAGGATCAGTACTTCGAATTTCTGACGGCTCTCGGCGTCCCGTACGAGCCGGTGACGTGGAACCTGGGCCCATGGCCCCAGGAACGCGCGTGGCAGCAGGAGTTCTACTCGGCCATACGCAAACCGGTGGCGGCCATCGTCGTGGCGACGAGCAAGCCACAGAAGGACTGGCTGCCGGAACGTTGGGCCGAGGTCGTCGACCGGCTCACCGAGGAGTGCGACCTGCAGCCCGTGCTGGTGGGCGGCCGCTCACCACGCGAGCTCCACGCGGAATCCGTGATCATGGCTCGGGCGCGGCACGCACCGATCTCGGCGTTAGGCAGCGGCCTTCGCAATCTCGTCGGGATTCTCGACGGATCAGCGCTGGTGCTCGCCCCGGATACCGGGCCACTTCACATGGCCGTGGCGCTGGAACGGCCGGTCGTGAGCCTCATCGGGTACACGAATCCCAAGCGCACCGGCCCGTATCGCCGCTACCACGATCTGATCGTCGACGCGTACGGCAACCCCGGCGAGAACTATCCGTTGTCGATGGAAACGCGACTCGATCGCATGCCTCGCATCACCGTGCCGGACGTGATGGCGAAGGTGGCGGTATGGCGGGACCGCTACGCGGGTCGTGATCGCGCGTGACGATCTCGCCGAATCGATACTCGACGCCAGCGCAGGCCATGAGATGCACCATGAGCCCGAGCGCGAGACCCATCACCGCGAAATAGTCGCCGTCGATTCTCGTGACGATCGTGGCGCCAAAGCCCTGGATCCCATAGGCACCGGCCTTGTCCATCGGCTCACGCGTCGCGATGTAGCGCGTGATGTCCGCCTCCGACAGCGTTCGGAAAGTCACGTCGACCGATTCGACGTCCGACACGATCACGCCATCGCGCGCGACCGCGACCGCCGTCAGCACGACGTGCTGTCGCCCGGAAAGCCGCCGCAACATGGCACGTGCCTCGGCCTCGTCTCGCGGCTTGCCGAGGATGTCGCCGTCCACCACGACGATCGTGTCGGCGGCAATGACGACGGCGTTAGGCTCTCGCTCGGCGACCACGCTCGCTTTCGCTCGCGCGAGACGTTCCGCGTGAGGGCGCGGTTGCTCGGCGGCCAACGGGGTCTCGTCGATGTCCGCGGGTGACACAGCGTGCGGAATGCCGATCAGCGTCAGGAGCTCCCGCCGCCGCGGTGACGACGACGCCAGCACCACGCGAGGTGGGGTCATCGCTCGAGCCAGAGCGTCACCGGGCCGTCGTTCACCAGCTCCACGTCCATCATCGCGCCGAACTCTCCCGTCTCCACCTGAAATCCCGTCTCGCGAAGACGCTGGATGAATCCCTCGTACAGCGGAATCGCGATCTCCGGTCGTGCAGCGTCGATGAAACTCGGTCGCCGACCCTTGCTCGCGTCACCGTACAGCGTGAATTGCGACACGACGAGCAGCGCGCCGCCGACGTCCACGAGCGCAAGGTTCATCTTGTCGTCCGCGTCGGCGAAAAGCCGGAGCCCCGCGACCTTGTCCGCCATCCAGGTCACATGGTCATCCGTATCGGTCGCGGTGAATCCGACGAGGAGGACGTAGCCACGCCCGATTCGCCCGGCTACGCGCGGCTCCGCGTCGGGAGTGCGGATGCGAACCTCACCGCGACTCACCCGTTGAAGCAACAGTCGCATGTGACGCGGCGACCGGCGCTCGAGGCGACTTATTCGACCGTCACCGACTTCGCGAGGTTTCGCGGCTGGTCGACGTTGGAGCCGCGCTTGACAGCGATGTAGTAGGCGAGCAGCTGCAGCGGCACCGCCGCCAGCACCGGCGTCAGCATGTCCACGGTTTCCGGAATGCGGAACTCGTAGTCGAGCTTTCCGACGAGCGACGGCTCGTCGCGACTCGTGATGGCGATGACGCGGCCCTTTCTCGCTTTGACCTCCGCAACGTTCGAAGTCACCTTGTCGAACACCGAATCGTGCGGGGCGATGAACACGACCGGCATCATTTCATCGATGAGGGCGATCGGCCCGTGCTTCATCTCAGCCGCCGGATACCCTTCGGCGTGGATGTAGCTGATCTCTTTCAGCTTGAGCGCACCCTCGAGCGCCGCCGGGAAATTGTAGCCACGCCCCAGGTACAGGAAATTCGAGGCCCGCTTGAATTCCTCGGCAATGTCCTCGATCTCCTGCGCGCGGTCGAGGATCTGCTTCGCCTGCGCTGGAATCGCGTTCATCGCCTCGATGATCTCGCGGCCGCGGAGAATCGACATGTCGCGGAGTCGGCCGAGCTTCAGCGTGAACAGCAGCAGCGCGATCACCTGGCTGGTGAACGCCTTGGTGGACGCGACACCGATCTCGGGCCCGGCGTGCAGGTAGATGCCGCCGTCAGCCTCCCGCGCGATCGTCGAGCCGACGACGTTCACGATGCCTAACGTGCGCGCTCCCCGTCGCTTCGCTTCCCGCATGGCGGCGAGGGTGTCGGCCGTCTCGCCGGACTGCGAGATCACGATGCAGAGCGTGCGCTCATTGACAATCGGATTCCGGTAGCGGAACTCCGACGCGTACTCGACCTCGACCGGAACCCGAGTGAGCTCCTCGATCATGTGCTCGCCGATGAGCGCGGAGTGCCAGCTCGTACCGCACGCCGTGATGACGATGTTGTCGAACGACAACAACTCCTCATCCGTGAGATTGAGCCCACCCAGCTTCGACGTTCCCTCCTCCCGGAGGAGACGGCCGCGCATGGCATCTTCGATCGTGATCGGCTGCTCGAAGATCTCCTTGAGCATGAAGTGAGCGAACCCGCCTCGCTCGATCTGCGCCACATCCCAGTCGATCTTGTTGACCTTCTTGTGCAGCTCCGTGGCGTTCAGATCGATGATCCGGTACCCGTTCGGCTCGAGTACCGCGAGGTCGCCATCATCCAGATAGACGACCTCGCGCGTGTGCGCGAGGATCGCCGACGCATCGCTCGCGATGAAGTACTCGCCATCCCCAAGCCCGACCAACAGCGGACTGCCCTTTCGCGCCGCGACGATCTTCTTGGGATCGGCGCTCGAGATGACTGCGATCCCGTAGGTCCCCTCGATCTTGAGCAGCGCCTGTATGACCGCCTCCTCGAGATTCTCGTCGAAGAGCTCCTCGATCAGGTGGGCAACGACCTCGGTATCGGTTTCCGAGGAGAACTCGTGGCCGCGCTCCTCGAGCATCAGCCGCAGCGCCGTCGCGTTCTCGATGATTCCGTTGTGGACGACCGCGATCTCACCCTTGCAGCACGTGTGCGGGTGCGCGTTTCCTTCGGTCGGCGCGCCGTGCGTCGCCCACCGCGTGTGCGCGATGCCTATCGAGCCGTGAAGAGGGTTTGCCGTCACCACGTTCTCGAGCCTCGAGATCTTGCCGGCCACCTTCCGTGTCTCGACGCCCTTGCCGTTCATGATCGCGACGCCGGCCGAATCGTAGCCGCGATATTCCAGCCGCTTCAGCCCGTCGATGAGGAGAGGCGTTGCGACGCGAGTTCCGATGTAGCCCACAATTCCGCACATGGTTCGTTGAGCTAGAGTGATCGCCCCGCGAGCGCGTCGAGCGGCTCTCGCGAGCGCGCCACGAGGGCGCGTGCCGCATCCACCGACGGTGCCTCGGCAATGACGCGAACGATTGGTTCGGTACCTGACGGCCTGATGTGAACCCAGCGGTCCGGCCAGGAAAGTCTCAGTCCATCCTGCGTGTCCACGTGTGCGTCAGAAAAACTCGACCGTAACGCATCGTACACCGCATCGAGCGCGACGGGCGGCCGGTCGAGCTTGTCCTTCACAATGGCATAGCGTGGATAGTGAGAGACGATCTGCGACAGCGTTTCTTCACCTTCCGATAGCAACTGCAGCACCAGCGCCGCCGCCAAGGGGGCGTCGCGGCCCAGGTGAAGCGCCGGAAGGATAACCCCACCGTTCCCTTCACCACCGACGACCGCCTGCTCCTCGCGCATGCGGATCGCCACGTTGACCTCCCCCACCGGGGCGCGGACTACCCGACTGCCCGCCCGGGCAGCGATGTCGTCCACGATCCGGCTCGTCGACAGATTCGTAACGACGGTCCCCGGCTGTTTGCTGAGCACGACTCGGGCCGCCAGCGCAAGCGTATAGTCCTCACCAATCGCCTTTCCGTCGTTTGCAACGATCGCAAGGCGATCGACATCGGGATCCACAGCAAAGCCTACCGCGGCGCCACTTCGGGCCACCAGAGCCTCGAGCTCGCCGAGGTTCTCTGCGACCGGTTCGGGTGGACGCGGAAAGCGACCATCTGGCTCCAAGTTGATCACGGTCACATCGCACCCCAACCGCTCGAGCAGCGCGGGCATGATGACCGCTCCGGCGCCGCGACAGCAGTCGAGCGCGACGCGCAGCTTCTTGGCGCGAATTCGCGCCGGGTCGATGATCGGGAGAGCCAGGACCGCGTCGATATGGCGCGCCGGCGCTTCGTCGTCCGCGTCGACGGTGCCCAGCCGCTCCCACGTCGCTCGAGGAATTGGCTGACCGACGGCGGCGCGCATGGCCGCTCCTTCCGCTGCATCGAGAAAAAGTCCGCTCGGACCCACGAACTTGAGCGCGTTCCACTCGATGGGATTGTGGCTCGCCGAGATCATGAGCCCCCCCGCCGCGTGGTGGTGCTCCACCGCCAACTGGCAGGTCGGCGTCGTCGTGAGTCCGAGGTCGATAACGTGGACGCCGACCGATTGGAGGGCGGCGACGACGGAGCGGTGGAACATCGGCCCTGAAACCCGACTGTCTCGCCCCACAACGACCGGCCGGCCCGAGTTCGACGCGGCCCACGAGCCAAACGCGGCGGCATAGCTCGTGACGACCTCGGGAGTCAATCCGGCCCCAACACGGCCGCGAATTCCCGAGACGCTTACCATCAAGCCGTTTGAATCCAATTCGTGTCTCCGAAGCGGTCCCGCAAAGCTAGTGGGCTCCCATAGTCGAGCAAACCGTCGTGAGCCGTGTCACAACGTCGTATCACGATGACACGGCGCCACGTTCCGCCTCACGAGTGACGACTAGCCCGCACGCACCGCACAGCACGACGAGGGTGACCGTCCTCACCGCGTCCTCGTCTCATTCCGGCAGCCTAAGTAGCGGCTGGCCACCCGAGAAACCGTCGCGCTGCATCGGAGGAACGTCCTGACATCGTCGTTCGGAGCGCGGGCGTCGCGACTCCCCTTTCGCTGGAAGATGGCGGGGGTCAGCGCGGCAGCCGTGCTGCTCACGCTCATTGTCGTGCTGGTGCCGGTCTACCAGCGGTCGCGAGACAATCTCGCGAACGTGCATGGGGAGCGCCTCTCAGCCATCGCGCGAAGCACCAGCGTCTCGATCTCCGCGGATTCGCTGGACGTCATCGCGCGACCGGGCGGTCAGAACACCGAGGCGTTCGTCGCTACGCGCGCGGCGTTGAAGCGCCTGTGGGCGGTCAACGGCGGTGACGTGAGCGAGCTCGCGAACGGCATCGCGGTCGTACGCCGCATGCCGAGCGGCTACCGGTATCTCGCGCACTCCTCGTGGAATGCGGGCCAGCCGCAGTACACCACCACGTGGACGCCGCCCGATTCGCTACTGGACGCGCTCGACGCGGGCCGGGGGGGCGTGAGCCCGCTCGTTCGAGACGATGTGGGCGAGCTGCTGACCGCGGCGGCGCCGGTCAAGCGGCTGGATGGCTCGGTCGCCGGGTACGTGGTCACGACAATGCGGGCCGACGCGTTCCTCGCCGAGATCCGCATGACGCTCGTTCGCTTCACGATCTATCCGCTGCTCGCGTTCCTGCTTCCGGTCGTCCTGTCGTTCTGGGCGGCGTCACACCTAACGCGCGGAATCGACGCCGTGGCCGCCCACGCGGACGCCGTCGCCGGCGGCGGACTTCGACGGGAGCTTGGCTTCACGTCGGGCGATGAGGTCGGGCGGCTTGCCGACGCGGTACGCCGAATGACCTCCAGCCTCCGATCTTTGCTCCGCGACATCGACGGTGGTGCTGGCGAAGTGGCGGCGACCGCCGAACAGCTCGCGTCAGGCGCGCAGCAGATGAGCGCGAGCACGCAGCAGGTCGCTGGTGCCGCGCACTCGATCGCGGGATCGGTTGGCACGCAAACACGCGGCATCAGCAAGCTCGCGGCTGGATCTTCGCGGCTTGCCGAGCGGGCGTCGCGCGTTGCGGACCACGCCCGGAGCGCCCAGCGCGCCGGCGACTCGGTAGTCGCGTCCGCTCGACGCGGCGCGCAATCGGCGGCTGAAGCGCTCGAGAGCATGGCGTCCATCAGCACGGTAACGAACGAGGCGGTGCCGGTCGTGGCGGAGCTTGGCGAGAAGTCGCAGCGCATCGGGAAGGTCACCGACACGATCGGGGCGATTGCGCGGCAGACGAATCTGCTCGCGCTGAACGCCGCGATCGAAGCAGCACGAGCAGGCGAGCATGGCAAGGGGTTCGCCGTCGTGGCCGACGAGGTGCGCAAGTTGGCCGGCGAAAGCGCCCGCGCGCTCGACACGATTCGCAAGCTCGCCGCGGAAATGCGAAGCGCATCGCTGCGCACGGCAGAGCGGATCACCCTCGTGAGCGATCGCGTCTCGAATGGCGAGTCGGTCATTCGGACGTCAGCGGCTTCGCTCACCCGGATCTCCACCGAGATCGAGAGCAGCCGCGATGCGATCGCGCTGATTGTCGATGCCAGTGACGCACAGCGGGAGGAAGCCGATGCCCTCGCCCGCGAGATCGAGGCCATCTCCGCCGTCGCGGACCAGAACGCCGCGACGTCGCAGGAAGTGAGCGCCGTCGTCGAGCAGCAGACCGCCTCCATGGCGCACGTTTCCGACTCGAGCCAGCACCTCGCCGAGATCGCGAACCGACTCAAGGGTGCAATGACGCGCTTCGAGCTGTAAGCTTCCCGGCCGTGAGCGACCCTCTCGGCCTTCTTCCAATCGCGATGGCCGCTGGCGGCGGCCGGGTCGATGGTTTCGAAACCCAGCAGCTCGTCGCAGCGGGGCTGACGCTGCTCCAGCGCAGCGCGCCGCTCGTGCGGGCGCTGAGCGGGCGACGGTCCGCGATCCTGCTGCCGGCGTCACCGGCGTTCGTCACGGCGCTCGCAGCGTCCGAAGGGCGCGGAGCGGTGCTCATCAACCCGCTCGCCTCGCGAGTCGAAGCGGCCTACCAGATCGCCGATGCGCGCGTGGGCGCGGTGTTCACGACAACGGAGCTCGCCGGCCGTCTTCCCGATCACGTCACCCGGGTGGTGCTCGACGACGTGCCGAGATCGGCCCGCGTGGTCGTGGACGGTGTGACTCGCGAGATCGATCTCGGCTCGCATTCCGGCCTAACGCTGGAAGCGGAAGTCGACGCACCCGCTTCGCCGGAGGAGGCGGCCATCGTGTACACCTCTGGATTCGAGGGGACACCGCTCGGCGCCATCCTCACGCACGGCAACCTGCTCTCGAACGCGCGTGCCACCGTGGAAGCAGCGCGAATGGATCGCGATGTGACCGCGCTGGCGGTGCTTCCCTTCGCGCATCTGTTCGGCCTGGTGGTCTCGGGCGTCTCACCCATGCTGGCGGGTGGGCGAGTCATCACGATGGCGAGATTCAATCCAGCACGCATCTTCGAGTTGCTGGAGGAAGGCGGGATTTCCGACCTCGTTGCGGTTCCGTCGGTGTTCGCGACCATCGTCGGCCTGGCCGAGCGGCGCCGGGCAACACTCTCCGCCTCTGGCCTTCGTCTCTGCATCTGTGGCGGCGCTCCGCTCGCCGTCGAGCTGCAGGAGCGATGGTTCGAGTTGACCGGGGTGGAGCTACGACAAGGCTATGGCCTCACCGAGGCCGGACCGGTGTGCCTCTTCAACCGGATCGATCTGCCTAACAAACGTGGCACGCTCGGCGTGCCCTTCCCCGGCGTGCACGTAGCGATCCGTGCCGAACGATCGGACACCGAAGTCGGCGTTGGCGAGACCGGCGAGATCTGCGTCTCCGGGCCTAACGTGTTCGCCGGCTACGTCAATGCCGGCGGACTCCGGGCCACACCGGAAAAACCGTGGGCGGCCGGGCTGCATCGCAACGGCGCGTGGCTCCGCACCGGAGACCGGGCGGTTCGAAACGCGGATGGCACGGCGTCGTTCCGCGGCGTGATCAAGCCGATGTTCACGCGAAATGGGTTCAACATCTACCCGCGTGAGATCGAGCGGGTGGTCGGGGAGATGGAGGGCGTTCAGAGCGTGACCGCACACCCCGTCGCGGACCCGATCCGCGAGAACGACATTGCGATCGACGTTCGCGGTACCGTGGACGCTGCGGACGTCAAACGCTGGTGCGACGAACGCCTGTCTGTCTACAAGCGGCCGACGTCGATCGTCATCACCCCTGACACCTAACGCGCCGCGGAC
>DATCGG010000193.1:0-12285 GCA_036509075.1 Gemmatimonadaceae bacterium
GACGTCGCGCGGGCGCTGGCCTATGCCCATGAGCACGGCGTGGTTCACCGCGACATTAAGCCGGACAACGTCATGCGCTCCGGCGACGCCGCGGTCGTCACTGATTTCGGCATCGCCAAGGCGGTGAGCGTCGCGCTGACCAACGCGGGCGACGCCACGCTCACGCAGGCCGGCACCGTCATCGGCACGCCTGCCTACATGGCGCCCGAGCAGGCCACCGGCGACGCGGGCGTAGACCACCGGGCGGACCTCTATTCCTTCGGCTGTCTCGGCTACGAGCTCTTTGCCGGCCACCCACCGTTTCAGGAGCAGACCACCCACCTTTTGATCGCGGCGCACATCGCAACCGTCCCGCGTCCGATCACCGAGCTCCGAGCGGACGTGCCACAATCCGTCGCCGATTTGCTTTCGCGCTGTCTCGCGAAAGCCCCGGCGGACCGTCCGCAGAGTGCGCGCGATCTCCTGCCTATCCTCGATGGGGTCCCAAGCGTTGGCGTCTCTGCCGCGCGACCGAAACAGGAACCCGAGCGGTGGCGATGGAGCCAGCCGCGAACATGGACTGCTATCGCGGCGCTCGCCGCGCTGGCCGCGACTTGCGGCTATTTCGCGACGAAGAGTGGTTGGGTGGCGCGTCCGGTGACACTCGCCGTGTTGCCATTCGCCAATACCGCCGGCGATAGCGCGCTGGATTACGTCGCCGAAGGGCTGACCGACGAAGTCGCCTCGGCGCTGGGGCGCGTGCCCGGGATCCTGATCAAGAGTCGCACCGGCGCGCGACGGTACCGTGGGCAGCTGACCCCGGACGTGACCGAGGCGGGCGCGAGACTCAAGGCGGAGTACCTGATGACTGCCGTCGTTCGCCAGGAGCGAGGCCAATGGGTTCTCTCCGCGGAGTTGGCCCGCGCCGCCGATGCGGCGAGCCTCTGGGACTCGACCTTCCGCGTCAGCCCTAACGAGCAGGGCGCAATCGCCGACTCGATCGCCGGGAGTCTGGCGGCAAGACTTCGCCGGCTGTTTCCGCGTGAGATCGGGGTGGCGCCCGTTCGAACGCGCAACCAGCGGACGACCAACCCCGAAGCGAATCGCCTCTACTTGCTCGGTCTGGGCAGACTCACCCGCCGGACGCTGAGCGTGAGGGAGGCTGCGGACCTGTTCCGGCAGGCCATCCGGCAGGACTCGCTCTTCGCCCCCGCGTATTCCGGCTTGAGCATGGCGCTTGCGCTCTCCCCGTGGTTCCAAAGGAGGCCGGCCCCGCAAGTGCACGACTCGGTGGTCACGGCCGCGCGTCGCGCGCTCACCCTGGATCCGACCCAGTCGCTGCCGCACGTTGCCATCGGGCTGGCTCAGTGGCTGGCGTACGACTGGGGTGGCGCGGAGACCGAGTTCAAGACTGCGATTCGTCTGGACCCGAGTAGCGTCGAGGCCCACCTACAGTACGGCCGGCTCCTCCTAAACAGCGGTCGGTACCGCGAGGCGTTGACCGAGATGCAGGAGGCGCGGAGACTCGACCCCGCCTCAGTCGTCGTATTGAGCCACATGTCGTTCGACTATCGTCTGAACGGGCAACTGGATAGTGCGCTCGTCGAGAGTCGTCGGGCTCTGGAAACGGAGTCTACCAGCCCCCTCGCGATGGCGTCGGCGATACACGCATACCTCGCGAGGAACCAGCTCCAGGAGGCGCGCGCGCTTGCCGTCGCTATGCCTGAAGCCATGTGGGGGCGAGCCTATGTATTGGCGAAGTCGGGCGACACCGCGCGTGCCCGCCAATCGCTCCTCAGGCTCGATGCGCGTCCTCCCGCGTGGGGTGACGAGTCGGACCGCGCTTTTGCCTACCTCGGCCTCGGCGACACGGCCGATGCGCTGTCCGCGCTGGAGCGCGCGACCGACGCAAAGGAGCTCTGGCCGTTGGGTATGGAAGAATTCAATCCTGCCCTGGACCCGATCCGCGCGAGCGCGCGGTTCCGCAGGCTGCTCGAGCGCGTTGGGCTGGCTAAATACCCGGTGGCGCGCGCTCGGTAACCGATTGTCCCGTTAGGCGTTCGGGGACACAATGTCAGTCTCGCCGTAACGCGGCGGGCCCGAGCGCGCCGGGCCGTGACTTCCGCGGGCGCGAAGGGCATATTCGCGCCTCGGCCCCTGGCTCGCGATCCGACGCGATGGAGGCACCCTGACCAACGACCTCGCCGGCCCGCTCAGCGCCGCCTTGAGTGGTCGTTACCGCGTGGAGCGCGAGCTCGGCGTCGGCGCAACGGCGACGGTGTACCGCGCCCGCGACCTCCGCCATGATCGGGACGTGGCGCTCAAGGTCCTACAGTCGGAGCTCGCTGAGTCGCTCGGGCGCGCCCGCTTTCTTCGCGAGATCCGGCTCGCCGCGCAGCTCAATCACCCGCACATCCTCCCGCTGCACGACTCCGGTGACGCCGACGGCTTCCTGTACTATGTGATGCCGCTGATGGAGGGGCGATCGCTGCGCGAGCGTATGGGAGACGAACGGCCGCTCGCCGTGGAGCTCGCTCTCCGGATCGCGGAAGAGGTGGCTGATGCGCTCGACTATGCGCATCGACACGGCGTCGTGCACCGCGACTTGAAGCCGGAGAACATCCTGCTGCACGAGGGGCACGCGCTCGTCGCCGACTTCGGGATCGCGAAGGCGATCGCGGCCGCGAGCGAGAGCGCGGCCCTGACGCAGTTCGGCCTCGCCCTGGGGACGCCGATCTACATGAGCCCCGAGCAGGCGGCCGGCGAGGAACTCGACGGCCGGAGCGACCTGTTCTCGCTTGGCTGCGTGCTCTTCGAGATGCTCACCGGTGAGCCGCCGTTTACCGGCGGCACCGTGCAGGCGGTGCTCACCAATCGCTTTGTCCACACGCCGCCGGACGTCAGCCAGGTGCGCCCGGCGGTCCCCGCGCCCGTTAGCCGGACCGTAGCGCAGCTCCTCGCGAAGATCCCGGCGGAGCGCCTCTCGACAGGCGCCGTGGTCGTGGATGCTCTCCGCGCCCGCGAGGGCTCGGCCGCCGCGCCACCCCGAGCCGCCGCGGAACCGCGCCGCGAGCAGTCGATCGCGGTGCTGCCGTTCGCGAACATGAGCGCCGACCCGGAGAACGAGTATGTCTGCGACGGGATCACCGAGGACATCATCGGCGCGCTCACGCAGGTGCCCGAGCTCAAGGTCGCGGCGCGCGCCTCCGCGTTCGCCTTCAAGCGCCGCGACGAAGAGCTCCGCGTCATCGGCGAGCGGCTCGGCGTCCGCACGGTGCTCCAGGGAAGCGTTAGGCGATCCGGTAACCGTGTGCGCGTTACCGCGCAGCTGATGAACGCAGACGACGGTTTCCAGCTCTGGAGCGACCGCTTCGACCGCGACCTCGACGACATCTTCGCGCTCCAGGACGAGATCGCGCGCGCGATCGTCGAGCGGCTGGAGTTGAGGCTCGGGCTCCGCGGTGCCGGGCCGCTGGTGTCACCGCCGACGGATGACCTCGAGGCTTATCAGCTCTTCCTTCGCGGGCGCGAGGCGGTGCACCAGCGGAGCCCTGCGTCGATGCGCCGGGGGATGGAGTTCTTCCGCCAGGCGCTCGCGCGCGATCCGGACTACGCCCGGGCGTACGTGGGCCTCGCCGAGGCGTACAACGGGCTCGGGGCCTACCAGTACATGCCGCCCATCGAGGCCCGGCAGAGCGCCGAGCAGGCGCTGGCCGCCGCGGCGCGCCTCGACCCCACGCTCGCGGCGGTCCACCTGTTCCGTGCGCAGTACAAGATCTACGTCGGCTCCGAGTGGGGGTCCGCTGGCGACGACTTGCGCGAGGCATTGCGCCGCGCGCCACAGGACGCGCTGGCGCACCTCTATCTCGGCCTCTGGTGCGGGATGCGCGGTGACCGGCCGGCGCGGGACGCCGCTATCTCCCGCGCCGTCGAGCTGGACCCACTCTCGCCCTTCCTGCACGCGATCGCAGGGCTCGCCCACACCGCCACCAGTGACCATGAGGACGCCATCGCCCTGACGGCGAAGGGGTTGGTCCTCGATCCGAACTCGATCCCCACGCTGTGGGTGTCGAGCGCGGCCCTCGCGCACGCGGGGCGATTCGACGAGGCTGCGCGACACGCCGCACACGGCGTCGATCTCGCGCAGCGCGGCGCGATTCTTCTCAGCACACTCGGGTACGTCCTCGGGAAGGCGGGACGGCGTGAGGAGGCACTCGCGATCCGCGCCGAGCTCGAGGAGCGCGCCACCCGTGAGTACATCGGGCCGATAGCGTTGCTGCACGTCGACGTCGGCCTTGGCGACGAGGCACTGATCGGGGAGTCGCTGCGGCGCAACCTGGAAGCGGAGACCGGACCGGGCCCGGTCTGTGTCGTCATCCCACAAGACCTGGATCGGCTGCTCGACCACCCGCGGCTCGGCGCGCTCGTACGGCGGCTGTCCGTGTACGCAGGGCGTTGAAACCCGGCCGACGATGATCGCCGACACCCCTGTCGACTCGCACCGCCGAAAATCGCGCGCGAAGGGCCGTCCATTTACATGGCGAGTCTTCGAGTCCGGTCATAGGTTCTCCAGGCAACTACGGCAGGTCTCCAGCTCGTGTCCAAGCGGCCGTCGTCAGGGAATTCCGATGCGACCAACGAGGCCCGGCATGCCGACCTCTTTCCGCCGCATTGGGCGGAGCTGTCGCCGTTGCTGGATGCGCTGCTCGACGCGCCGGTCGAGGACCGCGCTGCTCGCATCGTCGAATTGAGCCGAGGGGACCCGACACGGCAGCGCGAGCTCGAACAGTTGCTCGCTGAGGCTGAACACGACACGCCGCTTCTCGACGGCTCCGTCACGAATCGATTCGACGAGCTCGCGAAAGACAGCGCTGCTTCAGCACTGCCGGAAGTGTTGGCCGACCGCTATCGCGTCGGGAGAGAGCTCGGACGCGGCGGAATGGCGAGCGTATACCTCGCGCGCGACCAGAAGCACGGCCGCGACGTCGCCATCAAGGTCATCAAGTCCGACTTGTCCGCCTCGCTAGGGCACGAGCGGTTTCTGCGCGAGATCGAGATCGCTGCTCGCCTCCGCCACCCAAACATCGTGCCGCTCTACGATTCGGGCGAAGTGAGTGGTTCGCTTTACTTCGTCATGCCGTATGAGGACGGGCAGTCGCTCCGCGAGCGGCTCCGCCAGAGCGGCGCCCTGCCCATCGCCGATGCGCTGAGCGTGCTGCGCGATGTGGCGCGCGCTCTGTGCCACGCGCACGAACACGGCGTCGTCCATCGCGACATCAAACCCGACAACGTGATGCTGTCCGGGGGCGCCGCAGTGGTCACCGACTTCGGCATCGCCAAGGCGGTGAGTGTCGCGCTGACTGATGCGTCGGACGCGACGCTCACGCAGGCGGGCACGGTAATCGGCACGCCGGCCTACATGGCGCCGGAGCAGGCGACGGGCGACACGGCGGTCGACCACCGCGCCGACATCTATTCCTTCGGCTGTCTCGGCTACGAGCTGTTTGCGGGTCATCCGCCGTTTCAGGAGCAGACGTCGCATCTCCTGATCGCCGCCCACCTAACGACCGTGCCGCGCTCAGTCGCCGAGTTACGGGCGGACGTACCCGAATCGGTCGCCGACTTGATCGCGCGCTGCCTCGCGAAGGCGCCCGCCGAGCGGCCCCAGAGCGCGCGCGAGCTCGTGCCGGCCCTCGAAGGCGCCAACGGCGCAGCGGCCACGTCCTCACGGCGTCGCGCGCATCGCACCACACGAGTGCTATGGGCAGCCGTCGCGATGTTCGCGGTGATGGCAGCCTCCGGAGGCTATCTCGCGACCAGGACCCCGAGCACCGACGCACCGATTACGCTTGCGGTGCTCCCGTTCGCGAACATTGCAGGTGACAGCGCAACGGGTCTCGTCGCCGACGGGCTGTCCGACGAGGTGGCCTCGGCGCTGACTCGCGTGCCTGGGGTCCTCGTCAAGAGCCGCTCGGGGGCGCTCAGGTACCGCGGCCAACTCTCACCGGACGTCACCGAGGCTGGCGCGCGACTCAAGGCCGACTACATAGTGACCGCAGTAGTTAGGCAGGATGGCGGCAGCTGGGTCCTGTCGCCGGACCTCGAGCGCGCCGCCGACGGGTCGAGTCTCTGGGGACAACGATTCGTCATCGGACCTAACGAGCAGGCAGCCGCGGCCGCGGCCGTCGCCGATAGTGTGGCCACGGCGCTTCGCCGCCTATTCCCACGCGGGATCGGTGTCGCGCCTGTGCGGTCAGCGCACGTGCCCAATCCCGAAGCGTACCGTCTCTACACGCTGGGGCAGGGGAAGCTCGCGCGGCGGGGCGGGAGCGTGAACGAGGCTGTGGAGTGGTTCCACCAGGCGATCAAGCAGGACTCGCTGTTCGCCCCGGCATACTCCGGCCTGAGCATGGCTCTCGGGCTCTCGGTGTGGTTCCACAGTGTTCCCGCTTCGCAGGTGCGCGACGACATGGTGTCCTCCGCACAGCGTGCGCTGCTGCTCGATTCCACGCTAGCGCAGCCGCACGTCGCGCTCGGGTTGTCGCGTTGGCTGGCGTACGACTGGAAAGGCGCGGCGTCGGAGATGCAAACCGCGATACAACGGGATCCCCGCGATGTCGAGGCCCGCCTGCAATACGCGCGCGTTCTCTATGGCAGCCATCGCTTCGACGAGGCGCTGAAACAATTGCGCACCGCGCACGAGATTGATCCGGCGTCGGCCCCCATCCTCAGCCACTTGGTGAGCGTCTATTACTTGATGGGCCGAATGGACAGCGCGGTTGTCGAGGCGGGTCGAGCGCTGGAAACGGATTCGACGAACATTACGACCTTGATATGGGCAGCGGCCGTGTACACCAGAAGCAACCGATTCGCGGAGGCGCGCAGTATCCTTGCCCACGTGCCCGACCGGACTTTTTCGAAGGGGTTCCAGCTGGCGAAAGCCGGAGACCTCGAGGGCGCTCGGCAACTGCTTCACGCGATGGAAGCGAGGAGGCCCGCTGAGTGGGGGGACGAAAGCAGGCGCGCGTTCGCTTACCTCGGGCTGGGTGATACCGCGAGCGCGCTCACAGCGTTCGAGCGCGCCACCGCCGCGAACGAGCTCTGGCCGCTCAGTATGCCGGTGGCGGATCCGACGTATGATTCGATCCGCAGGAGTGCGCGATTCCGCGAGCTACTCGAGCGCGTTGGGTTGCGTGAGTACATACCAGCACTGACTCAGTAGCGTTCGCCGTGAGTGACTCGTCACACGACTCGCCGAACGGTGAAAGGCCTTGGCTTCCGCCGGACTGGGACGAGTTGGCGCCATTGCTCGATGAACTGCTCGACGTGCCAGCCGAGCAGCGTGCTGCGCACATTGCGGAATTGAGTGGCGGGAACGCGGCGCGGCAGCGCCGGCTCGAACAGCTGCTCGCTGAGGCCGAGCGGGATGTGCCGCTCCTGAACGACTCTGCTGCGAAGCGCTTCAGCGAGCTCACGAGCGACGGCGCCGACCCAAGACTGCCGGAGGTGCTCGCCGGACGGTACCGGATCGGGAGAGAGCTGGGACGTGGCGGGATGGCGAGTGTGTACCTCGCACGCGACGAGAAGCACGGGCGCGACGTCGCCATCAAGATCATCCGGCACGACCTCTCGGCCTCGTTGGGGCACGAGCGCTTTCTGCGCGAGATCGAGATCGCCGCGCGACTGCGTCACGCGAACATCGTCCCGCTCTACGATTCAGGCGAGGTCGGCGACTCGCTGTTCTTTGTGATGCCGTACGAGGACGGGCAATCGCTCCGCGAGCGGCTCCGCCAGAGCGGCGCCCTGCCCATCGCCGATGCGCTGAGCGTGCTGCGCGATGTGGCGCGCGCTCTGTGCCACGCGCACGAACACGGCGTCGTCCATCGCGATATCAAACCCGACAACGTGATGCTGTCCGGGGGCGCTGCAGTCGTCACCGACTTCGGCATTGCCAAGGCGGTGAGCGCGGCACTCACCGCCGCGCCGGACGCCACGCTCACACAGGCGGGCACTGTCATCGGGACGCCGACTTACATGGCGCCGGAGCAGGCGACGGGCGACGCGGCGGTCGACCACCGCGCCGACATCTATTCCTTCGGCTGTCTCGGCTACGAGCTGTTCGCGGGCCACCCGCCGTTTCAGGAGCAGACCACCCATCTTTTGATCGCGGCGCACATTGCCACCGTCCCGCGTCCGATTTCGGAGCTCCGAGGCGATGTGCCACGGTCGGTCGCCGACTTGATCACGCGCTGCCTCGCGAAAGCGCCGGCCGAACGGCCACAGAGTGCGCGCGAGCTGCTTCCGGCACTCGACGGCGTCGTTGTTTCAGGGGCCGAGTCGCCACCGATTGGCCGCGAACGTGTCACGAAGCGACGGCGAATCTCGGTGGCGATCACCGTGATCGCCGCGGTTGCAGCGATTGCGAGCTATTTCGCGACCAGGACCGAGAGCGCCGCTCCGCCGGTTACGCTTTCGGTGATCCCGTTCGGCAACATTGCCGGCGACAGCGCGACGGGCGTCGTCGCCGACGGACTTTCCGAGGAGGTGGCCTCTGCGCTGACGCGCGTGCCTGGCGTCCTTGTGAGAAGCCGCGTAGGGGCACTCAGGTACCGCGGCCAGCTCTCGCCGGACGTGACCGAGGCGGGCGCGTGGCTCAAGGCGGACTATCTGCTGATTGCGGTCGTCCGACAGCAGAGCGGCCGGTGGGTCCTGTCGGCCGACCTCGAGCGTGCCGCCGACGCGACGAGCCTCTGGGGATCTCAGTTCGTCGTCGGACCTAACGAGCAGGCAGCCGCGGCCGAATCCGTGGCTGATAGCGTCGGCGCGGCGCTCCGCCGACTGTTTCCGCGCACGATAGGTGCTCCGCCCGTAAGTTCAGCACACCAGCCCAGCCCAGAAGCGTACCGCCTTTACGTGCTGGGGCAGGGGAAGCTTGCCCGCCGGGGGCAGAGTGTGAAGGAGGCCGCGGAGTTCTTCCGGCAGTCCGTCAAGGAGGACTCGCTCTTCGCCCCTGCCTATTCCGGCCTGAGCATGGCGCTTTCGCTCATGCCATGGTTCCACCAGCAGCCGTCGACGGAAGTACACGACGAGATCGTCCTGGCCGCGCGCCGAGCCCTTGCGTTGGATTCGACCCTGGCGCTGCCGCACGTCGCGTTAGGCATGGCGCACATGCAAGCCTACCGGTGGGACTCTGCGGCCACCGAGCTCGCTACGGCCGTCCGCTTGGAACCCAACAACCTCGAAGGGCGCGTGCAGTACGCCCGGCTCCTCCGTGTCAGCAATCGCTACCGCGAGGCATTGGCGCAGTTGCAGGCGGCGCGTAGCGTCGATCCGGCCTCCGCGCTGGTGCTGAGCCATCTGGCCTGGACCTACTTCGTGGCCGGCCAACTGGATAGCGCCCGCGTCGAGATGGGCCACGCCGTCGAAACGGATCCGACGAACCTGCCCACACGTTATTTCGCGGAGCGGGTGTACCTCAGCGAGAACCGCCTCGCGGAGGCACGCGCGATCGCCGCTACTACCCCCGACGGCTATGGATTGGCGAAGACGGGCGACACGTTAGCCGCCCGTCGGCTGCTGGCCGGACTCGATGCGCGACCTCCCGTGTGGGGGGATGAGACGCAGCGCGGGATGACCTATCTCGGGCTTGGCGATACCGCCAAGGCGATTTCGGCGTTGGAGCGTGCGAGCGACGCGAAGGAGCTGTGGTTGATCACGTCGGACCTGGGCGATCCCGGATACAATCCGATCCGGGGGAGCGCGCGGTTCGCCAAGCTGCTCGAGCGCGTGGGAGTGGCGAGGTTTTACCCAACGATGAAAATTCGCTGACCTGTGTCCACGCGACCGCCAGTGGATTCGGATTCGCCTGAAGAGAACCGGCCTGACTCAGGCGCGGTGCTGCCTGAGTTGCTGGCCGAGCGATACCGACTGGGGAAGGAGCTGGGCCGCGGCGGGATGGCGACAGTGTACCTCGCGCGCGACCTGAAGCATGATCGCGACGTCGCCATCAAAGTGATCCGGTCGGACCTGTCCGCTTCGCTGGGGCATGAGCGGTTCCTTCGCGAGATCGAGATTGCCGCGCGACTCCGCCACCCGAATATCGTGCCGCTCTTCGACTCGGGCGAAGTCGAGGGCTCGCTCTTCTTCGTCATGCCGTACGAGGAGGGGCAGTCGCTGCGCGAGCGACTACGGCGGGCCGGGGCGCTACCGATTGCCGACGCACTCAGCGTGCTGCGTGATGTGGCGCGCGCGCTCGCCCACGCGCACGAGCGTGGGGTCGTACACCGCGACATCAAGCCTGACAACGTGATGCTCTCGGGCGACGCTGCCGTGGTCACCGACTTCGGCATTGCCAAGGCGGTGAGCGTCGCGCTCACGAATGCGCCGGACGCCACGCTCACGCAGGCCGGCACCGTGATCGGGACGCCAGCGTACATGGCACCGGAGCAGGCGACAGGCGATGCGTCCACAGACCACCGCGCAGACATCTACTCGTTCGGGTGCCTCGGCTACGAGCTGTTCGCTGGGAGGCCCCCGTTTCAGGAGCAAACGTCGCATCTGCTCATCGCGGCGCACATTGCGACCACTCCACAGCCGATCGCCGACCTGCGACGCGATGTGCCAGCAGCGGTGGCCGATTTGCTCGCGCGGTGTCTGGCAAAGGCAGCTACGGACCGCCCGCAGAGTGCGCGCGAGCTTCTGCCCATTCTCGACGGCGCGCCGGGCGTGCCCGTCCTGCCGTTGCCTGCCGCGCCTAACGCGACCCATCGCGCCAGCAGCCGTAGAAAGTGGGCGATCGCCGCTCTTTTCGGTGCCATCATGGCAACCGCCACGTACGCGGCCACGAGCTGGTTCGGCGGCACGGCACCGATCACGGTCGCGGTGCTCCCCTTTGCCAACATCGCGGGGGACAGCGCGATCGATTATATCGCCGACGGCCTCGCCGATGAGCTCGCGTCGGCGTTGGCACGCGTCCCCGGGATCCAGATCAAGAGTCGCGCTGGCGCCCTGGCGTACCGCGGGCGGCTGGTCCCGGATGTCACCGAAGCAGGCGTCCGCCTCAAGGCGGACTATCTGGTGACGGCCGTCATCCGCCAGGAAAGGGGGCGCTGGATCTTGTCCGCCGACTGCGAGCACGCGGCCGACGGGACGAGTCTGTGGGACGACAAGTTCGTGGTCAGCCCTAACGAGCAAGCCGCTACGGCCGATACGATCGCCGCCAGCCTGACTGCGGCGCTTCGCCGACGGTTCCCGCGTGCGGTCGGCTTGGCCGCGGCCCGGCCGCCTAACCGGCACACGCCCAACAGCGAGGCGCACCGCCTCTATCTGCTGGGACTCGGGAGGCTCATCCATCGCGCGCGCAGCGTAGACGAGGCTGTGACCTATTTCGGCCAGGCCATACGACAGGACTCGCTCTACGCTGACGCGTACTCCGGTCTTGCCATGGCACTCGCGCTCATGCCGTGGTTCCACCAGGTACCGCCCATGCAGGTCCACGACTCGGTGGTCGCGGCCGCCACCCGTGCGCTTGCGCTCGACTCGACGCTCGCGTTGCCACACGTTGCGCTCGGCCGGACATTCTGGAACCTCTACGATTGGCGACGGGCGGAGTCCGAGTTCGTGACTGCCGTCCGTTTGGACCCTGCCAACGTGGAGGCCCGGGTGCAGTACTCCTGGCTTCTTCGCAACACCGCGCGTTACGCCGACGCATTGACACAGTTGCGCGTCGCCAAGAACCAGGATCCGGCTTCAGCGTTGGTGTTGAGCCACATCGCCTACGCCTACTCCATGGCGGGACGAATGGACAGCGCGCTCAAGGAAATTGGGCGTGCGTTCGCCACGGATTCCACCAACCTGACCACGCTCGTGATGGGAGCGTCCATCTACCTCAAGGCGGACAGCCTCAAACAGGCGCACGCCATGGCGGTTCGCATCAGGACGCCCTACGTGTTGGCGAAGACAGGCGATCTCGAAGCCACTCGTGAAGAGCTTCGCAAGCTGATTGCGCAGCCCCGGCCGGGACAGGACGGGCGCCTCGCGGAGATCTATCTCGGGCTCGGCGACACCGCTCGCGCCCTGTCGGCGCTGGAGCGTGCAACCGACGCCAAGGATCTCTGGGCAGTGAGCCTCGGGCCGGGCGCCGGCTACTACGACGCGATCCGCCACAGCGCACGATTCCGCGATCTGGTCGTGCGCGTCGGGCTGGGCGACTACGTCTCGGCCTTCACGCGGTAATTGGGTACGTAGGGGGTCAGAGTCTTAATGCATCGTTCCAACGCCGCGGCGTTGGAACGACGCATTGAGACT
>DATCGG010000194.1:0-25498 GCA_036509075.1 Gemmatimonadaceae bacterium
TTCAGTCGGGAGTCGATGGTCGCGAGCGCGTTGTACGGATTGAACGTGTTCTGTCGCTGGAGAGTCGTGCTCGACGCGTAGTTCAGGTTCATCGTCAGGCGGCTCCTCTGCGAGAACTGCTGATCGTGGCTCCACGAATACGTCTGGTTCTTGAGCCCGTCGCTCTGCGTGAGGAACGACACATCGATACCGCCGCTCAAGAACCGGTTGAGCCATCGGTAATCGAAGCTGCCCTTGTATCGCGTCCAGCCCGGATCGCCGGGTGTCGCCCCCGCGCTGCTTCGCCAGTCCATCGCGACCTGCGCGTCATAGTAGTCGCTGATCGCGAAGTAGTAGCCGAGGTCCTCGATGGTGCGGCGGTAGTCAGGGCTGTTGCGGACGATGTCGCTGATGCCGAACCGCGGTGGAATGACCCCGCTGCGTCGTCCCGACCGAAGGTCCTGGAAGACGAACGGCAGCCAGAATACCGGCACATCGCCGATGTACAGCACGGCAGGTCGCGCGACCATCACATCCTTCGAGACAACCTTCATCTCCTTGGACGCGAAGTGATAGTGCGGCGTGGTGTCGGTACAGCTCGTGAGCCAACCGTCCCGGGCGTAGAACTTGTTCTTCTTCGCGGCCGAGGTGTCGTTCGTGAAGCCGGTGCGGTTGCCATGGACGACCCAGACCTGGCCGCTGTTGACCGACGTCGTCACGTTGAACGCGGTGCCGCGACGCGAGACGACGTCGTATCGGATGCGCCTCGCGCGAATGTCGTCCTGCGCGCCGGTCGGGTCCTGGAGTACGACCTCGCCGGTGTCTTTCGACACGGCCGTGACAATATCGAGCGAGTCGTCGTAAACGACGGTATCGCCGGCGAGCACCGCGTCAGGTCGACCAACGGCCGCCTTCCCTTCCAGCTTGATCCGCTTCTCCTTCGCCTGGAGCTCGACGCGCTCGCCCTGGTACTTGGTCGTCGTGTACCCCTCGCGCTTCATCAGCTCGGTCATGACGGAGTCGGGCTCCGCCCACTCGACTTTCAGCTTGGCGGTGCTGTCGGAGTTCACGCTGTCGCGACGCGCCCGGCTCGTATCGCCGGGAGCACGGATCGTGTCGCCCGGCAAGCGCGTAGTGTCGCGACGAGCGGTCGTGTCGCGACGCACCTGAGCGTGTGCATCCGCGGGCATCGCGACCGCCGCGGCGACCAGACCAAAGACGCCGCCCACGAGCCGCCAGCGCCTAACGAGCATGCGCCGACGAGCGCTCACGAGCCGCGCGACGCGCTGGACGTCACGTCGCCTTCCCACGGCTCCGTCGCGAGTCGCTGTGGCTCTCGCTCATTCGCCTTCGCTTCGGCGGCCTCCTCGGCCGCGCGCTGCGCCTCACGCTTTCGCCGGCGCCGATAGACGATCACCGTCAGCACGACGCTGAGCTCGTAGAGCAGATACAACGGCGCGGCGAGCAGGAGCGTCGTCCAGACCAGATCGCCCGGTGACAGCAGGGCGCCCGCGACGACGCACAGCACCAGCGCATGGCGTCGATACCGTCGCAGAAATTCCGGCGTCACGATGCCGAGCGTCGCCAATAGCAGAATCACGATCGGCAACTCGAAACACAGCCCGAACGCGAGCGACATGTTGACCGCGAAGCTGAAGTACTCGCGGTACGTGATCATCGGCTCGAGAGCGTCGGTGTTTGCCGCGATCTGCATGAGCCAACCGATGGCGAGCGGCAGCACCACGTAGAACGACAGCGCGACGCCCGACACGAACAGCACGATCGCGCCGAAGATCACGGGGAGGACAGCGCGTTTCTCGTGTTTGTACAGCGCGGGCGCGAGGAACGCCCAGACCTGATACAGGATGACCGGCAGGGCGAGCACGATCCCGATCGTCACTGACGCCGAGATCAGGACCGAGAACGGGTCAGCGGGATGTGTGTACTTGAGCTTGTTCCCGTGGAGATACGGGAGGATCGGCCGCTCGAGAAATTTGAAGATGTCGAACTGCTGCAGGACGATGAACGCGGCAACGACGCCGAGCACCACCGCGATCAGCGACCAGATGATTCGCCACCGGAGCTCCTCGAGGTGATCGAGGAACGGCATCTCCGCGTTGTCGTTGGTCGACGCCATCATAACCTCCCGGCGCCGCGACTATTCGCTACCTGGTCGGAGTTGCTCGCGGGCGAGCGCCGCTTCATCGGAGCGCGGGTACTTGTCGATGACGGTCTGGAACGCCTGGCGGGCTTCACTGGTACGTTTGGCTTTCTGCAGAAAGAGCCCGTGCTTGTAGAGCGCCGTAGCCGCGCGCGGCGCGCTCGGGTACTTCGAAACGACCAACGAGAATACCGAGTCAGCGCCGGCGGTGTTCCCTTCCGCCTGTAACGTCTCGCCGATGTAGTACTGCGCATCGGGTGCCAGATCGGATGTGGGATATTGCTCGAGCAGCGTCTGGAAGCCGCTCCGCGCCGTGCTGTGACTGCCGCGGCTCATCTGGTCGAAGGCAAGCTTGTAGAGCGTCGCAGGCCCGGGCGCGCCGGACGCGGGCGCGACCACTGCGGCGCGCGTCGTGTCCCCGGGGATCGGCGCAGGTGGTGGCGCGCTCTTCTCCTCGAGGTCCCGACGAAGATCGAGCAGTCGCTGTTGGCTCGCGCCCGTCAGCTCCTGAATCTGCACCAACTGCTCCTGAATGTTGCGAATGTCGCCCTGCGCGTTCGCCTGCCATCGCGCCATGCGCGCGCTCGTCGCGCGCAGCGAGTCGTTGACCTCGCCCAGCGTCGCGGTGACCTGGGCTAGCTGAGCTGCGCGCGCGGAGTCGGCGGTCTGCTGCGACGTCCGGAATTTCGTGATGTCGTCCTGGAGAATGCGGACGTCATTCCGGGTGGCGAAGCATGCACCCGTCGCCAGCGCGAGCGCGACGGGTGCGAGCCGAAGAGCGAAACGAATCATTCGCTACCTGCTGGATGTTTGCACCGCGGTAATCTGGCCGCCTGTGATCTCGAACTCATCGCGCCGGTTGCGCGACCAGCAGCCCTCAGATTCATCGGTGCACGTTGGACGTTCCTCACCGAAGCTTACGATCTCGATTCGGCTCCCGTCGATACCGCGATCGGTGAGATACCGCTTCGCGGCGGCGGCGCGGCGCTGCCCGAGTGCCAGGTTGTACTCATCCGAGCCCCGGCTGTCGGTGTGGCCCGCGATGCGGATCCGAACGCCGGTGTTCTGGCTGAGCACAGGAACCTTCGCATCGAGCTTCGCGCGCGAATCGTCGGTGATATCCGAACGATCGAGATCGAAATAGATCGTTGTGGTCAACGCAGCCGTTGCAGCCCGGATCGCTTCGGCCTTGGCGGCATTATTACGCGCCTCCACGCATGCGGCATCACATGTGGGTTGGGTTGGTGCCGGCGGCGGCGGGGCTGGCTGTGGCGCAGGAGCGGGCTGTTCGGCTGGGGCGGGCGCAACTTCCGGTTTCTTCTTGCAGGCGCCCAGCGCGACGAGACCGATGACCGACAACGAGACGATTCGAGAAGCACGATGCATGATCTCTCCGAATTACAGTGGGAGGAAGGAAAGGAATGGTCTACCGCGTCAACGGGGGGGACCATGCAGGAAGACGCACACCCCCGTTTCGCGTCAACTGCCGCCACCGCCCGGATTCTGAGTCGATGACGAACAGCTGCTTGGATCCCGTCCTCGTCGACGAGAAAATGATGTGACGACTGTCGGGCGCCCACGATGCGTCCTCATTGCTCCCATCACTCGTCAATTGCTTCACACTGTGGTCGCGCAGCGAAATCGTGTTCAACTGGAACGACCCGTCGGCCTGCTGCGACTGGTACGCGACCAGTCGGCCGTCAGGTGACCAGTCGGGGTTTGCGCGATAGTTCTGATCGCCGACACTGTACGTCAACGGCTGCGGGTTCGTACCGTCGGCGTCGCTAATATATATCTCCGGATGCCCGAGTCGACCCGACGTGAACGCGAGCCGTCGCCCGTCCGGGCTGAACGTTGGACTCGTGTTGTCCGACCCGCGACCCACGGTGATGCGACGCGCCGGCCCGCGCTCGAACACCGTTGTCGCGAAGAGATCCGTGCCCGACTCCTCCCCATGCGTGTAGACGATGACTGCACCGTCCGGCGCGAAAACCGGTGTGCTGTTCAATCCACCGCCGACTGCCTCGATCCGTCGTGCATCGCCTGATGCGAGGTCCAGCACGTAGATCTGGCAGCAGCCGCGTGCAGTCACCACGGAATACGCGAGGTGCGTTCCCTTTGGGTGCCAGCTTGGCGACATCACGCCCGAGTCGTCGCCGACAGGCGTCGGGAATGCTCCGTCGCTGTCGACCACGTACATGCGGCCGTTCCGCAGCCCTTGCACGTACGCGACGCGCGTGGCCGCAATTCCGCGCGCGCCGGTGACCCACGCTTCGAGCTCGTCGGACACGTTATGCACCGACATGCGCCAGTCGCGTGAGTTCGGTGCGCCGTCGATGATGAAGTCTTTCACCCGTGCGACCTTCTGCTGCGCGACGTCGTGCACCGCGACATGCAGACCCGTGGCCGTTGGTGTCGCCTGCACGAGCGCCACCGCCCCGAGCTTCGCGTACAGCGGATAGTTGCCGTTCTTCCCGGCTGTTGGAGCGTCGGGGAACCCGGTCTCATCAGCGGCGACCACGTTGATGCGATCGCCGTTGTCGAAGTCGCGCTGCAGAATCGCGCGGAGCGAGTCACCGTTCACACCCGGGATGCGCAACACGAGCACGCCCGGTTTTGTGTTCGGGTCGTAGCGGAGCACAAGCCGCAGCGTGTCCTGGGCTGCGAGGCCCGTGATCGGGATGGTTGTGATCGCGGCAACGAACAGTGCCGCGCGAAACAGTCGGGTCATCAGCGAATCAGAGACGGATCAAAGCTGAAAATAAGTGGAAGGAAGTCGTTCACATAATTCGCGGGCAGCGGACCGAACGCCCTCGCCGAACCCGCCGACTCGACGGCGCCTTGTGCCTCGAGATCGAAGGCGTACACACCGGACTTGGTGAGAAACCGGAACTCGCCGATAGATCCATCACGCCTGATGATGAAGAACACCTCCGCCTTCAGTGCGCCCGGATTCCGCGGATTGAAGCGCACCGCGATCTGCCTGACGATGTTGTTCAGATACGCACCGTCGGTGAACTCGACGCCTTCGATCTTCACATTGGCGACGTCGGTCCCCGCACCGCCTGTTGGTCCCCCGCCGGCCTTTGGAAGCGGCTCGGTCTTCGGTGGGGCCTTCTTCGCGACCGTCGGCGTGGCGGGTGGCGTCGGCTTTCGCGGTGTGGGCTTCGGCTTCGCGGGTGCCGGCATGTCTCGCGGATTCGTTTCCGCGCGCGGTGGCGGCGGTGCGGGAGTTGGTGGCGGAGCTGGTGCGGGCTGGGGCGTCACTTCACCAATCGCGCGTGGCCCCGGAGGCGCGGCGATCAGATTCACTCTGTACACCGGCGGCAGCGCCTTCGGTGGAGCGGGACGCGCGAAGATTGCCGCGGCGATGATCGACGCGTGTAGCAGCGCAGAGACGCCGAGCGGGCCGCCTAACCGCGCGCCACTCTGAGGGCGAAGCACTACTTCGCCTCCATCGGCTCCGCGACGAGACCGATGTCGCCCACACCCGCCCGGCGCATCACCGAAAGCACGCGCACCACCGAGCCGTAGTTCGCGCCTTCGTCGGCCCGCAGATATACCCCCTGCGCCCCGCGCTTGCCCGCCAGCGCCTTGAACGAGGCACGGAACGCGTCGAAGCTCATCTCCGATTCGTCGACGAAAACGCGACCCTGCCTGTTCACTGTGACGACCATCCCGCCCTTTGAATCGAGCGGTTTTGCTTCCGCCGTCGGCAGCTTCACGTCCACTCCGCCCTGCATGATGGGCGCAGTGATCATGAAGATCACCATGAGCAGCATCATGACGTCGATGAGGCTCACGACGTTGATCTCCGCGTTGAGCGGCGTGCGTTCTCCGCGACGACGGTGCGCCATGCTGCTAGATCCTCCCTTCGCGAACCATCAGCGCGATGAGCTCCGAGCCGAATCCCTCGAGCTCACTATCCAGCCGATTCACGCGGTTCGCGAAGATGTTGTACCCGAACACGGCCGGAATGGCCACGGCCAGAGCGGCCGCGGTAGCCATCAGCGCGTCTCCAATACCCGGCGCCACCGCTGCAATGTTCCCTGAGCCCTGCGTGGCGATGCCGGTGAACGCCGAGATCACGCCGAGCACGGTACCGAGCAGCCCGATGAGCGGGCTGACCGAGCCGATCGTCGCGAGGGTCGGAACGAAGCGCGAGAGTGTATCGCGCTCCGCATTCGTCTCCGCGTCGAGCACGAGGCGCAAGGCTTCGACCTGCGAGCCGCTGAGCCGCGCCGTCCGTTCCGGCGACGCCGCCAGCGCGGGCTTCGTCTGCGACAGAAACTGCACCGCGCGATTGAACACGCGTGTGAATGGGCTCGCCTTGGCGTGCTTCGCTAGTGTGGCGACCTCCTCGAGCGACTGCGCTCGATCGAAGCTCCGGATGAACGCGTTGGCCGCGCTGCGCACGCGTCGGAATTCGATCCACTTGCCGAACATCACGGCCCAGCTGAGCAGCGACAGCACCGCGAGAACGACCAGAACGATCTTCGTCACGAGCGTCGCATTCATGACCATCTCCAACGGCGTCGTCGGAGCGGCCCTGCCGATCTGCAAGTACGCGAGCACGATCACGTCGGCTGACGCTCCCGCCCGAACCGCGCAGCGAAAAAGGAGAACGTCTCCTCGAGGCCGGCGTGAAGATCCACGCGTGGTGTCCATCCGAGCTCACGCCTCGCCTTCTCGATGCTGACGGCGGAACGCTGCTGCTCGCCCGGCCGCGCCGGCGCGAGATGGACCGGAACGTCGGATCCGGCGCTGCGCTGCAGCGCCGCCGCGAGATCGACGACCGACGTCTCGACGCCGGTGCCGATGTTGAACCCGCGCGCGTCGAGTCGGGCCGGCGCGGGCAGCGTGCGTGTGGCCGCGGCCAGGTTGGCTCGCGCCACGTCTTTCACGAACACGTAATCGCGCGTCTGCGATCCATCGCCGAACACGGTCAGCGGCTGCCTCGTTAGGATTCGATTGCAGAAGATAGCGACCACACCGGCCTCGCCATGCGGATCCTGACGCGGTCCGTACACATTTGCATAACGAAGCGCCACCGTGTCCACGCGGTGCACCCGTGCGTAGTACGCGAGATAGAGTTCGGCGCTCAGCTTCGCGATCCCGTACGGCGACTCCGGGTCCTTTGGAAAATCCTCGACATTCGGCGGCGTGACGAAGTCGCCATACAAGGCGCCGCCGGTCGATGAGAAGATGAACCGTGTGGGGTACTCCGACACGCGCACCGCTTCGACGAGGTTCAGCGTGCCGACAACGTTGATCGTGGCGTCGAACGCCGGGTTCGCGACGCTCTTTCGCACATCGATCTGGGCGCCGAGGTGCGAGATGACGTCGAACTTTCCATCGCGCACGCAGCGCGCCGCCTCGGCGCTCGTGAGGTCCAGCTCCACGAGGCGCGCACGTTCTGGAACGTTTTCGCGACGCCCCGTCGCGAAGTTGTCGAGGATCGTGACGTCGTACCCGTTTTCCAGATACAGGTCGGCCACGTGTGAGCCAATGAAGCCGGCGCCGCCGGTGACGAGAGCGCGCGGCACGTCAGCGGACCTCGAGCGTTACGAGATGACGAATCATGCGATGGGCAGGCGTGAGATGTTCGGACACGATTTGGCATCCTCGGGTCATATGCCACGAGTCGGACGTGCGTCCGGTCACCCCTGGACGCGCGAACCCACCAATGTGCAAACGGCGCCGAGGCCGAAGCCGCGGCGCCGCTGCGCCATCGATCCTGTCATGAGGGCGATCGCGGACGTCACGGTCGCCCTAAGATAACCGGCCCTTGGGGTTCAGGGCATCTTGGCGCTCACGCGCGCGTGCGTACCCTGTTCAATAGCACCGTGTGCTTGATCGATAATCAGGGCGGTCGCCCCCTGCGGTGTCACGCGCACAATCTGCGCGACGGCGATCTCCGTCTCCGGTAGGACTGCGCCGTACGGAGACATGCGGTGTGGGCGATAGAGGCTGATCTGATCGCCCGCTTTCATTCCGGGTGCGGCGGCCACAACCAGATACGACTGGAGCGACGGCAGCACCGGGTTGGTATGCATCCAGACAACGAACGTCTCGGCGCCGCCGCTCACCGCGGCAGGCCGGCCGGCCCCGGCGGGTGAGGCGTCCATCGAGACGAGCTGATCGCCGATCTGGACGGGCTCGTAGCGAGCGACAACCCGCGCTTCGGCGGCCTGGCCGGGCTGCGCGCGCTCGATCACGACGACGCCCGTCGGCACCATCACCTGGCCGAAGCCCTCCAGTAGCGGCCCCTGGCGAGCGGTTACGTAGCGCGTGCCGGCAGCCGCGGACATGCCAGCCGGCACCGTCACGAACACGCGCTCATACGACTGCAGCGGCCTCTCCGCCTCCGTGAGCGGGATGCCCGGCACATCGCCGGTGCCGACGACCATTCCGGCGTTCGCCGGGCCGCCCAGGCGCTCGACCCACGGCGCGGCGTAATACTCGCCCGGCCGGACCGTTGTAGGGGCCGGCACGGGGCCTGCCTGCCACGCGGATGCGGTGGCAAGGTCCGTCGGGGGCTGCTGGGCCGGTGCAAACGTGGGGGCCATCACAGCCCCCACAAGTGCGATCGTCAGTCGGCTAGAACGGAAGGTCGTCGTCCTCATCATTCAGCGCTCCGGGAAAGTCCTCGAAATCCTCGCCGGCTGCGCCCGCCGCGCTCTTTGCGCGCTCGGGTGCGCGGCTGCGACTCGTTCCGGAACCTCCCTCGGAGTCGTGACTGTCGCCGCCGCCGCGGCCGCCGCCCAGCATGATCAACTCACGGACATTGATCTCGGTGCTGTACCGGGTCTGGCCATCCTTGTCTGTCCACTGCCGGTACTCGATGCGTCCCTCGACGTAGATCTTGTCGCCCTTCTTGACGTACTTCTCGACAATGTCCGCGAGCTGCGAACCCTTGGTGTTCCACACAACACAGCGGTGCCACTCCGTCTTCTCCTGACGGTCGCCCGACTGGTTGTTCCAAGAACGACTGGTGGCGAGCGAAAAGGTTGCAACGCGGTTGCCGCCGGTGGTGGACCGGATCTCCGGGTCGGCCCCGAGATTCCCGATCAACGTCACCTTGTTCAAGCTTCGGCTCACAGTTCCTCCTGGCGAGTGATGAAGTGCTCGCCGCGGAAAGTAGGGGTCAGAGCCGACACGCCCGCAAACAAATCGGTGCGCGTCAAGCAGTTTGGTTGCGAGGGGTGAACGAGCGCTGCAAGGCAGGTCACAATTCGCGCCGAAGGACCAGCGCGTCTTCGACGGGTTTACGGTAATACTTGGCGCGTCGGCCGGCCACCTGGAAGCCACGTGACGCGTATAGGGCCCGCGCGCCGGCGTTCGATTCCCGGACCTCGAGAAACACGACGCGGGAACGGCGCTCTTTCGCGATGTCGAGCGCGTGATCGAGCAGGCGCGCGCCAATGCCGGCCCGCCGAACGTCGTCGGCCACCGCCAGGTTCGCGATCTCGGCTTCGTCCACGACGTACCACGACACCACGTAGCCGAGCACACGCCCGCTGATTACGTCCTCGGCGACGGCGAAATGCACGACTGGATTCCCGAACAGCGCGCGAAAAGAGCCGGCAGACCACGGGTCGCTGAACGCACGTCGTTCTATCGCCGCGATGTCGTCCACGTCGTCGCGCCGGGCGCCTCGAATCACGAGCTCGCGAGCCGGCCATGCGCGGCTCGGGTGCGCGCGCGTGTCCGTCATCCGGCCGTCAGCGCGCGCCCGTGCGCTGCCTCCCATTTCACTTGCGCCTCGGCCAGACGTCCGTAGTTAGGCTCCCAGGTCGCCAGGTCCACCGCCGCGGGCCAGGCGGCGACGCCATCGAGCCTGGCCACACCACGCGCGTGTGGAACGATGCTCAATTGTTCGGTTGGCCCGACCGGCCGTGCGGCGTGGTCGCGCGCGAACTCCGCGAGCGACGCGCGCGCGAGCAGCGTGGTGGACGATTCGGTTGTGATCGCGCGATCCGTGACGGAGAACACACACGCAAAGACGTCGCCCCGCATGGCGTCGAGCACCGCCACGTACCGGCCGGGTGGCACGGCCGGCTCCGCACCGCCCACGATCAGCAACAACGACGACACGGGATGCAACGGCGCGTTTGCGCTGAGCGCGAGCCCCTTCGCGATCGCGCCCGCAATGCGCAGACTCGTGAAGCTGCCAGGTCCTTCGCCGCACGCCACCCGGTCGATCGCGTTAGGCGCGACGCCGGCCTCGGCCAGCGCCTCGGCAACCGCAGGCATGAGGCGTTCCTCGTGAACGCCGCGCATCGCCGTCTCCCGTGCGGCCACCACGGCGCCGTCACGAATGACGGCAACGCTGCCGATATACGTCGATGCCTCGAGCGCGAGCGTGATCATCTCAGCCGGCCAGCAGGACGCGGCGATCCGGATCGACCTGGTCGTACTCGAGATCGATCGGCACATGCCCGGGCGGAATCAGCGCACCGGCCCGCTCGGGCCACTCCACGATGACGAGCGCGTGCGACGTCGAGATCTCGTCCCACCCGATGTTGACGAGCTCGGACGGCCGCTGGATGCGGTACAGGTCCAGATGGTACACCGGCGATCGTGGCGCCTCGTACCGATGCACCAGCGCGAACGTCGGACTCGTCACCGACTCTGTCACGCCGTAGCCCGCGCATATGGCCTGCGCGAGCGTCGTCTTTCCCGCTCCCAGGTCGCCAGCGAGCGTGATGACGAGCGGCGGCGCGGCCGCCCGACCCAACGCCTCACCCCACGCGACCAGCTCGTCGCGCGTCATCGCCACACGCCCGTGCTCCGCGAGCGCCGGTACGAGATGGTGAAACGGTTGCACGAGCGCGCGGGGTGGTCAGCTATGGGCGCGAATGTCGGCGAACGCACCGCGCGAGCGGGCCACATTCCCCGCGCCCTTCGCTTTCAGTTCGAAGACCTGATCGCGCAGGCGTGCCGCCGTCTCGAAGTCCAGATCCGCGGCCGCTTCACGCATCTCGCGCTCGAGGCGCTCGATCACCGTCGCGCGATCCTCCTCGCCGTACGACGCCGCCGCCTCCGCCACCTTCCGCGCTTCTCGCTCGCGCCCTTCGCGTTCCGCCCGAGCGTCAGCGACGCGCGTGATGAACCGCACCTGCTCCACGCTCTTCTCGACCCCTCGCGGGACGATGCCGTGCGCCTCGTTATGCTCTCGCTGCACCTCCCGGCGCCGCGCCGTCTCCTCGATGCACCGCTGCATCGACCCGGTGATCCGGTCCGCGTAGAAGATGGCCCGCCCGCCAACGTGCCGCGCCGCGCGACCCACGGTCTGAATCAGCGATCGGTCGCTGCGCAGGAACCCTTCCTGGTCGGCATCGAGGATCGCGACCAGCGATACCTCCGGCAAGTCGAGTCCCTCGCGCAGCAGATTGATGCCGACGAGCACGTCGAACTCGCCGAGCCGCAGACCACGAACGATTTCCATCCGTTCGATCGCGTCGATGTCCGAGTGCATGTACCTAACGCGGACACCCATCTGCTGGAGATAGTCCGTCAGGTCCTCGGCCATGCGCTTCGTGAGCGTGGTGACGAGGACACGCTCGCCGCGCCGCTCGCGGATACGAATCTCGTTCAGTAAGTCATCCACCTGGCCGCGCACCGAACGCACTTCGATCTCCGGATCGAGCAACCCGGTGGGACGAATGATCTGCTCGACCACCACTCCCTCGGACAGCTGGAGCTCCAGCTCCGCCGGCGTCGCGCTCACCATGATGGCACGCGGCGTGAGCGCGAGGAATTCATCGAACACGAGCGGTCGGTTATCGAGGGCGCTCGGCAGTCGGAATCCGTAATCCACCAGCGTGAGCTTCCGTGCCCGGTCGCCGTTGTACATCCCGCGCACTTGCGGAAGCGTCACGTGCGACTCGTCCACGATGACGAGAAAGTCCTCGGGGAAGTAGTCGAACAGTACCGCCGGCCGTTCGCCGGCGGCCCGGCCGGAGAGATGGCGCGAGTAGTTCTCGATGCCGGCGCACGTGCCGATCTCCAACATCATCTCGATATCGAAGTGCGTGCGCGACTCGAGTCGCTGCGCCTCGAGCAGCTTCCCATCGCGCCGCAGGACCTCGAGCCGCTCGCTCAGCTCCTGTCGAATCTGGGCAACGGCCCGCTCGATCGTTGGGCGAGACGTGATGAAGTGTTTCGCCGGATAGATCGCGGTACGTTCCAGCACCGCGATCGTCTCGCCCGTCAGCGGGTTGATCTTGGAGATCCGTTCGATCTCGTTGCCCCAGAGCTCGACGCGTACCCCCTGCTCTTCGTATGCGGGCAGGATCTCGACCGTATCACCCCGGACGCGGAACGTACCCCGCTCGAACGCCACGTCGTTACGACTGTACTGAATGCCGACGAGCGCGCGCAGGATGTCGTTCCGAGGAATCGTCTGGCCCTTCTGCAGGCTGACCATCCGCTCGCGGTACTCGATCGGGTCGCCAAGGCCGTAGATCGCCGAGACGGTGGACACGATAACCACGTCTTCGCGCTCCATCAGGCTCGACGTGGCTCGCAGGCGCAGGCGATCGATGTCCTCGTTGATCGAGGCGTCCTTCTCGATGTACGTATCGCTCGAGGGCACGTAGGCCTCGGGCTGATAGTAGTCGTAGTACGAGATGAAGTACTCGACGGCGTTGGTCGGGAAGAAGCTCTTGAGTTCTCCGTACAGCTGCGCCGCGAGGGTTTTGTTGTGCGAGAGGACGAGCGTTGGCCGGCCCAGGTCCTTGATGACGTGGGCGATCGTCATCGTCTTTCCCGACCCGGTGACGCCAAGCAGCGTCTGGAATCGATCTCCGCGGTCCAGACCGGCGCTCAGCTCAGCGATCGCCTTCGGCTGATCGCCCGCGGCCTGAAACGGCGACTGGAGGACAAACTCGGCGCGAGGCATGGCCGCAATATAACGTGCCGCGTCGGAGTTTGTTCGGGGCCTCTGGGGACGGGACAGATCCTCGACGCCAAGCCCCAGGAGGTCGTCGCCGGCGGCTAGCCGTCGCTGTCCGTCGAGATGCGCTCGCGTCGCGCGACTTCCGTAATGCCTTTTACTCGGCGCGTCGCTTTGATGATTTTCTGAAGGTGCGCGAGGTTTTCCACCTCGACGAGGGCCGACCCGCTGACGCGGCCATCGACTGTCTTGAGGTCCATGCTGCGGATGTCGGTCCCCGCCCCGGAGACGGCGCCGGCGATGTCGGCGTAGAGCCCGCGCCGGTCGATCCCTTCCAGCGCGAGCCTAACGATGAACCGCTCGCCCTCCTGCTGCTGCCAATCGATCTCCAGGCGGCGCTCAGGCTCATGCGCCAGCATCAGGAGGTTCGGGCAGTCCGCGCGATGGATGCTCACGCCGCGCCCGCGTGTCACGTACCCGACCACACTGTCCCCCGGGACTGGCTGGCAGCATTGTGCGTAGCGCACCATGAGGCCGTCGGCGCCCTGAATGCGAATGCCCTTCGGGGTGCCACGCATGCGCTCCACGAGCCGCTCGATCGCGGTGGGCCGCGGCTGGTGTTCGGGCGACGTCTCGAGGTCCGGCCGGATCGCGGCGAGCACCTGTCCGATGTGAAGGTCGCCCTGGCCGATCGACGCAATCAGGTGGTTCACATCGTTCAGGCTGAACGCCTTCGCCGCCTTCTCCAGATCCGCATCGTCGAGCTTGGGGAGACGGCGTCGCTTGAGCTCGCGCTCGAGGATCTCGCGGCCGAGCTTCGCGGACGTCGCGTGCTCCTCGTGCCGAAGCCACTGTCGGATTTTGTGTCGCGCGCGCCCCGTGCGCACGTGCGCGAGCCAATCCCGGCTCGGTCGCGCGTTAGGCGAGCGGATGATCTCGACCGTCTCCGAGTTCTTGAGCTGCCGGGAGAGCGGCGCGATGCGACCGTTGACCTTCGCCCCCGAACAGTGGAGACCGATCTCGGTGTGCACGGCGAACGCAAAGTCGATCGGCGTCGCGCCTTTCGGCAGCTGGATCACGTCGCCGGTCGGCGTGAACACGAAGATCTCGTCCTGGAACAGGTCGAGCTTGAGGAACTCGAGGAACTCGTCGGGCGTCTTCGCGTCCAGCTGCACCTCGAGAACCTGCCGGAACCACGCGAGGTGGCGGTCCAGCTCGTCCGACGACTTGCTCCCGTCCTTGTACAGCCAGTGCGCCGCGATGCCGAACTCCGCGGTGCGGTGCATCTCGCGCGTGCGGATCTGAATCTCGAACAGCTGCCGCGAGGGTCCGAACACCGTCGTGTGCACGGACTGGTATCCGTTCGATTTCGGCTGGGCGACGTAATCCTTGATGCGCTCCTGCAGCGGCGTCCACCCATCGTGGATCACGCCTAGCGCGTGGTAGCAGTCCGGGACGCTGTTCACGAGGACGCGAATCGCGAGCAGATCGTAGATCTCGTCGTACGGTTTGTCCCGCTTCTGCATCTTCTTGAAGATCGACCACAGGTGCTTGGGCCGTCCCGAGACGTCGACGTCCCTGATGCCGGCGGCCTTGAGCGACCGCTCCAGCGGATCCCGCATCCGCGCGATGAGGTCCTCGCGCTCGCCGCGCTTCTGCGCGACCAGCTTCGCGAGCGTACGATAGTCGTCCGGCTCGAGATGCTTGAATGCGAGGTCCTCGAGCTCCCACCGCATCTTCGCCATACCGAACCGGTGCGCGAGCGGCGCGTACAGGTCCCGCGTTTCCTGCGCGATCCGGCGGCGCTTCTCGGGCGCGAGCCAATCGAGCGTCCGCATGTTGTGCAGACGGTCCGCCAGCTTGATCAGGATGACGCGAACATCCTTCGCGATCGACAGGAGCAGCTTGCGGTAGTTCTCGACCTGCCGTTCCTGCGTCGAGTTGAGCGGCAGGTTCCCGATCTTCGTCAGTCCATCGACGATTTCTGCGATTTCTTTCCCGAACTCGCGCTCGACGTCGGCGACGGTGATGGCAGTGTCTTCGACGACATCGTGGATCAACCCGCTCGCGACGGTCACCGAATCGAGCTGGAGATCGGCGAGAATCCGGGCGACCTCCACGCAGTGCGACACGAACGGCTCGCCTGACAAGCGAGTCTGCCCCGCGTGCGCGCGCTCGCTGTACTTGTACGCGCGGAGCAGCAGGTCCTGATCGAGCCCTTCACGCAGCGGCGCTGTTGGGCTCGTCCAGCCCGGAATCGTGATCGGAGTCGGAGCGGTGGATGTCATCTACGCATCTATCGCGTCGAAAGCGGGAACCGGGAACTGGGAACGGGGAACAGAGGCTCGTCGGAGTGTCTGTTCCCGGCTCCCTCTTCCCGGTTCCCAACGTGCGAAACGAGATTCGTCCTCACAACAGCCCCGCCTCGGCGAAGCTCATATAACGCCCGCGCCCGATGATCACGTGGTCGTGCACGGGAATGTCCAGCAGCCGGCCTGCCGCCGCGAGCTGCTCAGTCACCACGCGGTCGTCGGGTGATGGCGTAGGGTCTCCGCTCGGGTGATTGTGCACGAGTATCACCGCGGCTGCGCGCTCGGCGATCGCTTCGCGAAACACCTCGCGCGGGTGAACCAACGAAGAGTTGAGAATGCCTCGCGTAACGGTCACGTCGCGCTCCAACCGGTGCTGCGAGTCGAGCACCGCGACGTGAAACTCCTCCACCGGCAAATCCTCCAGTCGCGGCGAGAACACCGCAAAAACGTCCCGTGGCGACCGCAGGGGGGCGCCGTCTTCACGCTCCTCGCTCGCGGCGCGCCGACCCAATTCCAGCGCGGCGTGCACCGCGATCGCGCGCGCCGATCCGATCCCCGCGAGCTTCGTGAGCGCTGCGACCGGCTGACCGGCGATGCGTCGCAAGGAGCCGTCGGCCCATGCAAGCACTTCGTGAGCCAGCCCGAGAGCGGAGCGCCCCGCTCCGCCACTCCCCACGATGATCGCGAGTAGCTCGGCCGAGCTCAGCGCATGTGCCCCGTGCGCCTTGAGCCGTTCTCGAGGGCGCTCCGCCCGCGGTAACTCTCGAATACTAAGTCCTTTCGGCGCATTCTGTCGAGCGCCGCGAATCACGTCGAGCGAAGACCGCACGGAGAAACCCCGGGGTTGAAGGATCTCCATACCTAGTCCGTACGTGCGCTCCGACCGGCATCCGTCGAACGCCGGCGAAGGTATCCGCGTGCGATGCGACTCATCGTGAGTGGACGATGCGACGACCCCCCGAACGGTGTGGTGCAACCGCCCGGGGGGCTCGCGTCGGACAGGAAACGATCCAACGAGTAGCGCGAAGAGCTCAGGGCTTGGGCTTACTCATTTGCGCCTTCATGTCCTCGCGGTTTTTGTCGAACACCTTCTGCTGGTCCGGGGTGAGGACGTTGCGGACGGCGGCGTACTCCTTCTGCATGACCTCTCTCCCCTTCGCGCGCGTAGCCGAGTCGGGCGGTGTGCCCTGCTGCATCGGCGGCATCTGCGCGCGGAAGACCTTCTGGATCGAGTCAACCGACGCCTGCTGCTTGGCGTCCAGCGTGATTCCCTGCATCAGCCGCTGCATGCCCCGGCCCTGTCCGCCCTGACCACCGCCGCCCTGCGCATACGCGGCCGGCGCGGCGAGCGCCATCATACCGATGAGCGCTGCGATTCGCGTGAGCTTCATGAGTACATCTCCGAAGTTCAATGTCGTCGAGGGAGTCTCTTTAGAACCCCCTAAACCAAACCACGCGACATAAACCGGCCATAACAAGCGATCTAGAGATTCGCGCCGTGGCACTTCTTGAACTTCTTGCCGGATCCACACGGACAGGGGTCGTTGCGCCCGACGTTCGACCAGTCGCCAGTTGCGTTCGCCGCCCCGGGAACCCCCGGCACGCTCGTCGTCGGGTTCAGCGAGCGTGTGCGCCCCGCGCCCACGACCACCGGGTCCTGTCGAACCGCTGCTTTCTTCTTTGGCGGCTCGGCGGGTCCGACGTCCATGACCTTCTCGTCCGCCTCCGGGGCGGCCGTCGCACCATCGCCGTTCTCCATCGGCCGAGCGCTCGCTACCGGCTCCTCCTCGGGAATGTCCTCGAGGATGCCTAACGCGTTGTAGCGTTTCGTCGGCTTGCGCGGAGCCTCGGCCTGGCGCGGCTTCGACCCGTCGCCATTGCCACCCGACGGCTGACCATACTCGCCAGGCTGCGGCTGCTGGAACACCAGCTGCGCACGGAAAAAGCGCTCGGTGAACGTGTTGAAAATGTCGTTCATCAGATCGACGAACATCGAGTACGCCTCCTGTTTGTACTCGATGAGCGGATCCTTCTGGCCCCACGACCGGTAGTGGATCGCGTTGCGGAGCTGGTCGAGATCGTACAGATGATCCTTCCACTTCTCGTCCAGCACGTTCAGCATGACGAGCGAGAGCAGTCGGCCAGAGAAGCCGTTGCCCTCCTCGTCCTTCACACGGTCCAACTCTTCGAGCTTGCCCGCGAACTGGCGTCGCCCCGCCTCGATCGACGCGGTGCGCGCACCCTCGACCGTCGTCGGCGGATCGTTCCCCTCGAACTCCGGAATCGTGAGCAGGTAATGCATCAGCATTTCCTGCTTGAGCAGCGACAAGTCCCACGACTCCTCGGACTCCAGATCACCGAGCCGGTCATCGACGCGCTTCGTCAGCGCCTTGTCGACCATCTTGAGCGCTTCGCCCTTCAGCTCCTCGCCGCCCTCGAGCGCGAACGACCGCAGCGAGTAGATGACCTCGCGCTGCTGGTTCATCACGTCGTCGAAGTCGAGCAGGCGCTTTCGAGACTGGAAGTTCTGCAGCTCGACGCGCTTCTGTGCCTGTCCGATCGATCGGGTGATGAGCGGGTGCGTCAGCACCTCGCCCTCCTGCGCGCCCATCCGATCCATCAGCTTCGCGATGCGCTCCGACCCGAACAGTCGCATGAGATCATCTTCGAGCGACAGGAAGAATTGCGACGCGCCCGGGTCACCCTGGCGACCGGAGCGTCCGCGCAGCTGTCGGTCGATCCGGCGCGACTCGTGACGTTCCGAACCGATGATGTGCAGGCCGCCATCCTCGATGACATCCACGAGCTTGTTGTCGGGATCCTTGACCTGTGACGGCTTCGGTTCGGTCACGCCCGGACCGAGCTTAATGTCGGTGCCTCGGCCGGCCATGTTCGTGGCGATCGTCACGCCACCGGGCTGGCCCGCCTGCGCGACGATCTCGGCTTCACGCTGGTGGTACTTCGCGTTGAGCACGTTATGCGTTAGGCCGGCGCGCTTGAACATGCGCGACAGGGTCTCCGACACGTCGACGCTGACGGTACCGACGAGCACCGGATACCCGAGTTTGTGCAGCCGCTCCGTTTCCTCGAGGATCGCGTTGTATTTCTCGCGCCGCGTCTTGTACACGAGGTCGTGGCGGTCGTCGCGGACCATGGGCTTGTTCGTCGGAATGACCGCGACCTCGAGCCCGTAGATCTGATGGAACTCCGACTCTTCGGTCTCGGCCGTACCGGTCATGCCCGAGAGCTTCTCGTACATGCGGAAGTAGTTCTGAATGGTGATCGTGGCGAGCGTCTGCGTCTCGCCCTTCACCTGAACCCCTTCCTTCGCCTCGACGGCCTGGTGCAACCCTTCTGACCACCGTCGACCCGGCATCGTGCGGCCGGTGAACTCGTCGACGATGAGGACCTGCCCTTCCTGAATGACGTAGTTGACGTCCTTCTCGTAGAGCGCGTGGGCGCGGAGCAGCTGATGCACGATGTGCAGCCGCTCGCTCTTCATCGCGTACTCGCGTTCGATCGTCTGGCGCGCGTCGATCTTCGCCTGCGGCTCCATCTCGTGGTCGTGCTCGATCCGGTGGATCTCGCTCGAGATGTCGGGCAAAACGAACGCCTCGTGATCGTTAGGCGCCATCTCGTCCACGCCGCGATCCGTGAGGTGCACGGTGTGCCCCTTCTCGTCGAGCACGAACAGGAGGTCGTCCTCGATCTCGCGGTATTGCTGCTTGGCGGGCGGCAGCTTGCGGTCGGCGATGTGATCGAGCTCCATCTTCTGGACGAGCTGCTTCACGCCCGGCTCGAGAAGCACCTTCATGAGCCGCTTGTTCTTCGGCGCTCCAAGCTGCGACTTGTAGAGGAGCAGCGCGGCCTTGTCGGTGTCTCCGCTCTCGAGCGCACGCTCGCCCTCGCCCACGAGCTGATTCGCGAGATCGGTCTGGCGCCGCACCAGGCGCGCGACGCCGGGATTGTGCTGGGCGTATTCCGCGTCGGTGTCGTTGCCCACCGCGCCCGAGATGATGAGCGGCGTCCGCGCCTCGTCGATGAGGACCGAGTCCACCTCGTCCACGATCGCGAAGACGTGCTGGCGCTGCACCCGCTGATCGAGCGAGACCACCATGTTGTCGCGCAGGTAGTCGAACCCGAACTCGTTGTTCGTGCCGTACGTGATGTCGACCTCGTACGCCGCGCGACGCGCCTGCGTGCCGGGCTCCGTGTCGTCAATGCAACCGACGGTGAGGCCGAGATAGCTGTACAGGTGCCCCATCCATTGCGAGTCGCGGCGCGCCAGGTACGAGTTGACGGTCACCAGGTGGGCGCCGCGCGCCGGAAGCGCGTTGAGATACAATGGGAGCGTCGCGACCAGTGTCTTGCCTTCGCCCGTCGCCATCTCCGCGATCTTGCCGAGGTGCAGCTCGATGCCGCCCATGAGCTGCACGTCATAGTGGATCATGTTCCACTCGAGCTCCTGGCCGGTGACGATCACCTTCGTTCCGACCAGCCGGCGGGCGCCCTCACGCACCGTCGCGAACGCCTCGGGCAGAATCTCATCGAGCACTTCGGCGATCGCCTCGCGCAGCTTCGCTTCCACGCCACCGCGACCGTCCGCACCACTCAGCTCGTTGTCGATGCGTTCCCGCTCGGCCGGATCGCTCGTCGTCCGCTTCGCGAGCTTGAGGCGCGCGACGTCCTCCTCGAGCTCGTGAATACGCTCGTGGATGATGGAGCGGAACTTCGCCGTCTGCCCGCGGAGCTCCTCTTCGGAGACGCCCTGTAGACGCGCGTAGTGTTCGTTGATCTCGTCGACGATCGGCTGGATGCGTCGCTTTTCGCGTTCGTGGCGGGTCCCGAAGACCTTGCCCAATACGCCTTTCAGCATGCGTTCCTCTATCGATACAGCCCGTGCGAGGCGATGTACTCGGCTACGGGATCGGTGACGAACCCGTGGATTGACCGCCCAGACCGCACGCGGTCCCGAATCTCGGTTGATGAAACGTCGATACGACGCGTTGGGATGAAGGCGGCGCGTCGCGCAAGCCCGGCATCCATCTCCACGACCGTTCCCTGTGAATCAGCGCGGCACAGCACAGCCAAAGTCGCGAGCTCGAGGATGGTGCGCGGTTGTCGCCACTGCCCGAACGTCGACAGCACGTCCGCCCCCACCAGAAGAAACAGTTCCGCCGACGGAAAACGCCGCGAAAATTCCTCGAGCGTATCGACCGTGTAAGATAATCCCTCGCGGTCGACTTCGACTGAATCGGTCTCGAGCCGGGGGTCGTTTCCAGCGGTCAACCGGACCATGGCCAGACGGTCCTCGGTCGGTGCCGTCGTACGCCCCGCCTTGAGCGGCTGCGTGCCCGCGGGCACCAGCACGACCCGGTCGAGCTCCAGATGCTCGAAGGCGTCGGAGGCGGCGAGCAGGTGACCAACGTGGGGCGGATCGAACGTCCCGCCGAAGATCCCGAGCCGCACCGAGCGGTCAGGTTGCGGGCTTCGCGACCGTCGCGGGCGGCGGTGCGCCGCAGACCGATCGCACCTCATTATCGCCAGGATACTTCTGGTGGAGCGTCGTGCAGGCGTCCCGCGCATCGTCACGGTAGTTGATCGATCGGTATACCTCGACGAGCCGGAGGTACGACTCGCGGGCGTGGTCGGTTTCCGGATAATTCTTGATGACGTCCTTGAAGTACAGGATCGCCGAGTCAGGCGCCTTACGACGAACGTAATGGACGCCAGTCAGATAATCCTTGGTCGCCAGCCACTCCAGCATGTGCTGAGCGCCCTTCTCTGCCTGCGGAGCGAGCGGTGAATCGGGATAGAGCTCGAGCATCGACCGGTACGTCGCCAGTGCCGTCTGACCGTACTGGGAGTCGAGCATGGGCTTGCGCCACATTTTCGTGTACTGCGTCGCCTCCGCCAGCATGGCGTCATCGGCGATGGAGTCGTCCGGGAAGGTTTGGTTCAGCCGGGAATAGCCCTGGGCAGCCAGCAGGTGCTCGCCCTTCTGGGCGTGTGCCGTCGCGAGGTACCAGTACGACAGCGGCAGGAGTGAATCGCGTGCTGGAAGGTCGAGGGTGAGACGCTCGAACGCCTGGATCGCGTTGTCCCAATGCCCTTTCTTGTATTCACGCGTGGCCGCGGCGTACAGCTCCGCGTTACCCTTGTATTTGCTGAGCTTGAACGCCGGACCGCACGCTACGACCGCGACGAGCGCGATGTATGTTCCCCGGACGATTCGTGGCCGACTGGACAGGTACATAACGGGTGGATTACCCGGCAAGGTGATTCGGGTTCGCCCAGAGACGGCGGCCGCCGAGCCACATGGCTCCGTCGACCCTCAAGGCAGCAAGCCCGTAACATAACCACGCGGGGCCGCGCCACGCGCGGGCCGGGACTGCTTATCTCGCCAGAACCGAGCGAAAATACTCGATCGTGCGGGTGACCCCTTCCCGCAGGGACACCGCGGGTTCCCACCCGAGCATTTCACGCGCCCTGCGGATGTCTGGCTGCCGAACTTTTGGGTCATCCACTGGCAGCTCGCGCTCGACGATCGTCGCGCCGGTGCGAGTGAGCTCGATGACGAGCTCGGCAAGCTGCCGCACCGTGAATTCGTTCGGATTGCCGATGTTGGTCGGGTTGTTGTCCCCGCGCATGAAGAGGCGGTAGATCCCCTCGACCTCGTCCGCGACGTAGCAGAAACTGCGCGTCTGCGACCCATCCCCGTAGATGGTCAGCGGCTGGTTGGACAGTGCCTGGACGATGAAGTTGGACACCACTCGACCATCGTTAGGCCGCATGCGAGGCCCATACGTGTTGAAGATGCGCACGATACGGGTGTCCATGCCGTGGTAGCGATGGTACGCCATGGTCATCGCCTCGGCGAACCGCTTCGCCTCATCGTACACACCGCGCGGGCCGATGGGGTTCACATTGCCCCAATACGATTCCGTCTGCGGATGCTCGAGGGGATCGCCGTAGACCTCCGACGTCGACGCAAGGAAGAACCTCGCTTTCTTCGCCAGCGCGAGACCGAGCGCGTTATGCGTTCCGAGGGCGCCGACCTTCAGCGTGGCGATCGGGTGTTCCAGATAGTCGACGGGGCTCGCCGGCGACGCGAAGTGCAGAACGCCGTCGAGTGGACCCGCCACGTACGTGTACGTGGAGATGTTGTGCCGCACGAACTCGAATCGCGGGTTGCCCACGAGATGGGCAATGTTTTCAGGATTCCCGGTAATGAAGTTGTCGAGTCCGATCACTGAATGGCCATCGGCCAGGAAGCGATCGGACAGGTGCGAACCCAGAAAGCCCGCGGCGCCAGTGATCAGGACCCTCATGCGCGGTCCCGCCCGCGACCGAGCGAGTAGTATGCGAACCCGAGCGACTGCATCTTGGCGACATCGTAGAGATTGCGGCCGTCGACCACGACCGGTTTCCGCAGCGTCGCCTTGATTCGCGCGAAATCGGGATGGCGATACTCGTTCCAGTCGGTCACCACCACCAGTGCATCCGCTCCGGTGAGCGCTTCGTAATTCGAGTCGGCGAATCTCACCCGGCTGCCGAGCCGTCGCTTCGCCTCGTGGAGGGCCGCCGGGTCGTGGGCGGTGATCGTCGCACCCGCGCTCAGGACATCGTCGATCAACGTGAGCGCGGGCGCCTCGCGCATGTCGTCCGTTTGCGGCTTGAACGCCAGACCCCAAACGGCAATGTGGGCACCACCGATCGACTCACCGAGCGCGCAATGGAGCTTCTCGAAAAGGCGATGCTTCTGGCGCGCATTTGCCTCCTCGACGGCCTCCAGAACGCCGAGCCGCGACCCGGCTTCGTCTGCTGTGCGCACGAGCGCTTTTACGTCCTTCGGGAAGCACGAGCCGCCGTAGCCAGGTCCCGGGAACAGAAAGGACGGTCCGATGCGCGCGTCACTGCCGATGCCCTTTCTCACGAGATCGACGTTGGCGCCGACCTTTTCGCAGAGATTTGCGATCTCGTTCATGAACGAGATGCGCGTCGCGAGCATGGCGTTCGCCGCGTATTTCGTCATCTCCGCGGATGGAATGTCCATGAAGATGATCGGCTTCCCGGTTCGCACGAACGGCGCGTACAACTCGGCCATGACGCTGCGCGCGTAGTCGCTGTCCACACCCAGCACGACGCGATCCGGTTTCATGAAATCATCTACCGCCGCGCCCTCCTTCAGGAACTCCGGGTTGCTGCACATGTGGAAGGGATGGCGCGCGTGTTTGCTCACCGCCGTCCCGACCTTCGCCGCCGTTCCAACCGGCACAGTGGATTTGGTGACGATCACCAGCTCGCGGCTCATGTGCTGGCCGATCGTGTCGGCAACGTTCAGCACGTGACGCAGATCGGCTGAGCCATCCTCATCGGGCGGAGTACCGACGGCGATGAAAACAACTTCCGCCGCCGACACGGCGCCGCCGACGTCGGTCGTGAAATGGAGGCGGCCCTGCTGCTGATTGCGCTCGACGATCGAGTCGAGGCCGGGCTCGTAAATGGGCAGGATATTCTGCTTCAGGCCATCGACCTTTCCCTGATCGACGTCCGCACAGGTCACGTCGTTCCCGGTCTCCGACAGGCAGGCGCCCACCACCAGGCCTACGTAACCCGTGCCAATCACGGCAATCTTCACGCGTGCTCCGATTCGTTGAAGTTGAAAGGCCGCAATAGCTTACCTGGGCGGTGCCTACCACCGCGTCCGTTTGCCCACAGCCCGGACTGAGGACGATCGACTGGCCCGGGCCGTCGCGGAACCGCGGGCCGGGGAGACTTACGTGCCGAAGCCGGGGCAAGGTTGGGCGATTGGTCTGCGCCCGCGACCGCCGCTATGTGAACTGGACGGCGTTACACCGAACACTGCCGCGGTCGGGGAATTTCCCAGGGGCGCACGCGACCAGCATGTCCTTGGCGGGGTCGACGAACACCTCAATCACGGCCGGCGGCTCGTACGGCCGTTTGGTCGAATTGCTCTCTCCCTCGGCGGGGTACTCGTCAGGTGTCATGGCTCTAGCCGGCTGCGGACGTTATGCGGTACAGGGCGCGAGGGGGCGGGGTGCCGGTCGTGAGGGAGGCAACCCGTGGATCGCATGCGTAATATCGCACTGGTACTGGTCTTTCAAGAATGGGCTTCCAGTTGCCAGGCGAGCGCGCGCGGGACAATTGCTGCAGCCGCCGCGGAGGGAGCACCCGCTGCACGACGCATCGGCGGGCAATGGCTGCGTGACCCAGGCACCCATTTCGGACCAGAGCTGGTCCCAAGGCGTCTCGAGAATTGGGAACGAGGGCTCCCGATCGATCACGCAGTGACTGGCGTTTCCGAGCGCATCGACGAAAAGCGCGACGCGACCGGCCCCGCACGTGTAGAGTTCTTCGGTCTCACCTGCCTCGCCACGTACTGAGCATTCTGGCAACGGGCCTGCGGGCCTCGGCGCGCCGTGGCGGAGTTCGTACAGCTGATCGCGTAGCGCGAGGACACGCCGCGGCTCGATTCGGTACAGCGTCGGCTGTTGTCCGCCGTCGTGGCGCGCGTCGATCACCGGGTCGGCTTTGAACGGGAGCGACCGCGCCGTGCACCACTCCACCAACTCGTCCACGTGATCGGACGACAAGGTGCTGATGGGGCATTTCATGAGCAGCGGAACGCCTGCCGCGCGCAGTCGCTCGATACCCCGCTCGAAGCGCGCAAACGACCCGGGTATCTGCGTCGTCGACTCGTAATGCGCTGCGTCCGCCCCATAGATGCTGACTTCCACTGAGAACGGGGGTCGATCGGCGAGGAGCCGAGCGATGGACTCCGTCACCATGGTGGCGTTCGTGTAGAGCGTGACCAGAAAGCCCTTCGCCAGGGCGTGCTCATAGATCGCGGCGAAGTCACGGCGGGAAAAAATCTCGCCACCCGTCAGCGTCAGCCAAAGCACGCCCGCGCGCTCGACAATGTCGAGAACCTGCCGGGACTGCTCGGTGTCGAGGTACGGCCCCTGGTACGGGTCGAGCGCGACGTAGCAGAAGTGGCACCGCAGATTGCACCGCGGTGTGATCTCGAAGAGGCACGAGAGCGGTTGTCGCTCGCGTCGCGCGCGAGCACCCAGCGTTTCCTCGAATCGATCCATCGACAAGCGCATGCGTGTCACTCAGCTT
>DATCGG010000195.1:0-11931 GCA_036509075.1 Gemmatimonadaceae bacterium
GGCAACACCTTCTACGTGGCGAACACCGATGCGGTCGTGCGATTCCCGTATACGCCTGGGGTGACGCACATCGCCGAGCCCGGCGTGAAGGTCGTGGATCTCCCCGCAGGGACGCTGAACCACCATTGGACGAAGAGCCTCGTCGCGAGTCCCGACGGCTCGAAGCTGTACGTCGGCGTCGGATCGAACAGCAACGCGGCCGAAAACGGCATCGCGAATGAGACCGAGCGCGCGGCGGTCTGGGAGATCGACCCTGCCACGGGGAGCCATCGCGTGTTCGCTTCCGGGCTGCGGAACCCCGTGGGCCTCGCCTGGGAGCCTGAGCACGGCAAGCTCTGGGTGGCGGTAAACGAGCGCGACGAGCTCGGGAGCGATCTCGTGCCGGACTACATGACATCGCTGCGCGACGGCGGCTTCTACGGGTTCCCATACAGTTACTACGGCCAGCACGTGGACAAGCGCGTGAAGCCGAAGCGGCCGGACCTCGTGGCGAAGGCGATCGTGCCGGACTATGCGCTGGGGCCGCACACGGCCTCGTTAGGCCTCGCCTGGTCGGGATCGAACGCCCTACCCGCACAGTTCAGCAACGGGATGTTCGTGGGCCAGCATGGCTCGTGGAACCGGAAGCCGCGCAGTGGCTACGCCGTCATCTTCGTGCCGTTCACCGAGGGCGTGCCGTCCGGGCCGCCTCTCGAGGTTCTGACGGGCTTTGTGAAAGCGAACGGTGACGCGTTAGGCCGCCCCGTCGGGGTCGTGATCGACGCACGCGGCGGCTTGCTCGTCGCCGATGATGTAGGGAACACCATCTGGCGCGTTGCCGGGCGGCAGGCAGTAGCCCGCTAGTGGGGACACGCGTCATCCCGGCGCTGGCGGATCGACTTCGATGTTCGTCAACCCTTTTCACGAAACAACCATGACGCGGATCCGGCGGAAGCGGCCGGATACTGCCTAACGGGCAGATTGGCTCGCACAACGAGCCGATTTTTTTGGGAACCGCCCGGGAAGCTCATTTCATGCGTCCCGAGCGTGTTCATTTCAAGATCCCGGTTCGTTGCGTTGGCCCGTGTGGATGCAAAGCGGGATCCGGCCGTTTCCGCTTCCTCCGCCAGATCGTTGCTCCCCTGGGAAAGCTTGTCCCCGGGCCGAGTCGTACGCGGCGCCGGAAGGAATCCGCGTGTACTACGACGTATCGTCGCCCGGATTCGCCAGATCGCTGATGGCCGGACCGTTCACCACGCGGCCGTACGGATCGAACCGTGACCCGTGACACGGGCAGTCCCACGTCTTTTCCACCGAGTTCCAGTCCACGATGCAGAAGAGGTGAGTACACACTGCCGAGCGGATGTGGAGCGCGCCGGCATCATCGCGATAGACGGCGTACTTCTTCGCGCCGTCGCGCATGATGGCACCCGTGCCTGGCTTCACCTCATCAGGCGAGGACACCTCGCCGGGCGTCACCCAGTCGGCGTACTGAGCCACTACGTTGACGTTCTCCTTCACGAAGTCCGGGGCCGAGCGCAGCGTCTTGCGCGCGGGGTCGTACAGCTTCGCCCACCGGTTCTCGATACCGAGGATCAGGTCCGGGATGAGCATGCCAGCGATCGTGCCGTGCGTCATCCCGTTGCCCGAGTCGCCTGTCGCGATGTAGACGTTCTCGTCACCGGGATTCCGGCCGATGAACGCCATGTAGTCGTTAGGCTCGAGCACCTGGCCAGACCACCGAAACGCGATGTCGCCGGCGATCGGGAAATGCCGGCGCGTCCACTCGAGCAGCCGCCCGAACCGGACCTCGAGGTCCTCCGCCTGCCCCGTCTTGTGGTCTTCCCCACCGACGATGAGCAGCACTTCGCGATCGGTCGCGTTGGCGAGCCGCACGTAGTGGTACGGGTTCGCAGTGTCCCAGTACAGTCCACGCGGGACCGAGCCCCGCGGAATCCGAAGGCCGATCACATAGGTACGATAGGCCGCCTGCTTCGTGTGCATCGTCACCCAGTCGTTCACCGGCGAGTTCGTAGCAAACACGACGGCGTCTGCCGTGACGGTGTGCTTGTCGGACGTCTTCAGTTGCGGGCGCCTCGGCTTCTTCTCGAACTCGGCCACGTGGGAACCGCAGTAGATCCGGCCGCCGCGCCTAACGACCGCCTTTGCCAGCCCCACCAGGTACAGGAGCGGATGGAACTGGCCCTGTTTGGAGAAGCAGAGCGCACCGGGCGACTTGAACGGCACTCCCGGCACACTGGCCACGCGCTCCACGCCTGCACCCGCGCGCTGTGCCGCGGCCGCCTCGGCGTCGAGAAACGTCGTGTCCTCCGGCTTTGCCGCGAACCAGTAGCCGTCGAGGCGTTCGAATTCGCAGTGGATGTGTTCCTCGCGGCAGATTGCCTCGATCCGATCGACGGCCGCGCGATGGCTCTCGGCGGCCACACGCGCCCCGTCCGAGCCGTGGACCTTCTCGATCTCGACGTAGTAGTCGTCGAGCGCCCAGGAGAGGTGCGCGGTCGTACGTCCGGTCTCGCCGCCGCCGATCGGCCCGTCGTCGAGCACGATCACGCGCTTCCCCGCACGAGCGAGCGTGTACGCCGTTGTTAGGCCGGCGATTCCCGCCCCGACAATGCACACATCACACTCGGCGTCTTCGGCGAGCGGCGGATAGGTCGGGACGTCGGCGGTGGCCATCCACGCCGACACGGTGGATCCAGAGTCGGTCTTCATGCCACCGGACTTTTGCAACTCATGCGCCGGGACCCAGCGGAACATGCGCGTATTCGTCGCCAACCGCGTGCTGCGGAGGAGCGCCTGACGTTGGTCATGCTTGCGCCGCCACCGTGCCTATGACAACGTGCAAGTGTCCTTCACTCGAAGCGTTATGACCGAGCGCCGTCTGGTCAAAGGTTGCTGTCCCCACGATTGCCAGGATACGTGCTCCTGGGTCGCCCATGTCGAGGATGACCGTGTGGTTCGCGTGGAAGGCGCGCGCGAACATCCGTTCACGCGCGGCGTGCTGTGCGCGAAGATCAACGATTACGAGAAGCGCACCTACGCGCCTGACCGCCTGCTGTACCCTCTGCGCCGAACCGGTCCGAAGGGCGATGGGATGTTCGAGCGAATCCAGTGGGATACCGCGCTCGAGATCATCGCCGATCGCTTTACGGCAATCATGGCCGAGTACGGTGGCGAGGCGCTCCTGCCAGTGAACTACCTCGGGTCGATGGGGGTCGTCCAGCGCCGCGCGCTGATGCGGCTCTTTCACGCGCTCGGCGCAAGTCGGCAGGTCGGCAGCATCTGCGGCGCAGCGGGAAACGTGCTCGCGGCGGAAGGCCATCCGATCGGGTTCGATCCCGAGGAGATCGCCAGCAGCCGGCTCGTCGTGGTGTGGGGCGCCAACCTTCTGACCACGAGTCATCATCACTGGCACTTCATCGAGGAAGCGCGGCGGCGGAACGGCGCCACCATCGTCTGCATCGACCCGCGACGAACGCGGACCGCGGAGCGCTGCGATCGGCATCTGGCGGTGCGGCCGGGCACGGATCGGTTTCTGGCGGCAGGCCTGGCGCACGTCATGTTCGCGGAAGGACTCGTGGACGCCGAGCAAGCTGCCGTCGCCGTCGATCTGGACGCGCTGCAGGCGGAGGTCACGTCATGGACACCAGCGCGGGCAAGCGACCTGTGCGGTGTTGCGTCCGACGAGATCGTTAGGCTCGCGCGCGAGATCGGGACGCTGCGGCCAGCCACGATCCGGAGCGGCATCGCGCCGGAGCAGACCCTCGCCGGCGAGGCGTTCGTGCGCAGCCTGTCGGCGCTGGCGATCCTCGGCGGGCACTGGCGGAATCCGGGCGGCGGTCTCTTCATCGAGGCGAGCCCCGTGTTGGACGAGGGCGGAGCGGCCCGGCCGGACATCGCGCCGCGACCGACGCGCGCGCTCGATCTCGCGCGCTTCGGCGAGAACCTGACGAGCACGACGCTCACACCACCAATCAAAGGGCTCATGGTGTTCGGGACGAACCCCGCCGTCGTGCAGCAGGACGTGGCACGTGTACGTGCCGGGCTCGCGCGCGACGACCTGTTCACCGTCGTGGCCGAGCACTTCCTGACGGACACGGCACGTTATGCGGACATCGTGCTGCCCTCCACGACGCAGCTCGAGCACTTCGACATCAACGGCGCGTGGGGGCACCACTACGTGTCGGTCAACCATCCCGCGATCCAGCCGTTAGGCGAATCGAAGTCGCACGGCGAGATGATGCGGCTGCTCGCGACACGAATGGGATTGGCCATCCCGGCGCTGCACGAGAGCGACGAGGAGATCGCGGGCTCGGCACTCGCTGATGGGGTCTCACTCGAGTCGCTCAAGGCCAATGGGTGGCAGAAGACTGTCCGCGCGCGACCCGAGCTCCGGCCCGGATCGCTGCGGCTGAGCGGCATCACGGCCGGCGACGCGCCGGATCGCGGTAACCGGCTGCAGCTGCTCACGCCAAAGTCGCACTACTTCCTCAACTCCAGCTACGTGAACCTCGCCAGGCAGCGACGGGGCATGGAGCGGCCGACGCTCGAGATGAACGCGGCGGACGCGGAAACCCGCGGCCTCGGCGACGGCGATCGAGTCGCGGTCAGGAATGCGCAGGGCGAGGTGACGGCGTGGCTGCGGGTCGGGACGTCGATTCGCCCCGGCGTCGTCGCGTTGACCGGCAAGTGGTGGAGTCATCCCACGGAGACGGGTGCCGTGGCGAACTTTCTGACGCCGTCGTCGTGGGCGCCGGGCGGACAGCCTGCGTACAATGACACGTTCGTGGACGTGATCGCGGCGCCGCTGCCGGTACTGCCGCAGATCGGGCGCGAGGTCGAAACAGCGCAACAGAACTGGTAATTGGTTACTGGTACGGGTTATTGGTTATTTGAACCCTCGGGATGGTCATCTCGCTGAGAGAGGCGTCCCGAGGGTTCGATAACCAATAACCAGCTCCAGTAACCAATTACCAATGGTTTTCTTTCGAACGCAGCGGGGGATGACAAGATCTGGTGACAAGTCGGGAGGATTATCGAAGGTGAGGAACTCTGCTCGCGCGGCGCTTGCCGCGCTCGCCATCGTTGGTTGCAAGCAGGCGACGTTCGAGGCGCCTGGGCCGGTCTCGCTGAAGACCACGCACTCCAAGGCCCAGGTGGTCCAGCTCGCGTCCAAGGAGCTGACGTCAGTGGGATTCGAGGTCGCGACGTCCGATACGGTCGCCGGCAGTCTCACGGCCACGCGCACACGCGACCGGCGCGGCAACTACGACTTCATCGATTGCGACTTCGCCGAGAACTCGCTTGCGGAGCAGAATCTCGTGTCGACGTTGACGGTGACCGTCGCGACGACGTCGCCGACAACCGGTACCAATAACGTGGCGATCGGCGCGTCGGTGCTCGCCAAGTACCCGGGACTGGAAGGCTCGCCGCTGCCACGCAGCGAGAGTCGCAGCGATTGCGTGTCCACGGGCGCCATCGAAAAGCAGATCGCGACGGCGCTCCAAAAAGCACCGTAGCGGGGCCGCATGCAGATGACGTTCCGCTGGTTCGGGCCTAACGACCCGGTTCCGCTCGCGCACGTCCGGCAGATCCCGGGCGTGCGAGGAGTGGTGAGCGCGCTCTACGATGTGCCGGTCGGCGACGTGTGGTCGCGTGATGCGCTCTCCCACCTGGCCGACACGGTGGACGCCGCGGGCCTCGAGCTCGCCGTCATCGAGAGCATTCCGGTCCATGAGGACATCAAGCTCGGTCGCCCGACGCGCGACCGCCTGATCGCGCGTTACTGCGAGAGTGTCCGGCACATGGGCGAGACCGGCGTGCGGGTGCTGTGCTACAACTTCATGCCGGTGTTCGACTGGACACGCACGAATCTCGCGCTCACACTGGGAGACGGCTCGACCGCGCTCGCGTACGACGACGACGCACTGAGCCGGATCGACCTCACTCGCGGCACCGGCGACCTGCCGGGCTGGGCGACGGCGTACACGGCTCCGGAGCTTGCCGCGCTGCTCGCTGCCTACCGCGACGTGAGCGAGGAACGTCTCTGGGAGACCCTCGCGTATTTCCTCGAGCGGGTCGTGCCGGCGGCGGAGGCCGCGGGGGTGCGAATGGCGATCCATCCCGACGATCCGCCGTGGCCCATCTTCGGCCTGCCACGGGTCGTCACGAGCGGCCCGGCGCTCGAGCGCGTGGTAGCGCTGGTGGACCGTCCCGCGAACGGCGTCACGTTCTGCACCGGCTCGTTAGGTGCCGACCCGGCGAACGACCTGCCGGCGATCGCCCGCACGCTCGGCGCGCGCGGCCGCATCCACTTCGCGCACTGCCGGAACGTCCACATCACGGGCCCGCGCCGGTTCCACGAGGCGCCGCATCCGACGGCGTTAGGCGACGTGGACATGCGCGCCGTACTGGCGGCGCTGCGGGACACGGGCTTCGACGGTCCGATGCGGCCGGATCATGGGCGGATGATCTGGGGCGAGCGTGGCCGGCCGGGCTACGGGCTGCACGACCGGGCGCTTGGGGCTACCTACCTGTATGGCCTGTGGGAAGGCTTGACCGGCCCAAGTCAGTAGTCCCGGCCTACGAACCTGACGGTACTCTGACCTGAGAATTCCATTCAGGCCTCGATATTGCGCGGTTGAACTCCATCCACCTTTTCAGCTCAACCGCTCGAACGAGGCACGTATGCGTCTTTCGATCGACACCGTCGTCCGTCGCGGGCTCTCCGTCTCCAGCATTCTCCTGGCCGCGGCAGTCGTCGGCTGCAGCCCCGGCGAACGCCGAACGGGCGACAGCTCCGCCACCGCGGCGACCTCGGACACTACGTTCCCGGCGAAATGCGCCGGCGACAATGGCGGCCTCACGCTGCCGGCCGGGATCTGCGCAACGGTGTTCGCCGACAGCATTGGCCAGGCTCGACACATCGTCGTGGCATCGAACGGCGACGTCTACGTGACGCTCGAGGGGACGCAGCCGCCGCCGAAGAATCAGACCGCCGCGCCCGCGCCGCCGGCACCGAAACCGAAAGCGTCGTTCGTCGCGCTTCGCGACAGCACGCGCGACGGCCGCGCCGACGTGATCACCCGCATCGGGACCGTCGGCAACACCGGTATCGCGCTCGCGAACGGCTACCTCTACGTCGACGAGGGCAAGGACATCGTGCGCTACAAGCGCGGTGACGACGAGCTGACGCCCAGCGGCAAGCGCGAGGTCGTCGTGAAGGACCTGCCGATGTTGCCCGGCCATCGCGCGCGCAGCATCGCGATCGGCAACGACGGGGCGCTCTACGTCAACGTCGGTTCGGCCACGAACAGTTGTCAGGTGAAGGACCGCACCAACGACTCGCCCGGCAACGACCCGTGCACGGAGCTGAACACCCGTGCGGGGATCTGGAAGTTCGACGCGAACAAGACCGGCCAGAGCTTTTCGCCGGCGGCGCGGTTTGCGTCGGGAATCCGGAATGGGATGGGGGTGGCCATTCATCCGGGCGACGGCGCGCTGTTCGCCACGCAGCACGGCCGCGACCAGCTGCACGACAACTGGCCGAGCGTCTTCCCCACCACGCAGTACTCGGCGGAGAACCCGGGGGAAGAGATGCTGCAGGTGAGCCAGGGCGACAACTTCGGCTGGCCATACTGCTACTACGCGATGGACGAGAAGAAGCTCGTCACGGCGCCGGAGTACGGCGGCGATGGGAAGAAAACGGATCGCTGCACGGACAAGAAGGAGCCGGCCGCGGTCTTCCCCGGGCACTGGGCACCGATGTCGCTGCTGTTCTACACGGGCAACGCGCTGCCGGCGAAGTACAAGGACGGCGTGTTCATCGCGTTTCACGGCTCGTGGAACCGCCTTCCGGAGCCACAGCAGGGTTATCGCGTGGTGTTCCAGCCGATGTCGAACGGCAAGGCGAGCGGCGCGTACGAGACGTTCGCGGACGGCTTCGCCGGGCTTCCCGCGAACGAGATCCAGCCGGATCGCGCGAAGCACCGGCCGGTCGGGCTCGCGCAGGGGCCGGATGGAGCGCTCTACATCACGGACGATGCCGGCGGCCGGATCTACCGCCTAACGAAGGCCGGAGCGGAAGCCAAGCAAGCGCCGTAGTGAACGATCCTGATGACTGAAAACCGATAGGTTTTCAGTCATCAGGCCAGGAGACAGCGTTAGTCTCCGCGCAGCACCGTGATGGGATCGACACTCGCCGCCCTCACGGCGGGTCGCACACATCCCACGACCGCCGTCACGAAGCACAGTACCGCCGCCAGGCCAATCGTCAGCGGATCGCCGGGTTGCACGCCCGCCAGCAACGCTCCCATCGCCCGCGCCGCCAGGTAGGCGATGAACACGCCGATGGCTACCCCGGCCGCCGCCAGCACCAGCCCCTCCCGCATCACTCGACCCACGATGCTGCCGACCTGTTCGCCCAGCGCGCGCCTCACGCCGAGCTCGCGGGAGCGCTGGGAGACGGCGAACGCCAGCAGCCCGTGAATGCCCACCCCCGCGATCACCAGCGCGATCGTAGCCAGCATGCCTAGCAGACGAAGCTGCGTCACCCGTGAGGACGTCTGGCTCGCGACCAGCTCCGTCAGCATCCGCACGTCCGAGATCGGCTGATCGGGATCCGCACCCGCGATGATGCGTCGGACGGCCGGCAGCAGCGTCGCGGCCGGGACGGTCGAGCGTACGACGAGATCCTTCGGCGCGTAGAACACCATCATTCCATCGGGAAGCTGCGTGGCTGGCAGGTAGACCTGTGGCTCGCTCGGGCGCTCGAGCCCGCGAACCCGTACGTTGCCCACCACGCCCACGATCGTGCGCGGGATGGTGATGATCGTGAACTGCTTGCCGATCGCGTTCTCGTTAGGCCACATGCGCTTCGCGAACGATTCGCTCACCACCGCCACCGGTGGGCTCTCTCGCCGATCGGCGTCGGCGATGTCCCGCCCCGCGCGCAGCGTAATCCCCATGGCGGCAAAGTACTGTGGCGTCACGAAGCGCAGCCCAACGGTGTTCGAGGCGTCGCGAACGACGGGCGCGCCCGCAATCGTCGTCGGCCAGATGCCACCGCCCATGACCATCGGAAGTCCCGACATGTACGCCGCGTTCTGGACGCCGGGGAGTGCGCGGACGTCCTGAAGCACGCGGTCGTAGAACGCCACGCGTTGCGCTCCGAACGCCGCCTTTTCTCCGGTCAGCTCGGTCCGCAGCGTCAGCACGCCTTCCGCACGGAAGCCTGGGTCAGTCCCCTGGATCCGAAGGACCGCCCGAATGAGGAGTCCCGACGAAACGAGGAGCACGACGCAGGCGGCGACCTCGATCGTGACGAGGACCGCGCGAAGTCGCTGCGTCCGCATGCCGCCACGAGCTCCGCCGCGAAGGGCGTCGAGCGCCCTGCTCCGCCCCGCGGCGATGGCCGGCCCGACTCCGAACGTCAGTCCGGTCAAGAGAACGAGTGCCCCTGCTGCGAGCAGTACCCGCAGGTCCACTGACGGCTGGCCACTCACCGGAAGCGAGTCGGGCACCAGGCGCGCGAGCACCGGCACGCCGGCCACGGCGATCGCCACGCCCGCAATGCCGCCGAACAGCGCCAGCCCCATGCTCTCGGTGACGAGCTGCCTGACGATGCGCTCGCGTCCGGCGCCAAGCGCCGCGCGAACCGCCAGCTCGCGGCTTCGATGCGCGGACCGCGCGAGCAGGAGGCTCGCGAGATTCGCACACGCGAGCAGCAGGATGCACAGCGCCGCACCGCAGAGGGCGAGCACGAGCATCCGGGAGCGCGCGGACATCTCGTCGCGCATGTCAACGACAACCGCGCTCGTGTGCTCGTTCGCTCTCGGGTCGAGCTGCTCGAGCCGCGCTGCGACCGCCGCGACGTCTGTCGCTGCCTGCTCGGTCGTCACGCCCGGCCGGAGCCGCGCGACCACAGAGAGGAAGTTGTCGCTTCGATCGGCGAAGAAAGCCTCGCGCAGCAGGAACGGAACCCACGCGTCGATCTCGCGAGTTGGAAACGCGAACGCCGCGGGCATGACGCCGATCACGCTGTACGGCTCACCATCGAGTCGGACCGCCCTGCCGACGATGCCGGCGTCCCCGCCGAACTGGCTTTGCCAGAGCCCGTAGCTCAGGACGACCACCTGTTCGTTTGTCGAGTCCTCCGGCGTGATGGCGCGGCCCAGGAGCGGCGGCACCCCGAGCACCGGCATCGCATGCGGCGTCATGATCCCGACCGTGAGGTGTCGCGGCTCGCCCGTGCCCACCAGGTTCATCGTGCGGTCGGAGTACGCGCCCATCGCGGCGAACGAGTGCGTCATGGCTTTCATGTCGCGGTAGTTCGCCGGCGAGAACTCCATGCGCGGGTACCCGGGCGTCGATTCCCAGAGGTCGACGAGCCGATCGGGTTCATGGAACGGCAGCGGCCGAAGCAGCACGAAGTCCGCGAGCGAGAATGCCGCCGTGTTCGCGCCGACGCCTAACGCGATCACGAGGATCGCCGTCAGCGTGAAGCCGGGACTGGCCCGCAACGACCGGCCGGCGTACCGCACATCGTGCCGAAGGATTTCCCAGTGCGCCGCGATCGCGTTCGGGACCACGTCGCCAACAGCGGCGAGCGCGCCGAGGAGCGGGCGTGCCGGCCCCGACATGTCCCGAAGCCGCGCCACGAACGTTGCGGTGAGCGCGCGGCCGTACTCGTTGCGGAAGCTCGCCGGGTAGAGGTACAGGAGCACGCGGTAGAACCGCTCGAGCGCGCGCATCATGTGGTCTCCGGCGTTAGGCCGCGCGCGCGCGCGAGGCGGACCAGCTGCGACAGGCGCGCCATCTCCGCTCGGGCGACGGCGGTACCGAACGGCGTGATGCGATAGTAGCGTCGGCGCTCGTCGTCGAGCCGCGCGGCGGGCCGTTTCAGGACTTCGGCGATGAGTCCCTGCTCGACCATGCGAGCGACAGACCGGTACAGCGTGCCGGCGCTCAGCCGCAGCTCTCCGTCGGTGCGCTCTTCGACGTCCTGGATGATGGCGTAGCCGTGACGCTCCTGATCGACCAGAGCGAGCAGGATATGGAACGTTGCCGGCGGGAGCGGCAGCAACGCCTCTAGTTCCGTGCGGTCGGTTGTCATGGTGGATTATATAGCCATAGTGGCTATAACCGCAATGCGTATACTATCCTCGAGGCGTTTCGCCATCGCCGCCTCAAGTTGGTTCGGTGTACCGATCGTGTGGGGGGCGCCGCAGTCGTTCGCAGATCGGCGTTAGCCGTCATCGCACGCCTCCCACCGTCGCGCGTCGCCCGTCCCCGGCAGTTGCCAGCGTGATCAGCTCGCTCGTTCGAGGAACTCCGCGCAGCCCACCCAATACCATGTTGTGCGACAGCACGCGCGCGTGGATCTTCTCCAGTTGCTCGCGTGGCGCGGGTGAAACCAGCGTTGCCCGGAAGTGCAGCGTGCGGTAACAGTGGCGCGCTTCGGGCGGCGCATCGAATCCGCCAAGCCCGTCGAACTCACCTCGTGGATCGAACTCTCCTTCGACCACGAACTCCACGCGCTCGAGCGGGATCCCGAAGTGCGCACTCGCGCCCTAACGCGAACGTCGTCGATGAGCGCGGCGCTCGCGAGCAGCGCCTCGGCAAGCTTGATCTTTGCTTCGGACAGCCGGCTTCGCACCGTTCCGATCGGGACGCCGAGGATCCGTCGCGACTTCGTCGTATGAGTCGTAGCTCCCGAAGTAGCGCAGCATGGCGCTCACGCGGAGCGGTTCGGGAAGCCGCTGCAGCGCCCCCCATTCGGGATCACGCACCGACCCGATATGGCGGATCGCCGCAAGGCACGTCTCCTGAACGGCGTCTTCAGCATCCGAGCGGTATCCCCCCACGAGGCGCACCGCCGTCGCGAAGAGGCGTGGCCGGTGGCGCTCGAGCAGGAGTCCGAGCGCGGCGCGA
>DATCGG010000196.1:0-6192 GCA_036509075.1 Gemmatimonadaceae bacterium
CCCGCCGCAGGCGGGCAGATGGGAATCGCCGGCGATCACGCGGGGCATGGCATGGAGCCGCCGAAGCCCAGCGACGTGTCCTGCTCGCCCACCTGGGCGCAACCGTCGGTCGACGGGTCGAAGGTCTACGTCGCGTGCAACAAGTCGAGCGATGTCGTCGAGATCGATGTGCCTACGTGGACGATGACGCGGCGATTCCCCATGGGCCCGGGCGTGTACAATCTCGCTGCGTCGCACGATGGCAAGCTGCTCGTCGGAACGAACAAGCGCGGTCAATCGGTGTCCGTCGTCGACCTCGCCAGTGGCAAGGAAATCGCGTTACTCCCCACGAAGCGTAAAGTGGCGAGCGGTGTCGTCATTTCGCCTGACGACCGCTACGCGTTCGTGACTGTCGAGGGCATCGGATCGGAGCCGGGGACCGTGGAAGTGATCGACCTGCGCGCCTTACGAACGGTCGCGGTCGTCGATGTTGGTCAGCAGGCAGGAGGGATCGACTTCTGGAAGACGGTGCCGTTGGCGGGGCACTGATCTCCGACCGCAGCGTCGCGCTTCGAGTTACGCGTTAGGCGGACTCGGCGTCACTCGGCCGGGGCCGCTTCCTGTCGATCTGTCACATCGGCAGCCATGGGCGTTAGGTCTCTCCGCACGTAAAACTTGCCGCTGCATTGCCCCACCGCGGCACGCCGAATGCTTTCTATCCCGCCTGGTGCAGCGGCAACTGAGCCGCTCGGGGCGTCGCCGACGAAGGCAACAGGACGAAATACCTGAACTTTCCCGACCAGTCGAAGGAGGTGGCTGCCCCGCCCGCCAAATCGCCCACGGGGCCTGACACGAGTGGCGACCAGTGTGGGAGAAGATGTATGAACCTTCGATTTTCGTTGCAGAGCGCGCTGGCGGTAGCGCTCGTTTTCGGGGCAAGCTCGATGGCTTCGGCGCAGGCCGATACCACGCGCCGCACGACGACCTCAGAGACGAGAGTTCGCGTAAAGAAGGAATCCAATGGCGAAGTTGCCATTCGCCGTGACTCGGCGTTCATCCGCGATTCGGTCGCGCGCGCCGATTCGCTCGCCCGCCTCGAGCGCATGCGGCAGGATTCGATCACGCGCGCCGACTCGCTCAATCGAATCGAGCAGATGCGCCGTGACTCGATCATGCGCGATTCGACCGCTCGTGCCGACTCGATGAGGCGTCCACCCGACACGACCACCAGGACGACCACGACCAGTGACACCATCCGCACACCCGTCGCGCCGACGATGAGCAGTGAGTCGTACGGCATGCGTCGAAGTGGTTGGTACCTTGGTCTTGGCGCCGGCCCGAACGTTCCGACCGGTGCCGTCAACGACTTCTACAAGACGGGCTTCAATGTGGAAGTGCCGATCGGATACCAGCCGGTGAGCAGCCCGCTCGGGTTCCGCATCGATCTCGGCTACTCGCGTTTCAACGGCCGAGACGCCGGCACGAACGGTCTCACCGCGCAGCCTGACGACCCGAACATCTGGTCGGCCACGGCGAACCTGACGCTCGATCTCATGAAGTTCGGGCAAGACCGGCGCGGTGCGCTCTACCTGGTTGGCGGCGGTGGCGTGTTCCGCTTCACGGACTTCTTCAACACCGACCGCAGTGATAACGACGTCTCGAGTGCCTTCGAGGGCAGCCCGGTCACGAAGGGTGGTCTGACGGGTGGCGCCGGTCTGGCGCTTCCGGTTGGCGGCGCGAGCCTCTTCGTCGAGTCGCGTTATACCACGGCGTACACACAGGGTGAGGAGACCCGATGGGTCCCCGTCGTCATCGGCCTGAAGTGGCGGTAAGGGCAGTGACGTGGACGGTGCGGGCAGCGGCAGGCGCAGCGGCGCCTGCCCTGTTCGCGCTCGTCGCCGTTGCATCGTTAGGTACGGCGCAGGTCCGCGTCGACGCGGCGGACACGACGAAGGTGATCGACGCATCGGCAATTGCCGCCTCCGTTCGGTCGTCTGCCGATTCGATCGTGCGTACCGCGCAGCCGGTCGCGACGTATCGCTCACGCGCCGACAGCGTGGCGTCGGTGCGAACGCGGCTCGCGGCGGAGCACGACAACGACCTGCGGGTCGTCGTCTCGCTCAACGATCGGGAGCTCTGGGCTATCATCGGGCCCGACACGCTGCTCACGGCGCCCATCGCGGTCTCGACCGATGAGACGCTGGAGTACGCAGGCAGGTCGTGGCGCTTCGAGACGCCTCGGGGCGTGCGCACGGTGATCGACAAGAAGGAGAATCCCGTCTGGATCCCACCAGAGTGGCACTACGCCGAAGTGGCGCAGGAGCACGGGCTCAAGCTCGCCGCGATGATCTCCGGAAAAACGGTGCTGAGCGACGGGCGCGTCCTCGATGTCCGGGACGATCAGGTCGGTGTGGTCGACGGGAAAAGCGGGGAGTTTGCGTACCTGCCGACCGATGAGGAGGTCATCTTCGACGGTACGCTGTTCATTCCGCCGATCGGCACGCTCAACAGGCGAATCGAGGGTGAGCTCGGCCGTCACATGCTCGACACGGGGAACGGCTTTCTGCTTCATGGCACGCCGGACAAGGCGTCGATCGGCACCGCTGCGACGCACGGGTGCATTCGTCTGCGCGATGCCGATATCGCGTGGCTCTACGACATGATCCCTGTCGGGACGCGCGTCTACATCTACTGAGCCTAACGCCGTCCGAATTGTGCGATGGCCTCCGAAGCGGCCTCCTGCAGGACTGCCGCGTCGCCGGGCGGGATGGCGACGGTCCCGCCTCCGCGCAGGGTAACGTGCGCCGGCATGCCGATTGGCGAGCGATCGAGGAGCATTGACGCGATCACGAGAGCGCCGATGTACGATCCGCGAATGCTCGGATGCAGGCCGTCGGGTGCGTAGAGCTCGAGGTTCGGGTCGCGCCGCCAGGCTGCCCGCCACGCTTCACCAACCGGGAACAGCATCCCGCTCACATCGGTGGCGGCGAGCGTGTACGACTCGTTGACGCGGTCGAAGTCGAACTGCCGACTGGCGAGCGGCCACACCGCGTACATGGCGGTTCGCGCCCCCACGGCGCGGATGCGCTCGTCGAACTTCCTGGTCCACTCACGGAGGTTCACGCGACTCTCGTCGAGCGCCGAGGAGCCTTGTTGGAGGACGACGACGCTCCATTTGCCCTGGTCGATCGCGCGCACGGCGGTCCCGTTGGCCCAGTGGTCCTCGAGCGCGTAGTCTGGGTAGGCCGCCATGGCGGGCGCCAGTCGCTCGGCCGGCGTTAGGCCGGGGACCGAGTCGGCAAGCGCTTCGACGATGAGGGGAAGGTCGTTGACGTAGGTGAGGCTGTTGCCGATGAACAGGATCGGCCGCCCGTCACGCGTCGGTGGTTCCGGCCCGGCCGCCGCATCGGCGCCGAGGCAACCGAGTAGTCCGACGAGAGCGAGGAGACGAATCGCGCGCGCGAGCATGCGGCGAATGTCTGCAGCCGCTCGCCGGCCTAACAGTCGAGCGTGATCAGACGAGACTTGGCGTGACGAGTCGTCGACGGTTCATTCCTGCCCGCCCAGGAGGCATCGCGACCTGTACGGTCTAAGAACAAGCGGACGCAGATAACGCAGACCGCCCGCTGGCGCCGGCGGACGCAGATTGACGCGGCTTTCTCCGCGTCTGAATCGAACTCCTCACGCAACGAGCCGTCGTGAATCTGTGTCTCCTTGGTCTTAAAGTCTGCCCTAACGCGGTGCGGAGGCGGCGCGACCCGCGCGGAGTCATCCACTAGGCACGCAGCTGAAGCTCGGCGGCGGGCGATGGGCCACCGCGAAGATGGAGGCCTAACAAGTCGAGCAGTCGCTGCTGGTACGCCGGCGTCGCCTCGTGCGGCCGCGTGACCGCCCACCAGCGACGGTGGAACCCGCGCGCGGTGAGGGGCACGCCCACGAGCGACCCGTCGCGTAGCTGTGGGGCGATCGCCCATCGAGCGAGCACGCTGATACCCAGCCCCGCCTTCACCAGCTCGACGATCGCCTCGGTCAGTTGCACGCGCGTGAGCTGCCGCGGCTCGACGCCCGCGGGTCTCAGCACCTCGCGCAGTACCGAGCTCTCCGTACTGTGAATCGTGTACAGGATGAGATGCTCGTTGCGGAGGTCTTCGGGTGCGACGAACTCGCGACTCGCGAACGGGTGACTTGGCGCGACTACGACGACCTGCTCGTCCTCGAATAGCGAGGTGCACCCGAGGCGCCGTTCATCGACCTCGCCCGCGACGATGGCGAGGTCGAGGGCCCCGTCGAGCAGCGCGCGCACCGGATCCGCCGTCGCCTCGGCGACGATGCGAACATCGACCCGCGGCCACTCCTGGCGGAACGCCGTGACGACCCCCGGAAGCCAGTGGTAGACCGTGTAGCACTCCGTTGCGAGACGGACGATGCCCGCGCCACCGCTGGCCGACTCCGCAGCCAGGTCGCGCTCGAGCGCCTCTACCTCGTGGAGCACGCGTCGCGCGGTGGCAAGGATGCGCTCCCCCATGGCGGTGAGCACCATGTGTCGACTCGCGCGGATGAACAGCGGCGCCCCGATTCGGCTCTCGAGCTCGCGGAGCTGGTGACTGAGCGCGGACTGCGTGAGGTTGAGCCGCCGAGCGGCGCGGGTTTGTCCACCCGCCTCGGCGACGGCGGCGACGAGTCGGAGGTGACGCAGATCGAGGTGCAGGGGCCGGGCGGCGCGGTCGCTTTCAGGACGCATGAACGGCATTCATGATGGAGACGATTCCAATGTGGTGGATTGCTCGTCACCAGGCAATGAGCGTAATTCAGGGCCGTGACTACTCTGACCACCGACAGCGTTGCCGCGTGGCGTGCCGACACGCCTGGCTGTGCACACCGCAATCATCTCAACAACGCCGGCGCCGCGCTCATGCCGCGTCCGGTCATCGATGCGATCACGGATCACGTTAGGCTCGAATCCGAAATTGGCGGCTATGAGGCGGCCGATCTCCGCGCCGACGAGGTCGGGCGCGGCTACGAGCACCTCGCGGAGCTCGTCGGCGCGCAGGCCAGGAACATCGCCGTCGTCGCGAACGCGACCGCCGGCTTCGTCCAGGCGCTGAGCTCGTTCGACTTCACTCCGGGCGACGTGATCGTCACGACGCGGTGCGATTACACGTCGAACCAGATTCAGTATCTCGCACTATCGACGCGGCTCGGCGTGGAGGTGGTCCATGCGAACGATCTGCCCGAGGGCGGCGTCGACCCGGACTCGGTGCGCGCCATCGTGCAGGATCGGCGTCCGAAGCTTGTAGCCGTGTCCTGGATCCCGACGAACTCGGGGCTCGTGCAGGACGTCGAGTCGGTCGGCCTCGTATGCGAGGAAGCAGGGGTCCCGTATATCATCGACGCGTGTCAGGCGGTCGGTCAGATCCCGATCGACGTCGCTCGTCTGCGATGCGACTATCTGTCGGCCACTGCGCGGAAGTTCATGCGTGGTCCGCGCGGGATAGGGTTCATGTACGCATCGGACCGTGCGCTCGAGCGTGGAGATCACCCGCTGTTCGTGGACATGCGCGGGGCGCGATGGGTGATCACGCGGGCGTACGAGGTGGCTCCCACCGCGAGGCGATACGAGGACTGGGAGTTCCCGTACGCACTCGTGCTCGGCCAGGCCGCGGCGGCGCGCTACGCGCTCGACGTGGGGGTCGAGACCGCGCGATCGCGTGCCTGGGGTCTCGCGGCCCGGCTCCGTACGGCGTTAGGCCGCATACCGGGCGTCCGCGTGCACGATCGCGGTGCGACGCCCTGTGCCATCGTGACGATGACGGCTGACGGGCGGCATGCCGACCCGATCGTCCGCGCGTTGAAGGATCGCCGGATCAATACGGTGTCGTCGCTCAGGGAATTCGGCATCTACGACTTCGACGCGAAAGGCATCGAGACGGCCGTCAGGCTGTCGCCGCACTACTACAACACCGATGCCGAGGTGGACGAGGCGGTCGAGGCGGTGCGGGGGATAGTCGGCGACTGATGACTCCCGGGATGCGGGATGCGGGATGAGGGGAGAACCCTCGGGATGCTTCACTTCTCATGAATGACCTCCGGAGAGTGTCCGCTTCTTAGCCCCATCCCTCATCCCCCATCCCTCTTCCCTCGCAGATGCGGCGCGAGCACCGCATTCACGTCGTCGCGGATCCAGCGCTCGGCGGGCCCCTCATCGCTGTAGAA
>DATCGG010000197.1:0-9731 GCA_036509075.1 Gemmatimonadaceae bacterium
TTCGAGTACTTCCGGGGTGTCGGGTACGAGCCGCTCGACGCCGATTCGCTCGCTCGCTTTCTCTCGGCGCGGATCGCGGACAGTGTGCCAAGCGTGGTCGTCTTCGCGACGGATGTGCTGCCTAACGTGGCAGCTCCGACCGCATCCGACACCGTGCTGCTCCGTCGGTATCTGAACGCCGGCGGCAAGGTCGTCTGGAGTGGAGAGCCGATCGGTGCGATCGTGCGCGATTCCGCCGGGCGCCTGCTCGGCATGAATCCGCGTCGGACAGAGAGCCTGATCGGTGTGCCGATGGGCACCATGGATTTCGACCACAACGCCGCCCATCCCACGGCAGCGGGTCGACGATGGGGGATCGATCGATTCTTTCGGGGCGATTATCCGATCGCGATCACGGATGCCATCCAGCCGCTCGCGATGGACGAGCTGGGGAAAACGACCGCCTGGGTGCGCGTGTATCGGTCGGACCGCCCCGGGTCCGGGTTCGTCCAGCTCTGGGGTCTCGGGGCAACCGCTGACCGGTTGCCCCTCGTTAGGGCGGCGGCGGAATACGGCCTCTTGCGGCGAGCGTCTAGCGGATCGTCGCCTTCTCCAGCTTCGTCGTCATCCCGTCGCGAGTCGTCAGATACACAACGCCCCCCGGCCCGAACGCCGTGATCGAGCGATTCACCGGAACCTGAACGCGCTCGATCAGCTCGCCCTTCCGGTTCACCACATCGTACACCGGACCGCCAGTCATCGGCTTCGTCGGGATCGTACGGACCCACACGTTGCCATCCAGGTCGGCGCGAACGAAGCCGTTCAGGAACACCGGCTTGTAATCGGGCAGCTCGCTCGGCGCCACGAAGTTCAATTGCGGGGTGACGTTCGCCGTACCGGTGGCCGCGCCGCCCGCGTTAGGCCGACCGCCTTCGCCCGGCGGACCCCGGAAGATCATGACCTGCGGCCCGGCGTCCATACCCGGCGGTGGCGCGTTGCGAGCCTGGTTTCCACCGCCAGCCGTCGCGATCTGCGGCGCATTGGCGCCCATGCGTTCGCGCGCCGCTTTCACCGAGTCGATGAACGCCACTTTGTCTTCGTCAGACAGCCGCTGCCACTCGAACGGAATCTTGGGCGAGGACGTGCGTGATCCGTCAGCGTTCACCCAGTCGATGTGATAATCCCGACCGCGCACGATGGCGACCGACCCGTCGGACACGAGCGCCCATTCGTCGACCACCGGCAGCGGGTTGATCTCCGACACCATCCTCACGCCCCCGTTGGTGTCCTGCGTCGTGTTCATCTTGATCTTCGGCGTCTTGATGTACGCGACCGTATCGATCTTCCGCGTCGTGAGATCGATGCGGAAGATCGCCGCCGAGTCGGGCATATCGGGAATCGGTGGCGGCCCACCGGCAGCGGGACCCATGCCTCTGAACTCGAAGCGCGGGGCGCCTCGATAGACGAGCCTGCCCTGCGAGTCCATGACCGAACCGCCTAACGCGCCAGCGAACGACATGGCGTCCTGTGCGTTCGGCACCGACATCACGCGTGCGACCTTGCCGGCAGGGTCGAGCACGAGCATCGACAGCGACTGGGGATCGACCAGCAGCGTGGAGTCACCCCGTGAGGGGATCAGGCCCGCGACGCGACCGTACGTGTTCCCGTTCGCGCCAAGCGAGTCGGCGACGATCGTGAACGTCTGCAAGCCGGCGTCGAACAGGATGACGCGCCGTCCCATCGGATCGTTCACGTACACGCGCCCGTCGGAGAGCGCGCGAATGTTGTTGACGAGGCCGAGCTTCTCCGTGGCTGTCGCGGTGACCGCACCCAGCTGTCGGATGGGCGGAAGCTCGAGGCCCTTGCTCTGCGCGCCGGCGCCGCTCGATGCGAGTGCCGTCCCGAGCGCGAACGACAGCGATCTCACTGGAAGTCTCATAGCAGGGTACCACGGGAAGGGGACTGGGAACTCGGGACTCGGGACATCGGGACATCGGGACATCGGGACTCGGCCGGGATGCTATTACCCGCGAGGATAGCCCTCGCGGTAGAGGGTTCCTGCCGAGTCCGGAGTCCCGAGTCCCGATGTCCCGATGTCCCGTTGGTTCTCACTGACGGATGATGACCTGCTGCGTACCACCACCAGGACCGACGAACACGTTACCACCACCGCCGGGGCCGGGCGCACCCATCACCGGGAACATCCCGCCCACGAACGTCGCCGTACCCGACCTGATCGACGCGAGGTATCGCGGCTCGAGATAGCTCGCCACGAAGGCCGGCAGCTTCCGACGCTGCTCCGCGGTCAGCAACCCTTTGACGTCCGGCCCGATCTTTATCAGCAGATCGATCGTCGCATGGCGCGCCGTGATGTACCGCTCGTAGGCGGCGCCCTCGTCATACCGATCAGGTAGGGTGCCGAGGTACTTCGCCACCGGCGCCCAGATCGAGTCGTTGCGGAGCGTGTACCAGCGGTTGAGCGACGCGATGCTGTCGGCTTGCTTCGCCGTTAGGTGAAGGCTGTCCTGCTGGCGAAGGATCGTTGCGAGCGGGTTCTGAATGCCTCCGCCCTGCCCGTACACGACGCGCAGCATCAGCTCGGGCAGCTTCTGGCCCGGCAAGGTGCGACCACGGTTCAGCTGCGTCGTGAGCAGCTGACGTTCACGCGTGGGTCCGACGTCGAAGCGCACCATCGCGGTCAACGTCACCGGTGCGCGGAACGCGCTGTACTGCGGATTCGTCGCGCCGAACCGCTGGTTCACCTCGTACGTGTAGCGATTCGTCGAGGGATCGAATCCGCGGACGTAGAGCAGCGACGGATCGGGTGTCGCGTATTGACCCCAACCATGCAGGTTGTCGTCATCGTGGAAGAGCATGTCCGCGGCCGCGAGCGGGTTCGAGAGCTGGAACTGGATCGACGCCCGCTGTGGCATGCGGATCTTCGCCGGGTTGAACGAGATCGACAGAGTCGCGGTCGACGTCCACGGTCCCTGACAGCTATTTCGCTTGGCCAGCTGGCCGACCTGTCGCGCGAGGCAATCGCGCGCGGCGGGCGAGCCGGAGGTGAGCAGCCGCTCCATCTCTCCGGCGACCGCTGGATTGTTGTTCGACTCCTTCGGGTCGAAGATGAATGCCCGGTCGTTCGAGTATCCGTCACCATTGACGTCGCCCGCGATGACGGGTGTGAACGGCTGACCGGACCGGAACTGGCCGAACCAGCTCACCCGGATCGCATCCCAGACGTTGTAGCCAAGGCTGTAGACGATCTGGTGCCGCGAGTCGAACGACGCGCGGCCCCACGCTACATCGAGTGGGTTGGCGACCGTGCTGCTGAACCCGCGAAACTGCTCGCGCACGTTCGAGTACACGTACGAGGCGTTCCAGGTGAATCGCGTGCTGTAGTTTGCCGGCGCGAGGCTGAGCGAGATCTGCCGGCTCACTGAACGGAGGTCCGACCGCTGCTCGGTGACGCGCGAAAAGAGCGACGACACGCGCCCGTCCCGCGAGGCAATCACGCCAGTCGAGGGGACGATGCTGGCTGGCTCGACGAACACCGGGCGGTTGCCTTCGTCGCTCAGGGTGAACCGCTGCTCGGGATTGAAGTTCAGATCGACGAAGCCACCCTGATTGAGGTTCAGCGAATAGGTGCCGTCGATGGTCGTGGAGAAGCGGTTGCCGAGGATTGGCCCGGACCACTGCAGGTTCGATCGTACACTCCGCGGCGCGACGTAGTTGTTGGCGAAGAGATTCACGTTAGGCGTGGCGTCCGAGAACACCGTGCCCGTGGTGCCGTCCGCGCACCGGCTGGGTATGCTGCTTGCGCTCGAGCCGAAGGCCGTCCAGTCCGGGATTGGCGTGGCGGCCCCGATGCACGTGAGCTGCTGCATGCCGCTTGGCAGCCCGGTGTTGTCGAGCGCCGACGCGATCTGGTTGACGCTGGGCGTGTTCTGGAACAGGCCGATGCCGCCGCGCACGACGGCGCGTGGACCGCGCGCCGCTCCCTGGAACGCCCCGATCGCCTGCGCCTGCCCGTAGCTCCACGAGAACCCGACGCGCGGGCTCACGTACACGTTGTTAGGCACGTGATCGTTGCGCACGCCGAACGTCGACTCGACCTCGGGGTTGAGGGTCGGGCTGTCCAGGAAATGATTGCCGTCGAGTCGCACGCCGTATTGGAGCTGGAAGTTGTTGCTCCTGCGCCACGAGTCGCCGAGCGAGAAGCCGACGCCAAGTTGCCCGGCATCGCGCTCGAGGCGCGTCATCTGTCGCGTGAACTGCGCGGGCTGTCCTGCCGCGAGATCGGCCAGCGAGTTGTACGTGAATGTGCCCAACAGGTTCGATGTGAGGTCCTGCGCCACGCCGTCGTACCGCAGCTCGCTCGTGAACTTGAGGCGATGCTTGTTGTTCGTGCTGAACCAGGACAGCTGATTCATCGCCTGCGCGCCGACGCTCGTGGACGCATTGTTGAGCGACTGGCTCCCGCCGAAGCTGAGCATCTGCACACCGCTCGTGCCATCATCGAACACCGAGTTCACGCGGACGCGGCCGCCGGGCATCGAGAGATAGGCGTCGGCGTAATTCCGCGACCAGCTCATGCCTAACGACGTCTCGCTCAGCACGCCGACGCCGAAGTAGGTCGTGTGCCGGCCCTGCAGTCCGCCGCGCCAGCTCGTGCGCTCGCCGTCGCTCGCGGGCACCGACGTCACGGACCCGAACACCGGACGCTGCTTGGACCAGCCGCCATTGAACGAGAGGTTGAACGCGCTTCCGCGTGTCGAACCCGGCGGCGCGAAGTCGATGCTGCCGAACAGCGAGCCCTGATCGCTGAGCTTGTTGCTCGAGAGGCCGCTGACCGTCGATGGCACGGCCTGATTCCCAAGAATGTTGAGGAACCGGCCCGCCGAGTCAGACGACACGCCGGCGGCTTTGAGTCCGACCGGATCGGTGTCGAGCAGATTCTGATAGTCATTCGCGCGTCGCCCGAGCTGCCAGGCGACGTTGTAGAACGTCTTGTCGAACGCGATCGGGCCCGATGCCGCCCCGCCGAGCGACGCGTTCATGTACTCCTGGCCTAACGCGCGTGCCGCCGGGTCGGTCCACTGCATCTGCGGCGAATCGAAGTTGAGGCTCAAGCCTCGCGTGATGAAGTTCGACCCGGCACTGGTACGCAGCGAGAACTGCGCGCCGCTGAAGCCCCCGCGCGACACGTCGTATGGTGTCGTGGCGAGTGCGCTCGAGACCTGTGCATCCCGCGGCAGCCCTGTCCCGCCGAAATTCATCCCGTTCAGCGTCATGCTGTTCTGATCGGCGCCCAGGCCGAGAACCGAGAACCCGTTCGGGTCGCCGTTCTCGCCCGGGACCGTTTGCACACCGGGCAGCGTGGCCGCCATCGCGGCAAGGTCGCCCATGAGGTTCGCCGGGACATCCTGCGTGGGAACCGGGCGTTCGCTCCCGCCGATGTCGGGCGTGGGCTCGTTCCGCGCGACCTTCTCGCGCGGCGCCGTGATGTTCATCGTGCCCAGCACGGCGTCGACCTTGGTGAGCTTCGCATCGGCCACGAGGACCTCCTCGTCGGCCATCCGCTTGACCTCGAAGCGCTTGGCCGCATAGCCGATCGCCGCGAACGCGACCATGTAGTCGCCATCCCCGGCTGGAAACGTCACAGTGAACCGGCCATCCCGGTTTGTGCGGGCAGTCCGGCTGACATTGCCGGAAAACGAGGTTACGGTGACGAGGACCTCGGGGAGCGGCAGGCTGTCTGGCCCGACGACGCGGCCGCGGATGACGTCCGCCTGCTGCGCCGCCACCGATCGGGGACTAACCGACAGGCCCGCGCAAAGGACCGCGAGCAGGATGACAAACAAGCGACAGGGCACGTGAGATCCGTTCAATCTTTCGGGCGCGAGGTAATGCCGGTTCCGGCTCTTGGGGTCGGCGACTTGTTGGACTCTCGCGAGCGCGATGGGGTTTACTACAGCCGTCAGAATTCCGTGGAGTGACGATCCAGGAGGCGCACAGCATTGGTGCGTTTATGTGCACGTCGCCAATTTGGTGCTCTATCCGTTCCCGCTTTGTCGTCGCCCAACTCCTACCACGAATGCTTCAGCTCCCTGGAACCCCCAACCAAGTCTTTCGATCCGGCGCCCTGGCCCTCGTCGCGGCAGCCGGTTTCGCAATGTTGCCCGCTCGGTCCGGTGCCCAGCTGCCGCGCGTCGGGATCATCGACATCTACGGAGCGCACAAAACCAACCCGCAGCAAATTCGCGACGCCCTCGGCATCAGCGTCGGGGATTCTCTCACCGGGTTGGCGCTACTGCAGGTCTCGGCCAAGCTCACCGATCTTCCGGGAGTGGCCTCTGCCTCCGTGGATCCCGTGTGCTGCGAGGACGGGAAAACCATGCTGTACGTTGGCGTGATCGAGGACGGCGCCCCGACGCTCGACCTCCGCGCCGCGCCTAACGGCGCGAGCCGGCTGACGCCGGACGTCATCGCGGCCGGCACGGCGTTTGGCGATGCCAACGTGCGGGCCGTCATGCGCGGCTTCATGAAGGAGGACCTCTCGCAGGGTCACTCGCTGATGGCCGATTCGGCGGCGCGAATGATTCAGCTGCAGTTCGTCGAGCTTGCCGCGAAGCACCTCGATACACTGCGCAAGGTGCTTCGCACGTCCAGCGATGGGGACCATCGCGCTGTCGCGGCGCAGGTACTCGCGTACTACACGAACAAGCAGGCGATCGTGGGCGACCTGGTGTACGCGATGCGCGACGCCAATGCGGACGTCCGCAACAACGCGACGCGGGCCCTGTGGGTGATCGCGGTGTACAGTCAGCAGCACCCGGAGCTCAAGATCACCGTTCCTTACGAGCCGTTCATCGACCTGATGAACTCACTCTCGTGGACGGATCGCAACAAGTCGTCGCTCGCGCTCATGCAGTTGACGGAGAGCCGGAACCCGATGCTGCTCGCGGCGCTCAAGACACGCGCGTTCGACTCGATCGTCGACATCGCGCAGTGGACGAATCCCGGGCATTCGATGGCGGGCGTCATGATACTGGGCCGCATCGCGGGCATTCCGGATCCGGAGATCTACGCGATGTTCGAGCGGGGCGAGCGGGATAAGATCATCGAGGCGGCGAGAAAGGCGAAATGACCGTCCCCCGTCCCCGGCAGTTCGTCGCCCGTCCCCCCATCCCCGGCTTCATCCCTCAACCAATGCTGTCTTCGGATCCACCCCCGCCGCCCGGCGCGCCGGGACCAGCGCTGACAGTGCCGCCGTCGCCGCCAGCAGGAAAATCGCCGCGGCGTACGTGAGCGGATCGCGCGCGCTCACGCCAACGAGCAGGCTCGATATCTCGCGCAGCGCCAGCAGCGACACGGGAAGACCCAGCACCACGCCAATCGCCACCAGGCGAAGCCCCTGTCGCACCACGAGCCCGATGACCTGCGAGCGCTGGGCGCCGAGTGCCATGCGGATGCCGATTTCCTGCCGACGGCGGCCGACGACGTACGACAGGACGGCGTAGATCCCGCCTAACGCCAGCGCCAGCGCGATCCCGCCGAACGCCGCGAACACGAACGCGATCGTCCGCCGGTCCGCGAACGACCGATTGACCGCCGCCTGCGCGCTCCGCACATCGATGAGCGGAAGCTCCGGGTCGAGCTCGCGGACGATGGCTCGCGCGGCGGCCAGCACCGCTGCCTCACCGGTCGCCGAACGCACCGCGATGCCGAGCGATTCGAGCGACTGTGAGGTGTCGGCCTCGAACGCCGATTTATAGAGGCCGCCAATCATCGGCTTGACGAGCCCGTAATGCCTGACGTCCCGCACGACCCCGACGACGGTCATCCAGTCCGTGCTCACCGTATCGCCGTTCCAGATCATGCGCTTGCCGACCGGGTCCGCGACGTTAGGCCAGAGCTGCTTCGCGAGCTGCTCATTGATCACCACCGGATGTGGCCCGGTCGGTCCGCCTTCCGCGTCGGTGAAGAAGCGACCGTGTACGAGGCGGATGCCCATGGCCTCGAAATAGTGCGCCGACGCATACCGGGCGAGCACCACCGGGTTCGAGCTGTTCCTCGCCGGTGGCGCCGCGCCCTCCGCACGGAGGAACATGCCCCAATGGCATCCGAACGGCAGGCAGGTGACGACACCCGCGCTTTGAACGCCTGGCGTCGCGGTCAGGCGATCGGTAAGCGTGGCATAGAACCGACGCTGCGCGACGGCCGACGGATATTTCGCCTGCGGGAGCGCGAGCTGGAACGTCATGACGCCGTCGGGCCGAAAGCCCGGGTCCATGTTGCGCAGCGTGCCGTACGCGCGAACGAGCAGCCCGCTTCCGGCTAGCAGCACCAGCGCCAGCGCAATCTCGATGACCACGAGCGCATCGAGCATGCGGCGCTGCGGAATGCCGACGCTCGCACGCGTGCCCGCGCCACCTACGAGTGACCCCGTCACGTCGGCACGGCGGGCCTGCAGCGCAGGGGCCAGCCCAAAGACGAGTGCCGTCGCAACGATCACCAGCACGGCAAACACGATCGTCCGAACGCCGAACTGGAGCTGGACCCACGGCGGGAGCTGGTCCGAGCCGAACGTGACCAGAAGACGCACGAGCCAGCGGCCAATCAGGGTCCCGGCCAAGCCGGCCACGATCGCCAGCGCCAGGCTCTCCGTGATGAGTTGACGGCCGACGCGCTTTGCGCTCGCGCCTAACGCCAGCCGGATCGCGATCTCGCGGCGGCGAAAGATCGACCTGGCGAGCATCGCGCCGGCCACGTTCGCGCACGCGATCAGGAGCACGAGCAGCGCCCCAGCGCCCAGCGCCTTGCCCATCGCGCGAAAGTTGCTGCCGAATTGCTCGCGAAGACCGTCGAGCCGAGGGCTCACCACACGGGCGGAGTCTCTCGCCGTCCAGATCGGCGCGTGGGCACGCAGGAGATCCGAACGCGCCTGCTCGACCGTCACGCCAGGCTTGAGCCTCCCGATCCCGTCGTACCCGTAGCTCTCACCCCTCTGGTTTGGATCGCCGTTGAGCGGTACCCAGAATTGCGCGCGCCCGGGAAAGTCCGCCTCACGTGGCAGCACGCCGATGATCGTGTAGGGCCGGCTGTTGATGCGCAGCGGTTGTCCCACGACGTCACGCGAGCCCGCAAACCGTGTCTGCCACAGCCCGTACCCGAGCACCACCACACGCGATGGCGTCGGACCGTCCTCTTCCTTCGTGAAGCTCCGCCCGAGGACGGGCCGGATGCCTAACGTCTTCGGGAAATCGTACGTGACGGCGAGCCCCTGGACGCGCTCGGCACCGGACGCATCGGCGAGGTTGACGCTGGTCTCCGCCCAGAGCGCCATGCTCTCGAACGTGCTCGCTCGTTCCCGCCAGGTGTGGAAGTCCGGGTAGTTGATGCCCGTGAACTCCAGATTCCACGTGGGGGCGCGTTCGTTCAGATACACCAGGCGACCTGGTTCGGGGAACGGGAATGGGCGCAGGAACAGTCCGTCCACGATCGCGAACACTGCCGTGTTGGCCGCGACGCCGAGCGTGAGCGTCAGGACGATGAGGGCAGTGGCCCCGGGCTGTCGACCGAAGGACCTGAAGGCGAACCGCAGGTCGGCAATGAACGAGCGCATCGTGGAATCCTCGTTGCGACGACGGCCACGCCGCCGCCAGTGTTCGTAGGGCGCTCGGCGCAGGATGTCCCACACCGCTCTCGTGACGAATGCCAGGTGGCGCGGCACGCCACTCGCGCGGGCC
>DATCGG010000198.1:0-9830 GCA_036509075.1 Gemmatimonadaceae bacterium
CACGCAGCGGCCGACGACGGACTCACCAGGCCAGTACGCCCGCGCCATCGGCTCGGACAGTACCGCCACGCGTGCGTCGGCGTCCACATCGCGATCGGTAATCGGCCGCCCTTCTACGATTCGCGTGCCGAGCGTCGCGAAGTAGTCGCCGCTGATCGCGTTGAAGTATGGTCCGCCCGTCGATGCCTGCGGGAGCGAATCACGTCCAGGCACTCGGACCCTCATACTACCGAGCGAGACGAATAGCGGGTGATACGACGACAACGACACCGACGCCACATCGGGAATCGTCGTTAGGCTCTGCCGCATCGCCCGATACGTCACCAGCGCGCGTCCCGGATCGTACCCGACCGCGTGGAGGTCGGCGGACACGGACACCACCCGGTCGGCGTCATACCCGAGCCGCAGTGACGCGATGCGGCGCACACTCGCGACGAACAACCCGGCGCCAACGAGCAGCACCACCGACAGCGAGGCCTGTGCAACGATGAGCGTGGTCGAAGTCCTCGATCCTCGCACCCCCGCGCGGGGACCAGCCTTGAGGGCATCCGTCACGTCAGGCCGACTCGCCGAAACGGCCGGCAGAAGGCCGGCGAGCAATGCGGCGAACGCGACCAGGACAAACGTGACGAGCAGCAAACGCGGGTCGACGACGCTGTCAGTCCACTCGAAGTCGGCGAGCAGCGTCTGGCGAAGCACCCTGACGCCAGCAGCCGCCACCGCGATCGCGAGGATGCCACCGGCCGCGGCAAGCAGCGACGATTCCGCCACCAGGAGTCGCATGAGTCGAAGTCGCGACACTCCGAGCGCCAGTCGCACAGCGACTTCCCGACGGCGCTCCAGACCTCGCGCGAACAGCAGGTTCGCAATGTTCGCGCAGCCGATGAGCAGGACGATGATCGTGACCGCGACGAGCAGCTTCGCGATTCCGGTCTCCGGATTGCCCTTCAGCTGTTCTGACGGAAGGATGGACCGCACCTCGATCCGAACCTCGTCGGTATCTCGCTCCCGAGGATCCGCCGCCGCGCGACCACTTTGGTAGATCGCGTTAGCATGCGCGTTCGCGAGCTCCGCCGGCACGCCGCGTCGAACGCGCGCGATGACGCGAATCCAGTAGCTGCCCCAGCTCGTCTTCCAATTTTGTCCCAGCCCTCTCAGCTCACCCGCGTTCTCCACCGGGATCCACGCATCCACTCGGCGGGGGTCGACACCGGTGAATCCGCGCTCCGTTACACCGGCGACGGTGAAATAGCGCGGGCCGATGCGGAGCGGTCGGCCGATGATGCCGCGGTCGCCACCGAACCGCCGCTGCCAGAAACCGTAGCTCAGCACGACGGCACCCGAGTTGGTATCGCGATCGTCGTCTTCCGTCAGCAAGCGCCCGATCGCCGCACGCGCGCCTAACATTGGGAAATAGGATCCGGACACCAGACTCGCGCGGATCTCCTCGGCGCCGGTGCCGCGCCCGACGGTGTACTTCCAGGCCTCAGTCGCCGCCGCGACTCGAGTGAAAATGGCCGAATCGGAACGGAGGGCCGCGACCAGAGGGTAGTGAAGAGTGCTATGCGCGGGCCGATTGGATCCAACGACCGAGACCGTGATGTAGCCAAGCTCTTCGGCGTGTTCGATACCCGTCGGCGGCGCCAACAACAAACGGTCGATGACGCCAAACATTGTCACGTTGGCGCCAATTCCGAGGGCGAACGTGGCGATGACGACCAGCGCGAACACTCGCTGCCTGACGAGCACGTGCGTCGCGTATCGCAGGTCATTCCACCAGGCATCCAGTCCCTCGCGGATGGTCAGGCGTTGCTCCCTACGTCGCCCGGCCTCGTGCAGTCGCTCGACTGCGCTCTCCCAGGATCCGCCAAACCGGCTTCGGGCCTCCGCGACTGCCTCGCGCGGCGACAGCCCTCGCGCGACGAGCTGCGCCACGCGCATGTCGACATGGAAGCGCAGCTCTTCGTCGATCTCGGCGTCCGTGAGGTCCCGACGTCGGAGCGCGAGCCGGAAAGCGCGTCGAATGCGTGGGCGAATGTCGAATCCCATGGACGGAGGCCCGGTGCTCAATCGCCGCGAAGCGCCGTCACCGGATCGACTCGCGAGGCACGCCAAGCGGGGATGAACGTCGCGGCTACGGCGACAATGACGATCAACGTCGCTGCCGCGGCGAATGCCGACGGGGTGCGCGGTGACGTTTGGAAGAGCAGTGCCTTCACGAATCGACCGGCGCCGAGCGCGATCGCGGATCCGACCGCGAGGCCGATCAGCGCCGCCCGAACGCCCTGGTCCATCACCTGCCGGACGACGTCGCCGACGTCCGCGCCTAACGCCATGCGGACCCCGAACTCGTGGCGGCGCTGCGTCACGCTGTACGCGATCGCGCTATAGAGGCCTCCCGCGGCGATGAGGAGGGCGAGCGCACCGAAAAGCGAGAACAGCGTGGCGCCCGTTCGCCACGGCCGGATCTCCGGCGCCAGCAGCTCGCCAAGCGACTGAACATCCGCGTAGGGAAGATTCGGCGCGACGCCCTGCATTGCGCGCCTCAGCGGCTCGACGAGGCGGGCCGCGTCCGCATCGCGCGACCGCACCAGCAACGTGTTCGCTCCCGCGTTCCACCGGGGACCGAGCGGCACATAGACGAGAAAGCGCGGGTCCGTCTGTTGGAGCCCCTCCTTCGCGTCGGCGGCCACGCCCACGACCGTGGTGCACACCGAGTCACCCCGGAGCAGCAGGCAGCGATCGACCGCGCGCTCGCCAGGCCAGTACGCCCGCGCCATCGCCTCGCTCAGGACCGCCACACGCGCCTCGGCCGCCACGTCGGCCGCCGTGAGGGGTCGCCCTTCGACCAGCCGCAAGCCTAACGTGGAAAAGTAGCCCGCTCCGACCGCGTTGTAGAACGGTCCGCCCATCGGCGAGCGCGGCACGGTATCGCGCCCCGGGATGCTCACCCGCATGCCGAACCCCCAACCAAGTAGCGGGTGCGTCGACGAGATGGCCGCGTCCACGACGCCCGGCACTGTCATCGCTCGATCGCGCATGTCGCCATACAGCGCGACCCGCGCGGGAATGGAGTAGCCGTAGGACTCGACATCCAGGGTCGCGGAGAGCACTCGATCGGTCTCATAACCCAGCCTAACGCTGGCTGCTTCCTCGAGGCTCCGCACGAACAACCCAGCGCCGACAACGAGAACGACCGAGAGCGCGGCTTGCGCGATCATGAGAGCGCCTCGCAATCGCGACAACGCCACACCGCCCTCGCGACCTCCCGCCTTGAGCGCGTCCACCACGTCAGGTCGGCTGGCTCGCAGCGCCGGCGCGACGCCGGCGAGGATGACGGTCGCGAGCACGAGCCCGAACGTGACGCCGAGGACACGGACGTCGAGCGCCGACTCCGTCCACGCGAAGTCGCTCAAGAGCGTGCGCTGCAGCAGTGCTATTCCCCAGCGCGCGACGAGAATGGCGATCGCCCCGCCGCACAGGGCCAGGACCATCGTCTCCGCGACGAGCAGGCGAAACAGCCGCCAGCGCGACACGCCAAGCGCCAGCCGCACCGCAATTTCCCGTCGCCGTTCGGTGCCACGCGCGAGCAGGAGGCTCGCGACGTTCGCGCACGCAATCACCAGGACGACTGCGGACACCGCCAAGAGCAATCGCGCAAACCCTGCCTCCGGGCTGTCGCCGAGCTGCTCGGCCGGAAGAACCGAACGAAGCACCAGCCGGTCGCCACCCATTGGGCCGCCCTTCGCAGGAGCGCTCCCCGCCCACTCGGCAAAGCCGACGTTGTAGATCGTCGTCGCTCGAGCAGCTGCTTCGGTCACAGATACACCCCGCTTCAGGCGGACGTGCACTCGAAGCCAGATGTGACCCCAGTGCGTCGGAAACCGATCATCAGCAATGTGGTACACAGCCGCCTGGTTGACGGGAATCCACATGTCCACGCGGCGCGGGTCCACCCCGGAGAAGCTCTCGCGCGCAACACCGATGACCGTGAGCGACCGAGGTCCAATGCGCAGTGTCTTGCCGAGAATCGACGGATCGCCCGCGAGCCGCCGCTGCCAGAAGCCATGACTCAGGATCACGACGTCGCTCGACGGCACATCGCCGTCCTCCTGCGCGCCGAAGAACCGGCCTAACGCGGGATCGGTCCCCAGGACGCGGAAGTAGTCGCTGTTCACGAACACGCCGAACACCTGCTCCGCGCCGGCACCGGAGCCAAGAGTCAGGGCGGTGATGAACGATGACGCGGCAACCTCCCGAAACGCGGCGGTATCCGCTCGAAGGCGAGCGTAGAGCGGATACTGCACGCCCGAGAGCATTCGCGGGACCCCAGGCTCTGTGGTAGGGCGACCGACCTCCAGCAGCTCGGCAGGGGCCCCGACATGCGGTGGCGGTCGTAACAGCAACCGGTCGATGACGCCGAACATCGTCGCGTTGGCGCCGATCCCGAGCGCGAACGTGAATATCACGACCAACGCGAAGGCTGGCTGGCGCGCGAGCGCGCGGGCCGCGTAGCGAGCATCCCTCCAGGCGGCATCTGCCCGTTCTCGCATGCGGAGGCGAGCATCCCGGGCGTGACCGGCCTCGTGAAGACGCGCGACCGCATCGTCCCAGGAGCCTCCCAGCCGGCGCAGGGCCTGCTGCTCCGCTTCCACGGGCGTTAGGCCCTGCGCCATCAGGTGGTCGGCGCGAAGCGCAACGTGGGCGCGAAGCTCCTCCTCGATCTCCCGCTCACTCAAATCGCGGCGGCGAAGCGCCAGACGGAAGGCGCGGCGGATGCGCGGGCGGATGTCGAACCGCATCGTTAGGCCTCCTGCGGTCCGGTGAGAATGCCGGTGACGGTCTCCGTGTAGCGCACCCAGGTCGCTGTTTCCTGCTTGAGGTGCGCCTTGCCACGCGACGTCACTTTGTAGTAGCGCGCCCGGCGACCGTTCTCGGTGATCCCCCACTCGGCTGCGATGAGCTCGCGGCCCTCGAGGCGATAGAGACCCTGATAGAGCGCGCTGTCGTCGATGTCCAGTGCGCCGCTCGATCGCTCCTCGAGCCAGCTCGCGATCTCGAACCCGTGCATGGGCTGCCACGCGAGCGCGCGGAGGATCAGCAGGTCGAGCGTCCCCTTCACCAGCGATAGCGCCTGCGGCATCTCGCTCCTCCCAGAGTCTCTATCCAGAGTCTGGAGAAAGAATGGGAAGATGGGGCGCGGGCGTCAAGCGCTGACATTAGCCGGGGCATCCGGCGGCGGTATGGCCAGTCCCACGTGCGTCAGTCGTCAGCGAGGAGTGATGAGGCATCAGAGTCCGCTTCCTCGAGTTGGGTACGAGACAGGACCGAGGCGAGCCCCGGGCTCTTCGGCCAACCGCTGGAGGAAATGGGACCTGATGCCCGCTGACCAAAAACTGAGGACTGATCCGCTTGGGACTGGCCAAGCCCTCCGCGATGCTTACCGATGCGCCGTTCAGGTAACGCGTGGACTGAAAGGTGCGGGGCCCGAGGGGAACGGAGCGACCAACGAAGCCGAAAGGATCAAAGGAAAAGGAGCAGACGGATGAAACACCGGACGCTTGGCACGCGGGGCCTTCGCGTGTCGGAGATCGGACTCGGGTGCATGGGGATGAGCGAGTTCTACGGCCCGAGCAGTGACGCCGAGTCCATAGCCACGATCCACCGAGCCCTCGAGCTCGGCATCGACTTCCTCGACACCGCCGACATCTACGGCCCGTTCAAGAACGAGAAGCTCGTTGGCCACGCGATCCGGGACCGCCGCGATCGCGTAGTCCTCGCAACGAAGTTCGGCAACGTGCGCAACGCGCAGGGACAGTCGCTCGGGATCCGCGGCGATCCCGAATACGTGCGCCAGGCGTGTGACGCGTCACTCGAGCGGCTCGGGGTCGACCACATCGACTTGTACTACCAGCATCGCGTCGACACGAAGGTGCCGATCGAAGAGACCGTTGGAGCGATGGCCGAGCTCGTGCGCGCGGGGAAGGTTCGACATCTCGGTTTGTCGGAAGCTGCGCCCGAAACGATCCGTCGAGCGCACGCGACGCACCCGATCACGGCGCTGCAGACCGAGTACTCGCTGTGGACGCGCGACGTCGAAGAGAACGACGTGCTGGGCACCGTGCGCGAGCTCGGGATAGGGTTCGTCGCCTACAGCCCGCTCGGCCGCGGCTTTCTCACCGGTCGTTTCAAGACGTTCGAGGATCTCCCGGCGGATGACTTCCGACGACGGAATCCGCGCTTTCAGGGCGAGAATTTCGACCACAACCTCGAGCTCGTGCGCGAAGTGGAGCAGATGGCGCGTGCGAAGGCCGTCACGCCGGGCCAGCTCGCTCTGGCGTGGGTGCTCGCCCGCGGCGACGACATCGTGCCGATTCCGGGCACGAAGCACGTCACGTATCTCGAGGAGAACGTCGCGGCCGCGGGCGTGGAGCTTTCGAAGGCGGACGTCGAACGACTCGATGCCGTGATTCCTGTCGGCGCGGCAACGGGAACCCGGTACACGGATATGAGCTTGGTGCATCGCTAGCCACGTCACCACAGCGAGGACTCACATGAAGATCGGGATTATCGGTGCGGGCCACATCGGCGGGGTGCTCACGCGACGGCTCAAGCAGCTCGGACACGACGTCACGGTCGCGAACTCGCGTGGACCCGAGACGCTGAAAGGGCTTGCGACAGAGACGGGAGTGCGGGTAGGCACGGTGACCGAGGCAGCCAGGGACAAGGATGTCGTGATCGTTACGATTCCGGAGAAGAGCGTCGCCGAGCTGCCGAAGGGATTGTTCGAGAACTCACACGCGGTTGTCGTCGACACCGGCAACTACTATCCGCAGCGGGACGGGCGGATCGGAGCAATCGAGTCCGGCACCACGGAGAGTCGTTGGGTGTCGCAGCAGCTCGGCCGACCGGTGGTGAAGGCGTTCAACACGATTCAGTTTGGCCATTTGTTGAAGGGCGGACGTCCCGCGGGCGACCGTGAGCGCATCGCGCTTCCCGTTGCGGCTGATGACCCTAACGCGAAGGCGCTGGTGTCGCGCCTGATCGATGAGTTGGGGTTCGACGCGGTCGATGCAGGCGGGTTGGACGACTCGTGGCGTCAGCAGCCTGGCACACCGGTCTATGGGGCCGACCTCACGGCCGACGAGGCCCGTCACGCATTGGCGGATGCGAAGCGCCTCCCTCGCGGTTGAGGTCCGAACCAGGTAGCCTCCACGGCATGAAACCAATTCTCCTTGTCGCGGCCCTCATGGGGGCCGTTTCGCTGCCTGCCCAGACGCCGCCGCTCACGGCTATCCGCTTCGGAACACTGGTGGACGGCACGGGCCGCGTGGTCCGTGACGCCGTCGTCGTCACCAACGCCGATACCATCGTCAGCGTCGGCACGGGCGCCAGCGCGGTTCCGCGCGGTGCACGAGTGATCGACCTGCGCCGGTACACCGGCATTCCAGGCATGATCGACGCGCACACGCACCTCACCTACTACTGGGATGGCGCCGCCGGCAGCGACCCGTGGCAGCAGAGCGGTCGGCGCCGCAGCCAGGTCACTGTCTTCCTCGCGCAGGAGAACGCGCGCAGGACGCTCGAGTCGGGCGTCACGACCATCCGCGATCTCGGCGCATCCGACTACTCGGACCTCGCGATGCGCGACCTGATCAACCGCGGCGCCATGGTCGGCCCGCGCGTGTTCGCCGCGGGTTACGGACTGCGTCGCGCGCCGGCGACCACGCAGCCTAACGCGCCACCGGGGCCGCCGCGCGGTCGCCTGACGGGCGTGGACGACGTCGCCGCCGCAGTGAAGGCACAGGTCGACGCCGGCGCTGACGTCATCAAGGTATACGGGTCGACCGGGAGCGGTGCCGACGTCACGGGCCGCGAAACGCTGACGTACGACGAGATGAAGGCGATCGTGGACGCCGCCCACGCCGCGGGCAAACGCGTCGCCATCCACTCGTACGGGCCGGACGGCGGACGCGACGCCGTGCGCGCGGGGGCCGAGTCGCTCGAGCACGCGATCGATCTGGACGATTCGACGCTCGTGCGGATGGTCACGCAGGGCACGTTCTACGTCCCGACGATCGACCACAATCGCTACTACGCCGAGTACCACGAGCAATTCAACTACACACCCGCGCAGGTGGCGGCGCTCGATTCCTTCCGTCTCCGGAACATCGAGACGGCGCGTCGCGCGTTCAAGGCGGGCGTGAAGTTCGGCATGGGCTCGGACGCCGTGTTCAACATGTTCGGCCAGAACACGCGCGAGCTGGGCTGGTACACGCAGATCGGGATGACGCCGGCACAGGCACTCGCGACGGCGACGACGAACGGTGCAGCCCTGCTCGGGATGGAGAAGAAGCTCGGCGCGGTGGCGCCTGGGTACTTCGCGGACCTCGTGGCCGTGGACGGTGACCCGCTCGCTGATATCCACGTGGTGATGGACAAGGTCAGGTGGGTCATGAAAGGCGGCCAGGTCGTCGTCGACAGGCGGTAGGCGACTGGCCGTCGGCGACGGGCGACGGGCGACTCGGCGCTAATAAGCACGGAGTTGTCACTTTCGCGGTTCTGTGCCACGTCGCAGGTTACGATTGTCCTTCCTGCCGGACCACGTTCATGCGCTCATCGACCGCGGCCCTCCCACCGGGCCGCGCGCTTCGCCCCATTACGCTCGCGCTCGCCCTCTGCGCGGCGCCGATCGTTCTCTCGGCCCAGCCTCGCGTCGTCATCCGTGCCGCGCGCCTGCTCGACGGCAAAGGCGGCGTTCAACAGAACGTCGCGCTGATCGTCGAGGGGTCACGCATTGCGCGCATAACGCGCGGCGACGACTCGACCACCGGACCGATCACCTACGACTTGGCGCAGCTCACGCTGATGCCGGGCATGATCGACACGCACGTCCACATCGACTCGCATTTCGGGCACGACGGTCGGCTGCCCACGGAGATGGAGTCGCAGCTCGAGCGCGTGGTCGCGGCTGGCCAGAATGCGGAGGTCACGCTTCGAGCCGGATTCACCACCGTTCAGAGCGTGGGCGCGCCGCCCGATGTGGAGCTCCGTTACGGCATCGGGCACGGCGACTTCCTCGGGCCCCGCGTCCTCACTTCGGTCTCGCAGCTCACCGACGCGAAGATGACGCCGGCGCAGATCCGCGCCTGGGTGCGGACGATGGTCGCGCGCGGCGCGGACGTGATCAAGATCTTCGCGTCGAAGAGCATCCGCGACGGCGGTGCGCAGACGCTCAGCGATGCGCAGATACGCGCCGCGTGTGACGAGGCGCGGCGCGCCGGCAAACGAACGTGGGTACACGCGCATTCGATATCGGCGGCCCGCGCCGCCACGCTCGCCGGGTGCACGACGATCGCGCACGGCAGCCAGCTGACGGACCGTGAATTCACGCTCATGGCGCAGCACGGCACCTATTTCGAGCCGAACATCGGTCTTGTCTCGCAGAACTACCTCGAGAACAAGCAGCGCTACCTTGGCACCGGCAACTACACGGAGGAGGGCTTCAAGAAGACGGAGGAGGGAATCGCGCTCAAGCTCGCGATGTTCAAGCGCGCGATCCAGCACAAGGATCTGAAGATCATCATGGGCACCGACGCGACGGCCGGCGCGCACGGCCAGAACGCGCGGGAGATCATCTATCGCGTGCAGGTCGGCGGGCAGTCGGCGATGGACGCGATCGTCGCGGCCACCTCGCTCAACGCTGAAGCGTTAGGCATGGCCGACCGGATCGGCAGCATCGCACCCGGCATGGAGGCGGACCTCATCGCCGTCGAGGGCGATCCGGTCGCGGACATCACCGCCCTGCAGCACGTCGTGTTCGTGATGAA
>DATCGG010000199.1:0-3927 GCA_036509075.1 Gemmatimonadaceae bacterium
CGACGGATTTAACGGCGGAGAGCATCGTCAGGGTGAGCAACATCATCCAAGCCGAGGACTCCGCGGGCTGGCATCGTCACTCGCGCATGGGCGGTTCGTCCCGGCAGCGTTGCCGGAACCTTCGTGTCTCATCTCGTTCGACATGATCCACCCGACTTTCCTCTCGATCGTTCTCGGCGTCGCGGTTGCGCTAGGCAGGACATCCGACCCGGCGCTGACGCCGAGGTTCTTGCCGCCAGCGGACACCGCGCGGCGCAGCTCCGATTGGCTTTCGCTGTTGCCCGACGGCGAGGAGAAAAGGCGATTCATCCTCGACTGCACCGGGTGCCATCAGATCGATGATCAGGTTGCCCGACCCGCCGGGCGGCCGCGCACACCCGCGGAGCTCGCGGAACGTGTGACGCAGATGCTGAGCTTCGCGGGATCGACTACCGGATTTCCGGTGATCGGTCACGGTCGCGAGGCGGCGAGCACGGCTTCGTGGCTTGCGCGGTACCTCATCGCGAGTCCGACGATTCGGCCGCGCGGTACGCTGCCGGCGAACGCGCGCATCACGGAGTATGCGATGCCCGAGGCGGGCGACCTGCCGCACGACGTCGCGGTCGCCACTGACGGTCGCGTGGTCATCACGGGCATGTTCTCGCACCGCATGTGGGTGCTCGACCCCGCGCGCGGGTCGTTCGATGCCGTCGACATCCCTGTGGAGAAAGCGAACCCACGCGCGCTGGAGCTCGACGCCGCCGGCGACTGGTGGGTCGTCCTCGGCGCCCCCCAAATGGTTGCACGATACCGCCCGAAGACGCGCGGATGGCGCACCTGGCCAGGCGGGTTCTATCCGCACAGCGTCGCACTCGGCCGTGATGGCGGCGTGTGGATCAACGGCCACTTCACGCATTCGCCGGAGCTGATCGCGCGGATCGACACGGCGGGTCGCGAGTCGGCGGCTGCGCTGACGCGGTTCAAGGTCCCGTCGCATCCGACGTTAGGCAATGGGCCGGGCGGGCCGATCCCGTACGAGATCCGCGTCGCGCCCGACGGGCGAGTGTGGACGTCCGAGCTGCAGGGCAACCGGCTGTTCGCGTACGACCCCAGAAAGCGGATGTTCGACGTCTTCACGATGCCCCAAACGTGGAGCGGGCCGCGCCGGTTCGACATCGACGCGAAGGGGATCCTGTGGATTCCGGCGTACGCGTCGAACGAGCTGGTTCGACTCGACCCGGCGACGCGCAGGTTCACGCGATTCCCGATGCCCGAACCGGACGCGGTGCCATACGTCGTGCGAGTCGATGACGCGACGGGGCGGATCTGGATCGGTACGTCGGCGGGCGATGCAGTCTACTCCTACGACGAGGCCGCGAATCGATTCACGATCTACCCGCTGCCGAGCCGAGGAGCGCTCGTGAGACACCTCGCTATCGACCCGAGGACGCGGGACCTGTGGATCGCGTACGGGGCGTCGCCGGGTCGGATCCCGGCGAAGATCGCGCGCCTGCAGTTGTCCAGATGAGCGGTTTCTGGATCCAGGGGCTATCTGACGCCGTCGGTGCCGTGCGTTAGGCGTCGCAGGCCCGATCCGTCACGGCCGATGACGTACACCTCGTCGACGCCGGTGCTGGTTGCTGAAAACAGGAGGCGGGCGCCATCCCGAGACCAGCCGGGTTGGCTGCGAACGCCCAGACCAGACGTGAGGCGAGCCACCTGGCCGGACCCGGCGTCCAGCACGTAGAGATCGCCCGGACCATCGCGGTCGGAGTTGAAGGCCACGAACCGGCCGTCCGGCGACACCGAGGGGGCGGTGTCGTTCGCCCGGCTCACGTGAAGTGGCCTGACGGCTCGCGTCGCGACGGTCATCACAAACAGCTGATTGTGTCCGTCAGGGTTTGCGTAGAACACCAGCTCGTCGCCGCCCCGTTTCCAAGTCGGAACCTGACTGCTCCAGCGATTGGCCGTGAGCACCCGCTCGCTTCCACCAAGCGTGTCCACGACCACGAGCTCCCAGTGGAAGTCGCGTGTGGTGGAGTCGAACGTGCCGCGCTGCAGCGCAATCCACCGGCCATCGGGTGACGGCACCGGCACGCCGTCAAAACCGCGATGCGAGAACAGCCGTCGCTGTCGACTTCCGTCGGCGTCCATCGTGTACACGTCCACCTCGCCGGTTGTCGCATAGTCCCGCGGCGACTGAAAGACGATGCCCCGGCCGGACGGCAGATACATGGGGTGGGCATCGCGGCCGGGGCTCCACGTTAGGCGCCGCAGATCCGATCCGTCGGGGCCCATGGTGTAAAGCTCCCAGTCGCCATCGCGCGTGGAGGCGAACACGATCCGCGAGCCGTCGGGGGACCATTGCGGCCAGGCGTTGCCGTACGCGGTGTTCGTGAGCTGACGCTGGTTCGTCCCGTCGGCATTCATGAGGTACAGCTCGTAGCGGCCCGCGCGGTTCGAGTAGAACGCGATCTGCGTCCCGTCCGGCGACCAGGCCGCCTCGTAGCTCGTTCCTTCGGTGGTCAGGCGTCGGAGACCCGTGCCGTCCGCGCCGATGGAATAAAGGCTCGGAACGCCATCGCGCTCGGAGAAAAACACGAGTCGGCGGCCGTCAGGCGCGTACTTGGCACCGGCACCGGCGGACTGGGCACGGGCCAGGGCGCGTCGATCCGTGCCATCGGGACGGATGGTCCAGATCGCGGCGCTGGAGTCGCGACCCGAGCTGAACACGATCCGCTGCCCGTCAGGAGACCAGGAGGCGTGTCCGTACCTGCCGCCGTCGCTCGTTAGGCGTCGCACATCCGTGCCGTCGCTGCGCATCGTGTAGACGTTCTCGCCGCCATCGCGGTCCGAATCGAAGACGATCTGCCGTCCATCGGGCGACCACGTCGGATGCCGGGCGAACATGACCGAAGCGCTCGTGTCGCGAATCGTGAGGCGACGCTCGTCGGTACCGTCAGGGCGGATGGTGTACAGGTGAAACGCGCCGTCGCGACTCGAATCGAACAGGATCGTACGTCCGTCCGGCGACCAGGCCGGATGCGTGTCGTCGCCGGAACCGGTGAACGTTAGGCGTCGCTCGCCCGTTCCGTCGGCGTTGATGATGTACAGAGTCGTATTGCCGTTGCGGGCGCTCTCGAACACCAACTGTCGGCCGTCAGGCGACCACGACGGGTTGATGTTGAGGAACACCTGCTGTTGTTGTGCGCCCGCGCCGGATGCAAAGGCGGCCACGGCGGCGAGAACGTGGCGTGAGACGGGGGACCATGCCATCGCGCGAATCTACGGCGGGCGTGCGTCGCGGGCGCTCGCGCGAGGACGGTCCGGACGATTCGCGGACGAACCGGGGCGAACGGTCAGGTCAGATGTCGTCGCGCGCGCTCGCCAACCGTAGATGCCAGACCCGAGAGGGCTGGCCTCACAGACGAAAGGGGTGTTCGGATGCAGCGGATGACTCGGATGCTCCGGATCGCTGGACCTACCCCGATTTAGTAGACACACGGATTAAGCAGTGCGGAGCCGGGCGAGCTCCCGTTCGTACTCCACTGGACTACGATACCCTAACGCGGCGTGGCGTCGCTGATGGTTGTACCAGCAGTCGATGAACGCCGCCAACGCCCGGCGCGCCGCCGCCCGCGTTGCCCACTGCGCCTCGTGCACCAGCTCCGTCTTTAGCGTCGCGAAGAAACTCTCCGCGACCGCGTTGTCCCAGCAATCCCCCACGCGGCTCATGCTGCCCACCATCCCGTGCCGCCGCAGCCCCGCTTGGTAGGCCGCGCACGCGTACTGGACGCCGCGGTCCGAATGGTGAAGGAGCCCGGGCAGCGGCCGCCGGCGCGTGACGGCCTGCTCCAAGGCGGCCAAGGCGAGTCCGTGCTCGAGGTGGTCCGCGGCCGCCCACCCGACGACGCGCCGCGAGGCGACGTCGAGGATCACCGCCAGATA
>DATCGG010000200.1:0-19137 GCA_036509075.1 Gemmatimonadaceae bacterium
CTCGAACCGCTGGATCGCCGCCGCCACATCGTCGCCCGGGAGATTGGGAGCGAGTTGCGCTGTGACGCCGAGGGATTTCCTCGTCGGGGTGCGCAAGCGCAACGCGCATGCCCGGTGGGCGCTCCGGCGGCCGGCTACCGACGCTAACGTGAAAAGCCCCTCGAACCGCGGCGAACCGTGATCCGAGGGGCTTCTCTTCCGCTGGCGGGATTCGATCGTCTGGTTCGACACCGCGCTTGCGCGCGGACCGGTCGACTTCCCTTACCCTTGCCGTAACGGTCCCGGCTCAGGTGCTTCCGAATTCGTTGAAGCTACAGTCGCGGCCAGCGACCCCGCGACCGACCTGTCGTTGCCGAACATCCGACAGGCGACCCTCCGCTGGCGTCCCACCGGAGAGCATCGCGTCCGAGACTGACCGTTTCCTTCGGACGCGGGGCCAACATTCACCGCGCCGGGAGTATCGTCAACCGAGAACTTTTCCCGAACTCGACGGACTGGGCGTTAGGCGGGAGGCGGCGGGCGGCAGGCGGCTGCCGGGGACGGGGGACGGGCGACTGCAGCTGCCGCTCAACCGCCGGTATCAACCGTGTTGAGCAGCATGGAGATCTTTTGCCAGATCTTCCTCGACAGCCCGGCCGTCAACGACTCGATCTCATTCACCGCGGCGAGCGTCACCGGATCGTCGAACCGCTCCACGAACAGCGCCGCAATCTTGCTCGTCACGGACAGCATCTCGCTGCAATAATCGAGGTATCGCCCCAGCTCCACCCGCGTCATCGTGCGCACCGGTGACGATGCGGTGGACGGTGGATTCGTGAGCAGCTGCTCCGGGTCCTTCGTCAGCTGGTGCATGTCCACCACGTGGGCAATGCTCCGCAGCTGGTGGAGCGCCGCGAGCGCGCGGCGACGCTTGAGTCGCGTCTCGATCGTGAGCAGGAAGAAGACCGCGATCCCGAGAAACACGAGATCGTTGATCGCGGCCTCGACGCCCTGCAGGAACTCGGGCCAGCCGGCAATGTTGGTCGCCAACCGAACCTGTGCCGCCGCCGTCACCACCACCGCCAGCATCACCGCGATCGCGAGCGCGACGGTCGCACGAATCGGCCAGTTCGGCTTCGACAGGTACGCCACGTGTGACGCCGATTCGTGGGCGATCGCGAGCAGCTCCTCGCTCACGCGCGCCAGGCTCGAAGTGGGAAATCGCTCGATGATCCGCTGACGGAGCCGCTCGAGTGTTTCAATGATGCGGTCGTCGTCGAGTTGCCGATACACAGTGGGGAATCGGGAATCGGGAATCGGGAATCGGGAATCGGAATCGGGGAGCGAAAATCGCAAACGCGGTCGTTCCTGCCTGTGACGGTGATTGAATGATGGCGGTTGAAGGAACGATCTCAACCGCTGGCGAGGTTGGCCGCTCAGGTTAGCTTATCGGCGAGTGCTCGTATCATCTCCCCGCGCCGGCGCACAGGGCGTCGAGGCTGATTCCGGTGTCACACCGCCCAACGCCACCCGGCGCCACCGCGGCGGCGCTTGTCGTCGCAAACCCGAATGCTCGCCGCGTTCGACGCGACGAATGGCGCAAGCCCGCCGAGCGCGCCCTCGGTCGTCGCTACGGTATCGAGATCGTCTCGGTCGGCTCCGCGCTCGAGGCGGCGGAGGTCGTGCGCACACGTATGGCCGCGGAACAACGACCTGCGGTCGTCGTCGCGGCTGGCGGCGACGGGACGGTCCGCCTGGTCGCCCAGGAGCTCGCGGGCACTGGCGTTCCGCTGGGCGTCATCCCGCTAGGAACGGGGAATGACTTCGCTCGCGCGAACGGAATCCCCGACGACGTTGCCGGTGCGCTCGATCGCATCGTCCGCCGCAGCACGCGCGCGATCGACCTGCTCGAGGTGAATGGCAAGCCGTTCGTGACGGCCGGGGGCATCGGCATCGGCGCGCACGCGGCGCTGGCGGTGCCGTGGATCAAAGCTCTCCATCCGCTCGCGCGGATGGCGACTGAATCGTTAGGCGGCGCCGTCTACCGCCTTGCGGCCGGCGCGAACGTCATGCTCCGGCCCGGGCTGGCCGAGCGAGTGCGGCTGACCTGGCGTGTCCCGGGCGAGGCGGCGGACCAGTCGATGGAGGTCCGCGCCCACGGGGTGTTCGTGGCAAACCAGCGGACGATGGGGGGAGGCATCTCACTTCCGGTGCCGGCGGACAACGCGGATGGCGCGCTGGACGTCTGCGTTGTCCACGACGTGGCCCGCGTGCGGCTGCTCGTCGCGCTGACGCGACTTCTGCGTGGTTCCGCGGTCGCGTCGAACGTCTTCTCGGCGTGGCGTGCCGTGCGCGTGACTATCGAGACGGATCGCAAATCGGCCTTCTTCGGTTGCGGGGATCTCGTAGCCGAAGGGACGAAGTTCGAAGTGCGCGTCGTGCCCAACGCGCTGCGGGTGCTGGTGTAGTGTCATCGCGGACCCGTTGTCATCCCGAGCGAAGCGAGGGATCGCGCTGGTCCCGATAGAGGGCTCTACGGGAGGATCGCGATCCCTCGCCTGGCGGCTCGGGATGACTTGGTGAACCATTCACTGACCGAGGTTTGAACATGCGAGTTCGTCGGTTCTCACTGATCGCGTCGCTCGTGCTGGCTGCTTTCGCTACGACGACCCAGCAGGCCGCAGCGCAGGGCGGCAACAAGCAGGCGATCAACCCGCCTAACGCGCGACCCGGGGGCGTGCTGTCCAGCGCAGTGCGCGTCGGCGATCTCGTCTTCCTCTCCGGCGCACTCGGCACAAAGCCTGGTGGCGGCGGCCTCGCCGACGGCGGGATCGAGGGTCAGACGCGTCAGGCGCTGGAGAACGTCAAGGCGTCCGCGGCGCTCGCCGGCGTCACGATGGCCGACATCGCAAAGTGCTCGGTGTTTCTGACGGACGTCGCGAACTTCCAGGCGATGAACGGCGTGTATAAGGAATTCTTTCCGACCGAGCCGCCCGCGCGAACAACGGTCGGCGTTGCCGGCCTCGTGGTCCCCGGGGCGTTGATTGAAATCGAGTGCATCGCGGCGGCGAAGAAATAGGGGGACGGGGGGACGGGCGACGGAGAAGATGCGGAAACCCTCGGTATGCCAATCTCACTGAGAGACGCCTCCCGAGGGTTCTCGCTTTTTTGCCCTTCGCCCGCCGCCGGCCCCCCGTCCCCGGCTGTTATTGGCTCCACGGCGGCTTCACGCCATTCGTCCTCGCGTAGGCGATCAGCTGCCCGAGGTGCTCGTGCAGGTGTGTCGTGCCGAGGACCCACGCTTTCTGCGTCGTGAATGGTTGGCCGAACAGCTTCACCGTGTCGCCAAGCTTCGCCGGCGTGGTCGCCTGCATGCTCTGCTTGAGATTCGCGAACGACTTCTCGAGGTCGGCGACCGTCTGGTCCTTCGTCGCCTGCCTCTTCTCGAAGGCCCCCGCCGTCTTGTAGTCGTCACCCTTGATGCCTGTCGACGGGTCGGCTGCGTGACCGAGCGCCGCGGGGATTAGATAGTTGTCGCTTGCGACGTGGCGCAGCACCTCGCCGATCGACCGGACGCCGGGACCAGGCCGCCAGTCGTACTTCTCGGCCGGAATCTCCTTCGCGAGCGCGATGAACTTTTTCTCCGTTTCGGCAACGTCGCTCGAGAGGTCGGCCATGACGCTCGCCGACTGGGCCGCTGCCGGCAGCGCGCACGCCAGAGCGAGCGCGCCATTGAGTACGATGAATCGTCGCGTTGAACGCATAGTCCTCGACTCCTGACGGTATGGTGGGGCGTGCTGGAACCCGCGGCGCTTACAATACCGACGGAGCCTGGGTTCAGGGAGTGATGGTGCGATGGCACGGCAGATGGGCGACACGTCCGACCCTCGACGCGCTGACTCTACGCTTCCATCTTCGCTTGCGCGGGGACGTCAGAATCTTTTCCTCCGGAGCGACTCCATGCGTACCAGCCTGCCCGTCACGTTGATGCTCGCCGCATCGTCGGCGGTGGCCTGCATGAAGGAACCGCCGCCGCCCGCGGATACGACGTCGTCCGCCTCGGCCGCACCAGCGCCGAACGCGCTACCGCCGGGCGAAGCGCGACTGGCCGTTGACGGCGGACACATATGGTATCGAGTGGTGGGATCAGGCAACGCGACACCGGTAATTCTCCTGCACGGCGGGCCGGGTTACTCCAGCTTCTACATGCGATCCCTCGAAGGGCTGAGCGCCGACCGTAGAGTGGTGCGCTACGACCAGCTCGGAGCGGGGAAATCCGACAGGATCACCGATACCGCGATGTTCAACATCCCGCACTTCGTCCGCGAGCTGGACTCGCTGCGCTCGCATCTGGGCTACGACAAGGTGCACATCGTCGGCCACTCGTGGGGTACGATCCTCGGGCTCGAGTACTATCGCGCGCATCCTGAGCACGTCACGAGCCTCACGCTCATGAGCTCCGCGATCGACATCCCGACGTGGGAGAAGAACGCGAACCGTCTGGTGAAGACACTGCCCGACTCGCTGCAGAAGGCGATCGCCACCCGTTCGGCCGAGAAGAATTACAAGGCGCCCGACTATGAGGCCGCGATCGGCGAGTTCTACGGCCGCTACGTCTGGCGCCGCCCGGTAAAGGCGGAGCTCGACAGCCTGATGTCCACGGTGAACGAAGGTATCTACAACTACATGCAGGGGCCGAGCGAATTCACGATCACCGGTACCCTGAAGACGTACGACGCCACACCATTCCTCAAGAGCGTGAAGGTGCCGGTGCTCTTCACGGTGGGCGAGTTCGACGAGGCCGATCCGCCGACGGTGAAGCGCCAGGCGCAGATGACGCCCGCCGCGAAATACGCGGTCATTCCGGGAGCCGCGCACATCGTGCAGTGGGATAACCCGGATGAGACGAACCGCGTGGTCCGTGATTTCCTGAAGTCGGTCGACTCCGCTCGACCAAACCCGTGACGCCGAACCTAACGAGACCGTGACGCAGACTGCTGCCGCTCCGTTCGTCCTGACGCTCGCCGACTTCCGCGATGCGCGCGCTCGCATCGCCGAGCACATCAAGCACACGCCGCTCTTGACCTCTCGCCAGTTGAGCGAGGCGAGCGGATACGACATCCGGCTCAAGGCCGAGATGTTCCAGCGCGTCGGATCGTACAAGATCCGCGGCCCGCTGAACAAATTCGCGCAGATGCCGGAGGACGAGAAGCGTCGTGGCGTCGTCTGCTCGTCAGCCGGCAATCACGCGCAGGGTGTCGCGCTCGCGGCGAAGATTCACGGTATTCGCGCCGTGGTGTGCATGGCGACGAATGCGACGCCGGCGAAGGTCGCGGCCACCAGGGGCTACGGCGCCGAGGTGGTGCTGCACGGCAGCATCTGGGATGAGGCGAACGAGAAGGCGAAGGAGCTCGTTCGCACCGAAGGGCTGACCTACGTGCATCCGTTCGACGACGAACAGCTCATCGCCGGACAGGGCACGTTAGGCCTCGAGGTCGTCCAGGACTGGCCGGAGCTCGACGCCATCGTCGTGCCGATCGGTGGCGGCGGGCTCATCTCCGGCGTGTCGATGGCGATGAAGAGTCATAACCCGAACGTTCGCGTCATCGGCGTGGAGTCCTCGGATGGGCCGGCGATGAAGATGAGCGTGGAGGCTGGCCGACTCGAGACGATCGACTGTCGGACGATCATCGACGGCCTTCGCGTGCGTCGTGTTGGGGAGAAGACCTTCTCCGTGGCGCAGCGGTTCGTCGACGAGATCGTCGCGCTGCCGGATCGCGACATCTTCGAGGCGATGATCTGGGTGATGGAGCGCTGCAAGCTCGTGGTCGAGGGGGCGGCGGCGGCGCCGGTTGCGGCGCTTCTGCACGGGCTTATCAAGCTGCCGGCCGGGTCTCGTGTCGCGGTCGTGCTGTCGGGGGGCAACGTGAATCTCGACCAGCTGCGCGGGCTGCGCTGGAACTAGCGGCGTAGGCCGGCGGCCGATTGCGCGCCCGAGGGCAGAGGGCTACCTTCATATGGGAATCCCATATGAAGCGCCCCAACCCGGGAGGCCACATGACACGGGTTCGCGCTGCGCTCTCGCGCATGGTCGGCATGTTCACGAAGCACCGCGGAGACAACGAGCTCCGCGAAGAGCTCGAGTCCCATCTCGAGATGGAGACGGCCGAGTACATCCGGCGCGGCATGCGTCCGGACGCCGCGCGGCGGCGGGCCTTGCTCGCCTCGGGCGGTCTCACGCAGGCGGCCGACGCGACTCGCGCGCAACGCGGTGTGCCGTGGCTCGAAAGCGTCGCTGCCGATGTCACGTACGCCGTCCGGGCACTGCGCCATGCCCCGATGTTCACCGCGGTGGTGGTGCTCACGCTGGCGCTCGGCATCGGCGCGAACACGGCCATCTTCAGCGTGGTCCGCGGCGTGCTCCTCAAGCCACTCCCGCATCGCGACGGGGATCGTCTGGTCTACCTGCGGCACTCCATGGACGGCTTGGGGGGAGCAGAGCTCACCTTCTCGGTGCCGGAAGTGCGCGACCTGCGCGGCGGTGTGCCATCGCTGGCTGGCATCGCGGAATACTCGCCCTTCGGTGTGGTCCATCAGGCCAGCGAGGGCGCGGTCCGCTGGAGCGTCGGTCTCGTCACGGGGAACTATTTCCAGGTCATGGGCCTGTCGCCCGTGGTGGGGCGCCTAACGCTCCCCTCGGACGATGGGCCTGGCGCGGCTCCGGTGGCCGTCCTCACGTATGCGACGTGGATCAACCGCTTCGGCGGAGACTCGAGCGTTGTCGGCCGGCAGATCCCGCTGGACAAGCGGCAGGTGACGGTCGTCGGCGTTCTCCAGCCAGCGCCGAACTTCCCCGAGCGCGTGGAAGCCTTCCTCAACATGGTGAACAGCGAGCACCATATGAGCGCAGTCATGGTTGAGGGGCGCGCCCATCGCATGACGCAAGTGGTCGCCCGGCTCGCACCTAACGCCACGCTCGCTCGCGCGCGAACAGAGGTCGGCGCCGTGTACTCGCGCATGCAGCGCCAGCACCCGGAAGCGTACGACGCCGCGTCGCACTATCGTGTCGCCGTCATCCCGTTTCGTGAGGTGTTCGGCGAGCGAGCGCAGCTCACGCTGCGGCTGCTCATGGGGGCTGCCGCGCTCGTCCTGATCATCGCGGTCGCCAACGTTGCCAATCTCACATTGATGCGCGGTGTCCGCAGAGAGCACGAGCTGGTCGTGCGCGCTGCCCTGGGCGCCGCAGCCTCGCGGCTACGACGGTTGCTGCTCGTCGAAAACCTGTTGCTTGCGTTCATGGGAGCCGCGTGCGGCATACTCATCGCCATCGGCGGTCTCAAGCTCCTGACGTCATTCGCCGCGCGCTATTCCCTGCGTGCGAGCGAGATCGCGCTGGATGGCGTGGTCCTGAGCTTCACCGTGGCGCTGTCTGTTCTCGTCGCTCTCGTCCTATCGTATGTCGGATGGACGCCACCCGAAGGACGGTTGGCGACATGGATCGCAGCGGGAGCCCGCCGGGTGACCGGGTCCGTGAGAAAGCAGCGTTTGCAGCGTGGCCTCGTCGTGGCGCAGGTCGCGATGTCGGTCGTCCTGCTGGCGGGAGCCGGGTTGCTGACGCGCACGTTGATCCAGCTCTCCCGGGTGGACACCGGAGTCGATGCGGAACAGGTGCTCACGATGCAGGTCACGCAGCTCACTCGCGCGGAGTCGCGAGACCCCGCGACGAGTGCGGCAGGACGGCAGCGCTTCGACGAGATGCGGCGCGAGCTCGCCGCGCTCCCCGGCGTGATAGCGGTTGGCATTGGATCCACACTCCCACTTCGGACGTCGGGGTTCGCGAACGACGTGAAGGTCGAGGGCAGGCCACCCGTGGCTGGCCAGCCACCCGTGCGCGCAGAGCAGCGTTCCGCTGACGCGAGCTACTTCGGGGCGGCGGGGATTCCGCTCCTCCGCGGCCGCATGTTCACCATGGGCGACGAGACGAGCAACGCGGGCCTGCGCGTCCTCCAGCAGCGCGATGGCGTCATGGGCGCGGGGTCGTCGGTCGCCATCATCAACAAGGCATATGCCGACCGAGTGTTCCCAAACGAAGATCCCGTTGGGAAGCAGGTGGCGTGGACGGGACAGATCGTGCGAGAGCTGTACCCGTCCATGGAAACGGAGTTGATGACCATCATCGGCGTCGTGGGCAACACACGTGACGGAGCGCGTCTGGACGCCGAACCGATACCCGCGTTGTACTCGCCGGTCGATCATGTGCCGAGCGGCGGTGGGTTCGTGATCCGTGCCGGCAGCAACGTGTCTGCCCTCGCTGCGTCGGCGACGCGCATCGTGCGTCGTATCGCACCGACGGCGCTGATCGAAGACGTCGTGACGATTCAGGAGTACAAGGACCGCAGCGTCTCCAACCAGCGATTGAATGCCGCCCTCATTTCCGCGTTCGGCGCGCTGGCGCTGGTGGTGGCGGCGGTCGGGATCGGCGGTGTACTCGCGTTCTCGGTGAGCGCGCGAACGAACGAAATCGGCATTCGCATGAGTCTTGGGGCCGACCGCGGCATCATCGAGCGCATGATCCTGAGGGAAGGGGGGACCCTGGTGGTGACCGGTCTCCTGTTAGGCGTCACGGGTGCCTTCTTCGCCGGTCGGGTTGTTCGCGGCATGCTGTTCGGGATATCCCCTAACGATCCCGTCACGCTGGTCACGGCGGCGCTGGCCATGGCCGCGATCGGGATCGTGGCGTGCTGGATTCCCGCGCTGCGTGCCGCGCGGGTCGACCCGGTCATCACAATGCGCGCGCAGTAGGGGGTACTGGCCAGGCAGGGTACGCAGAAAATATATTGGGGCGACACGGCGGCCCGGCCATTGCAGGAGAGCCGGGTACCCTAAAACGACGCGGGCCTATGGCCGCTCCTGTAGCCGCATGGACGACGGTGCGAGCTGATTCCGACCCACTCTCGCTGGGAGTGGCGCCGGCGGAGTTGCTGGAGGTCTGGATACGCTTGGTGCGGAACATGGACCGTGACGCGCTCGCGTTGTTCGTGCGTCATACGTGGCGCCACTGGAACGCCGCATCGCTCCGCCCACTCGCCGCGGCAGTCGACACGCGACGCGCGCACCTCGACGGCGAGTAAGGCGAGCGGCCGCATCCCGAGTCGAGAATAGTCGGCAGGACTACGGCACCACGGGCGTGAGCTGGTTGGTCAGGAGCTGCCACCGTCCCTTCTGACGGGCCCAGACGAACGTGCCGCGGAGGTCGGTCGCCGTCGGCTGACCGCTGAATGTGCCGCGGAGCGTTGAAAGATTCTGCACCATCGCCGCATCGCCGCTCACGCGTACCGTGATTTCACGCTCGTCGTCGATCACGCCCACGTTCGTGTTGCCCGACGCGAAGTTGGCGAGGCGCTCGGCTCGCGTCACCAACACGCCCTGCGGGTTGATGAACGTGTAGCCATCGGCCCAGATGCGCGCGAGCGCGTCGACATCGCTGTCGAGGACTGCCTGCTTGTACTCCTCCATCGCGGCGAGCACTGCACGCTCCTGCGGAGGCGCGTTGGACACGCTGGCGGCCGGTTCGGTGGCGGTTGCGCGCGACGGCGTCGTCGGCGTTGCGGGCTCGGAACGCCCGCAGGCACCTAACGGGACAATCGAGGCGAGCGAGAGCACAACGGCGACTCGGAGGTATGTGCGCATGGGTTGGGTCGTTGAGGGATCCAATGACTTCGAGGCTCTATTCTCAAAGTCGACATCTCGGCGCCAATCGGCTCACCGCGCACATGTCACGGTGGCGCCGCGACCAGTTTTTGAAAACCGGGATTGCTGCGCAGTGAATCCCACATCGGATCGGCGCGCAGGAAGGGCACTGATAGCTCGGACGGAATCGTCAGCAGGTGGGCAAGCCGCTTGATCGCTGCATCGTGATCACCGACCAGCAGCTCGACGTAAGCCATGTCCTCCTGGATGTCCGCGCCATCCCACGCGTCGCGGGAGACGGGGAGCATCTCGGCAGCTCGCGTTGCTTCGCGCAGCGCGTCGCCCTTGCGCCCCAGATGCGCATACGCGAGCGCCAGCAACATTCGCGTCCTGGCCTCGGCCGGGTCTGTGGCGACGCGCCGCTCGAGAATCATCCGCGCAGAGTCCGCATACGTTAGGCTCCGCGCCCGGTCGCCGCGCCGGCGTGCCCAGTCAGCCCTCCAGACCAGGAGCTCGGATGTGTCGCCGTTGAAACTGGCGGCCGTCAGCTTTCGCAGGACCGCGGTATCCGCCCGGTCAGAAGCGATCAGTATACCCGCGTGAAAACGCATCCGACCGATGATTGCCCCACCATCCGGCCTTGCTAGCGCTTCATCGATGTCCGGTAGCGCGCTGGTCAGGTCGCCTCGCCAGGCCGCGAGGTACATCGCGTGATCGGCGTATACTCCGGTCCATTGTGGGCTCAGCGCGAGCGTTCGTTCCGTGTACCGAACCGCATTGGGGTAATCGCGCAATGCGGCGTACGTCCCCGCGAGGCTGAACGTCGCGTCGGAGGAGCGTGGGTCGAGGTCGACCGCGCGCGCGAAGTTTGCCGCCGATTCGACGAAGCGTCCCTGGCGACGCAGCACTGCGGCGCGTCCCATGAGTAGCTCGCTATTTCCCGGCTGTCGCTTCAGTCCAGCCGAAAACTGGCCGAGGGCGCGATCGTAGTCGCGCAATGCGCGATAGTAGTACATGCCCATCGCGAAGTGCGCCATCGGACTGTCCGGGCTGAGCTGCACGGCCTTCTCGGCGGCGGTGCGCATCAGGGCGAGCCGATTTGCGGTGCGGTCTATATTCGACCAGTAGATGTCGCCGTGTGTCAGCGACAATCGGGCAAACGCGAGCGCGAACCTGGGATCGAGCGCCGCGGCCCGCTCGTACATGCCGATTGTACGAGGCATTCTTTCCAGCGCGTCCCCGTCTCCTCTGCGCAGCGCTTCGCCCTGCAAGAAGTACGAGTACGCCTCGAAGTTCTCCGTGGGTCGGGTCGAAATCGTCTTCCGCTCGGGCTCGTCGAGTGCCACTTCCAGTGACGCTGCGACCTTCTCGCCGATCGAGGCTTCCATCGCGAACAGGTCCTCGGTCTTCGCCTCATAGCGGTCGGCCCACACGGCGCTCCCGTCACGCGAGCGTATCAGCTCGACCGTCACACGGACGCGCCGCGAGGCGGAATCGGAACGATCCCATCGGACATGGCCCTCGAGCAGGAAGTCCGCGCCGAGCTCGCGGCCCACTTCGGCCCGCGATTTGGTCGTGTTGCGGTACTGTCGCGTGCTGCCCGGCGACATCACCCGCACCGCGGCGATGCTCGTTAGGCGGCTCGCCAGCTCGTCGCTGACGCCCTCCGCGAAGTAGGCGTCATCGGCCGGGCCAACGTTCTCGAACGGGAGCACGGCGAGCCTCGGACCGGTGGCGGCAGCCGGGACAGCGTCGCCCGGAATCGCAGCGACGGTTGGGGAAGCGGTCGACGCACGGCGTAGCGCCACGACCCCAACCGCCACGCCAGCTGTGACGGCCACCGCTGCAGCGGCGATCCAGAGCCGGCGCCGCGGGGATCGTGGCAAATGGGCGTGCGGGCCGGGGTCCGCGGCCGGCGCCGCGGGGATGGCTGCGGCGCCTAACGCCTCCGCCAGGGCCGTCGTACTCTGGAATCGGTCGTCGACGTTGTGGGCGAGTGCCCGGGCCAGCACGCCGTCCACGGCCGGCGGCAGCTCCGGCCAGTGCGCGCTCGCCGCCGGCGGCGGCTCGACGTCGGGGTCCGCGATGCCATACACCCCCGCGCTGCCGAACGGCAGTTGGCCGGTGAGCATCTCGAATGCCATGCAGCCGAGGCTGTAGACGTCGGTGCGCGCGTCCACGTCGGCGGCGCGGGCCTGCTCGAGGCTCATGTACGCTGGCGTCCCGATCGCGGAGCCAACGACCGTGAGGCCGGACGAGTCCTCGGGCGCCCCCTCGCTCTGCTCGGCGCGATCCAGCTCGCCGCGGGCCGCTGCTATCGCCTTCGCCACGCCGAAGTCCGCGACGACCACGTGACCGCCGTCGATGAGGACGTTGGCCGGCTTGATGTCGCGGTGGACCACGCCGTTCGCGTGGGCGTACGCCAACGCATCGGCCACCTCGCGCACGATCGCGGCGACCTCGGTGAGCGGCAGTCGTCCCTCGCGCTCGAGCCGCTGTTGGAGCGATTGACCCTCGATGAAGGGCATGGTGAAGTACACGAGCCCGTCGGCCGACTCGCCGGCGGCGAGCAGCGGGACGATGTGTGGGTGTCGCAGCGCCGCAGCAAGCCGCGTCTCGCGGTGGAACCGCTCGGCGCTCATGACAGCCCGGAGCTCCGGCGGGAGGACCTTCACCACGACGCGCCGGCCGAGCCTTGTCTCTTCGGCGACGAACACGCGGCTCATGCCGCCGCCGGCGAGCTCGCGCTCGACGCGGAAGCCGCTGCCTAACGCGGCCTGCAGCTGCGCGCCGAGCTCCGCAGCGTTGGCGTCGGCCGCCTTCACGATCGGCGACTCGAGGAACTGGCCGTCGCCGTCGTGCGCCATCAGGAGCGACACGACTTCCCGCAGGAGGTCGGCGTCGCTGCCGCAGGCCCGGGCGACGAACGCCGATCGCTCGTCGGGCGGCAGTTCGACCGCGTCGGCGAAGATCGACGTCATCGCCTCCCAGCGCTCGGCGCTGACCTGCCCGCTCACGCGTTGCACGTCCTGCTCCCCGTTAGGCCGTTGTCATTGCGAGGGATGGCCGAGCGGCGGCCGAAGTCGAGGAATCGCCGTCCAGTATGCTGAGCCGATCCGCGGGCCGACTGTCGATTCCCAAAATAGGATGGTGCCAATCGACCACAACCCCGTTCGTGCTCCCCGGCGGGGAAGCGAATCTCGACCAGCGGCGCGGCCTGCGCTGGAACCACCGGACCGGCATGGTCGCGGCGGCACGGGGGCGGACTTCCGCTCCGTGCCGCCGCTCGCTCGTGAGAGCGAGAGAGTGGCGCTACTTGAACTGGAACAGCGCGGTGTGAATGCTGCCGTCCGCGAGCGTCAGGCTGAACTGGACGCAGCTCTTCGATGCGCGAGACTTGAGCGTCACATAGTTGTATGTGTACTGTTGCGCCGTCGCGTTGTAATCGAGGGTGCCAACGTTCGGCGAGCCGGCCCCCGGCGGAGGGAGTGTCGAGTTGCAGGGATACGCCGCGACGGTGGGTGAGCCGGCCAGCACCGACATGCCGCGGTTTCCGCCGAGCGAGAACCTCATGGCAACCGTGTTCCCGGGTCTTATGCCGGTGTTCAGCGCCGGCGGCGCCTTGAGGCCTACGAAGCCCGTGAACGGCCAGCGCACCGCGACCGTCGCCGTCTGTTGCGGAGCCGCTTCATACTCGGCGTTCCCGACCTGGTCGGCTGCCACTGTGCACGCGCCGACATTCGTTAGGCTGAGCACATTGCCGCTCAGCGCGCACGTCCCTGGCGTGAGCACCGAGAACGCGACCGGGTTTCCGGAGGCGCCCCCGGTCGCCGTGACGCTCAGCTGCGAACCGATCGGCGCCTCCGCCGGCAGCGCGGGGTCAAAGGCGATGGACTGCGGTTTCTTGGCTACGGTCACGGTCACGGTGAGCTGCGCCGGCTCGTAGTCGGCGTTTCCCGCGCGGTCGACGGTGAACGAGCAGGTACCCTGCGCAAGGAACGAGACGGATGTCATGCTCTCGTTGATCACACACACCGCCGGGGTGAGCGATTGCAGGACGACCGGACTCCCCGATCCCGTGTTAGGCACGAGGTCGAAGACGGTACCGAACGCCGCTGGGTTCGGCACGGGTGGGGTGAAGACGATCGGCTGCGTGCGCTTGAGCAGGTTGAGCGTCGGCGGCACGTTGATCTGTCCTGCGGTGTACAGCCCCCAGCAGAGCACCGCGCCGTCGGACCGCGAGGCGCAGGAGTGGAACCAGCCAGCCGAAATGCTCGTGTAGGTTACGCCGGCGGGGAGCGCCGGAACGTTGAGCTGGCCTTGTCCGCCGCCGCCCCAACATACGGCTGTCCCGTCACTGCGAAGGCCGCAGCTGTGAAACGAGTACACCGGATCGTAGAAGTCTGCGGTGCCCGCGCTCACCTGGGTGTACTGCACGCCGGCCGGCAGCGCCGGAACGTCGAGCTGGCCGAATTGGTTGTCGCCCCAGCACTTCGCCGACCCGTCATCGAGGAGCGCGCAGCTATGCACGATGCCGGAGGACACCTGCGTGAACTTTCGGCCCGTCGGCGCGCCTGGTGTGTTGCTGATCCGCCCGAACACGTCGGTGCCCCAGCACGCAATCGTGCCGTTGTCCTTCAGAGCGCAGGCGTGACCGCGTCCCACCGAGACCTGCGTGAAGTTGCCGCTCGGGGGACTCGCCACACCGAACCCGCCATAACCCCAACAGCTGAGTGAGCCGTCGGGTCGTAACCCGCACGAGGTGAAGTTGCCCGCTGAGACCTGGACGAACGGACCCCCGGGTGCTGGAAGTCCCCAAAGCCCCCAGCACGAGGCTTCACCCGCTTGTGACAGGGCACACGCGGTTTCGCCTCGAGTGCTGACCTGGGTGTAGATGCCGGCGGGAGGCGATGCCTCGCCGTTGGCGTTGTCGCCCCAACAGGCGATGGTGCCCTCCGCGCGCAGAGCGCACCCGTGGTAGGCTCCCGCGACCACCATTGGGTTCGCTGTGGTTGGCACGGCGAGGGCGAGCCCGGGACGTACATCTGGCCGGGTCGGCGCGGTCGTGCGGTCGACGTCGCGATCGCAACCAGCTGCGACGACCGCGGTGAGCAGGAGCGCGGTACAGCGAAGTGAGATCGACATAACAACCTCGAGATTGTCGGTGAGGCGGGACGCGCCGCGCAGTGCGATCGCGCGAGCAGTCTTCATTTAGGAAATCGACAATCGGCCGCCGATCGGCTCACGCGGCTCTCCGATGACAAAACGCCCCGCTTGTTGGGCGGGGCGTTCCGTAGTCGGTGTCATCCGGAGCGAGGCGGTTGTCAACCCTCGCTTCCCGCTCCCGATGATCGCAGCGCGTTACTGAGCCATGCCGACCAACCGTTGAAAGCGCGGGTTGTTTCGCAGCGGATCCCACATCGGGTCGGCGCGGAGCATCGGCACCGACACATCCGACGGGATCGTCAGCAGGTAGGTGAGCCGCCTGATCGCTGCATCGTGATCACCGACCAGCAGCTCGACGTAAGCCATGTCCTCCTGGAGGTCTGCGCCATCGACCGCATCGCGGGACACCGGGAGGATCTCCGCGGCCCGCTTGCCTTCGCGCAGCGCGTCCGCCTTGCGCCCGAGCTGCGCGAACGCAAGCGCCAGCAACATCCGCGGCCCGCCTTCCCCGGGGTCCGCCGCGACACGCCGCTCGAGGATCGTGCGGGCCGAGTCCGCGTACGTTAGGCCGCGCGTCGGGTCGTTGTGCCGGCGCGCCCAGTCCGCCTTCCAGACCAGGAACTGCGCGGTGTCGCCGCGAAACATGTCGACCGTCAGGCTTCGCAGCAGTGCACTGTCGCTCGGGCTCGACGCCACGAGCATCGGCGCCTGAAAGCGCATCCGGTCGAGCATCTTCCCCGCATCCGGCAGCCCCATTCCATCGCGCAGCGCACGTCGCGCTCCGGACACGTCGCCCCGCCACGCCACGAGCGCCATGGCCAGGTCGGCATATACGCCAGCCCACCGCGGGCTCAGCGCCAATGTCCGTTGGATATAGCGCACGGCGTTAGGGTAGTCCCGAATGCTCCCGTAGGTCATCGCGAGATTGAACGCCGGCTCCGGCGAGCGCGGGTCGAGCTCCACGGCGCGCGCGAGATTCGCCGCCGCCTCGGCGAAGCGTCCCTGACGACGCAGGACTGCTGCGCGCGCGACGAGCAGGTCGCCGCGTCCCGGCTGACGCTCCAGGGCGGCGGAGAACTCCGCCAGTGCCCGGTCGTAGTCGCGCAGGGCGCGATAGTAGTAGTACCCTAACGCGAGATGCCCCTCGGGAAGGCCGGGGTCGAGGCGTATCGCCGTCTCCGCCGCTTCGCGCATGAGCGTGAGACGTTTCGCGGTCCGATCCGTGTTCGCCCAGTAAATCGCGCCGTGCGTCTGCGCCAGGCGCGCGAACGCGAGCGAGAACTTGGGGTCGAGCGCGACGGCCCGCTCGTACATGGCGACCGCGCGCGGCGACGCGTTGAACGCGTCCTCTTCCGCGGTGCGAAGCGCCTCGCCGCGCAGGAAGTAGGAGTACGCCTCGAAGTTCTCCGTCGGCCGAGCCGAAATAGTGCGCCGTTCGGGCTCATCGAGCGCAACCTCGAGCGCCGCGGCGACCTTCTCGCCGATGGCGCCTTCCATCGCGAACAGGCCCTCGGTCTTCGCCTCGTAGCGGTCGGACCACACCGAGCTCCCGTCACGCGAACGGATCAGCTCGACCGTGATGCGCACGCGTCGTGCCGCCGAGTCCGCGCGATCCCACCGCACGTGACCGTCGAGCACGTAATCGACGCCGAGCTCTCGGCCCACATCGGCGCGCGACTTCGACGTGTTGCGGTATTGCCGCGTGCTGCCCGAAGACATCACTTGCACGCCCGACACGCTCGTCAGGCGGCTCGTCAGCTCGTCGCTCACGCCCTCGGCGAAGTACGCGTCGTCCGCGTGCCCGATGTTCTCGAACGGGAGCACGGCGAGTGTCGGGCCAGTGGCGGTGGGCGTCGCCTGGTTGGCTGAATCGGCGTTAGGTGCGGTAGCCGGCGCGGTGGCGCCAGCGGGGGCAGCGATTGACGCGCGGCGCAGGGCCACGACGCCGGCCGTCAGGCCAACCGTGATGGCCAACACTGCAGCCACCAGCCACGGCCATCGCCGAAGGGCCCGCGTCCAGGCGGCGTGCGGACTGCGGTCGGCGGTCGGCGAGGTCGCGGCGGCAGCGCCTAACGCCTCAGCCAGCGCGGTCGTGCTCTGGAAGCGGTCGTCGACACTCGGTGCCAGTGACCTCGCCACGACGTCGTCTACGGCACGCGGCAAGTCGGGACAATGGGCGCTGGGCGCGGGCGGCGGTTCCCGAACGCGCCGCACGATCCCCTTGAGGCCCATGTCGGGGAAGGGAAGCTGCCCGGTGAGCATCTCGTACGTCATGCAGCCGAGGCTGTAGACGTCGGTGCGGGCGTCGATCTCGTGGCCTTTCGCCTGCTCGGGGCTCATGTACGCCGGCGTGCCCAGCACGAACCCGGCGTCAGTGAGTACGACTGCCGGGTCATGTGCGTGATCCCACTCGCCGCGGGCCAGCGCGATCGCTTTCGCCACGCCGAAATCGGCGACCACGGCGTGACGGCCGTCGATGAGGACGTTCGCCGGCTTCACGTCGCGATGGACCACGCCGTTCGCGTGCGCGTACGCCAGCGCGTCGGCCACCTCGCGTACGATCGCCACGACGTCGGCGAGCGGCAGCCGGCCCTCGCGCGCGAGCCGCTGTTCCAGCGACTCGCCCTCGATGTACGGCATCGTGAAGTACACGAGTCCGTCCTCTGACTCGCCGGCGGCGAGCAGCGGGACGATATGCGGGTGGCGCAGCGCCGCGGCGAGCCGCGTTTCGCGGTGGAAGCGCTCGGCGCTCATGACCGCGCGCAGCTCCGGCGGGAGGACCTTCACCACGACGCGCCGGCCGAGCTTCGTCTCCAGGGCGACGAACACGCGGCTCATGCCTCCGCCGCCGAGCTCGCGGTCGACGTGGAACGCCGTGCCTAACGCTTCCTGCAGACGCCCGCCGAGGTCCGGAGCGTCGCCCCTGGCCTTGACGAGCGGCGACTCGAGGAACTCGGCGTCGCCGTCGTGCGCCATGAGGAGCGACACGACCTCCCGCAAGAGCTCCGCATCGCTGCCGCAGGCCCGCGCGACGAATGCCGACCGCTCCTCCGCCGGCAGCTCGACGGCGTCGGAGAAAATCGACATCATCGCGGTCCACCGCTCGGCGCTGATCCGCCCGCCCATGTCTTGCATCCGGCGACGCGTTAGGCGGTCGTAAGTTCGCGGCGGAGCCACGCGCGGGCGGCGGTCCACTCGCGCTTGATGGTCGCCGGCGAGGAGTCGAGCGCCTGTGCCGTCTCCTCGATGGACAGGCCGACGAAGTAGCGAAGCTCGACCACGCGCGCCTTGCGCGCGTCGTGGTCGGCGAGCCGGTCGAGCGCCTCGTCGAGTGCGACTACGTCAACAGTGTCGTCCGGATTGGGCACGTCGCCGGCGGCTCCCAGCGACAGGGGGCGCGCGTCGCCACCGCGCTTCGCGCGCTGACGGGCGCGGGCGTGGTCGACGAGGACGGACCGCATCACCATCGCGGCAACGGCGAAGAAGTGCGCGCGATTGTTCGCGCCGGCGCCCGGCTGGTCGGCCAGGCGCACGTACGCCTCGTGCACGAGCGCCGTCGGCTGCAGCGTGTGCCCCTCCGGCTGACCACGCAGGGCGCGCTCTGCCTGCTGGTGCAGCATCGCGTAGACTGCGGGCACGAGCGCATCGAGGGCCGCCCGGTCGCCGCGGCCCCATGCATCGAGCAGCTCGGTGACAGACCGGGACGTGTCGGACGGCACCGTCGGAAGCACCTCGGAATTTCGGCACGCCGCACCATCGCGGTGTGCGCGTGCGTGCGAGCGCGGCAGAGCACGGCGGGCTCACACTGGCGTGAGCCGATCGCCGGCGGTTTGTCGATTTCAAGATAGGACGGGGCCACTCGCCCACAACCCCCGGGGATCGCCCCAGGTCAGCTGTTACACCCGGAAGCGGAAAGCGGGAGACGGGAGACGGGAGCGAATCGGGAACGGGGAACCGGGAACAGTGCGTCCCGACCGGGCTCGTTGGGCTAATAGCAGCAGCCAGCAGCACGCGGCAGTAGCCCGGAGCACTCGGCTACCAGCCAAGCAGCGGCATGCAGCCAGCAGCGGCACGCAGCGAGCAGCTTCCCCTCATGACGTTAGGCGCACGCGAGCCCTGGGTCGGGCTCGCACCCCGCCCTCACTTGCCAGCGGCGACCAACCGCTGAAACCCCGGGTTGCTGCGCAACGGGTCCCACATGGGGTCCACACGGAGCTGCGGGACCGAGAAATCAGACGGGATCGACAGCAGATACGCGATCCGTCGCACCGCCGCATCGCTTTCGCCGACGAGCATCTCGAC
>DATCGG010000201.1:0-8512 GCA_036509075.1 Gemmatimonadaceae bacterium
CCCGAGCCCATCGCGATCGAACGTCGGCAATCCCTGGCCGACCTGTCGCCACGTCGCGCCGCCATCCGTGGACTTGAATAGCCCCGACCCTGGCCCGCTGAACGCACCGTTCTCCCAGGGCGCCTGACGCGCCTCCCACATGGCGGCGTAGATGGTCTGGGAATTCTGCGGATCGAACGCGACGTCGATGCCACCGGTGTTCTCATCCTTATAGAGCACCTTCTCGAACGTCCGGCCGCCGTCGGTCGAGCGGAAGATCCCGCGCTCCGCGTTAGGCCCGTACGGGTGCCCGAGGACGGCGACGAAGAGCCGATTGGGGTCGCGGGGGTCGATGACGATCTGCGGGATCTGCTGGCCGTCGCGAAGGCCGAGGTGGGTCCAGGTCTTCCCGGCGTCAGTGGACTTGTAGATGCCATCGCCGACGGAGAGGTCGGGTCGCTGGAGTCCCTCGCCGCTCCCCACGTACACGACGTTTGGGTCCGATGGTGCGACGGCGATCGCGCCGATTGAACCCGTGCCCTGCTCGTCGAAGATTGGGTCCCACGTGCGGCCGTAGTCCGTCGTCTTCCACACACCGCCGTTCACGACCCCGATGTAGAACACGTTGGGCTGTGACGGCACGCCGGTGCCGGCTTTCGTGCGGCTCGCGCGGAAGGGGCCGATCATCCGCCACCGCATTTCCTGGAAGAGGGACGGGTCGTAGCCCTGTGAATCGGCCGGTGCGGCGAGTCCGATAAGGCAAAGCAGCGCGATCGTGGTGGAGAGCGGGCGGATCGGGTTGGGCATGAGGAAGGGATGGTTTTAGGGATACGTGCCCGCCATCATGGGCGTCGCATGCGCCACACGCCAGGCCGACTCGAGCGCGGGCCAGGCGTCACCCGTGGATCGTCTTGAGCGCTCGACCTTGCCCTGAGCGGCGAGCGTCGCCAACATGCGCGGGAGGGCCCCAGCCGCCCGCCACGAGACACGCAGCGCCGAATCCCCGCACCCTGCATCCGACAATGCCAACCCGCCGCACCTTCCTCGGCACCAGCACCATCGCGGCTGCCGGTGTCGTTCTCGCGAAGGCTCGACCCGCCGCCGCCCACGACGCTCCAACGAACGAGGCGAGCCCGTACCAAGGTGGCACGCTGCCGCCGGCGATCGCCGCGCTCAAGCCGATGACCGCGGGGGTGAAGCCGATCACGGTGGAGGAGCGGCGCGCGCGGATCGACAAGGCCATGCGCCTCATGCGCGAGAACCAGATCGACGCCCTCATGCTCACCGGCGGCACGTCGATGCAGTACTTCACGAGCATCCGCTGGGGACTGAGCGAGCGCATGCTGGCGCTCATTCTTCCGGTGAAGGGGACGCCGTTCATCGTCTGCCCGAAGTTCGAGGAGGGCCGCGCGATGGAGCAGGTGCGCTCGGGCCCGCTCGACAAGGGCACCGAGGTCCACACATGGGAAGAAGATGAGAGCCCGTCCGCGCTCATCGCCGACGGCCTGCGCTCGCGCGGGCTCGCCACTGGTACGTTAGGCATCGAGGAGACGGTGCGATTCGTCTTCTCCGACAATGTGGCGAAAGCGCTCCCGACCCTCCGCCTGACGAGCGGGACGCCAGTCACTGCCGGATGCCGAGGCGTGAAGTCCGACGCCGAGCTCGCGCTCATGCGTCACGCGAGCGCCGTCACGCTCAAGGCGTACGAGGCGGCGTGGAAGTCGCTCGCCGATGGCATGACCCAGAATCAGTTTGCCAGTCTCGTCTCCACCGCGCACCAGCGGCTGGGCTACCGCGGTGACGCGGGCGTGCAGGTCGGCGAGTACTCCGCGCTGCCGCACGGGTCGGTCACGCCGCAGGTGATCCGCGAGGGCACGATCCTGCTGATCGACGGCGGCTGCCAGGTGGAGGGTTACAACTCGGATATCAGCCGGACGTTCGTGTTAGGCAAGGCGACGGACCGGATGAAGAAGGTCTTCGACATCGAACACCAGGCGCAGACGGCGGCGGTGAAGACCGCGCGCCCGGGCATCGAGTGTCAGGCGGTCGATGCGGCCGCACGGAAGGTGATCGCCGACGCGGGTTTCGGTCCGGGCTACAAGTACTTCACGCACCGTGTTGGCCACGGCATCGGCATGGATGGTCACGAGTGGCCGTACCTCGTGAAGGGCAACACGCAGAAGCTCGAGCCGGGGATGACGTTCAGTGATGAGCCGGGGATCTACATCCCGGGTGAGTTCGGGGTGAGGCTCGAGGACGACATGGTCATCACGGCGGATGGGGCGGAGCTCATGACGCCGCAGAGTCCGTCGCTGGAGGATCCGTTCGGGCCTGGCGCCTAACGCGGAAGACGCCCCACCCGGAGACGGCAGACGGCAGAGACCTGCAGACGGTAGACGGCAGTGGGCAGATGGCAACGGAACTCGATTTCTCTGCCTTCTGCAACCTGCCGTCTGCAGTCTGCCGTCTTCAGTTCTCTGCAGTCTGCCGTCTCACACGGCTCGTTGCGCAACCAAGGCTACGGTGCACTACATCCTGAACCAGCTCCCACCACCGGTCAGAAACGCCAGCGCAACAATGGCAATCCACCCAAGAAACGCCGTCAGTATCGCCTTACCCGTCGAGAAATCCAGCGCCTGACGAATCGCAACGATCCCGGAAGCAAGCAGCCATATCATGACCACCGCGCGCACCAACCCGCCCAGGATCGGGATGATCCCAAAGATCATGAGCACGCCTGGTGACTGCGCGAACCCGATCGTGCGCAGCAACTCCCCCCACGTCGCGGTGCCGCCCAGCAACTTGTCGCCGATCACGTAGGTCACCGCTGACCACAACAGCCATCCAAGCACGGCACTGATCGGCCCGGCAATGATCGACGGACCACCGCGCCACACCGCGCCAATGGCCGTGCAGATCGCCACGATAACGACCACGACCGCCGCCTGACCGGTCGCATCGTTGTCGTGCTCGACCTCCTCATACGTGGCGACGTCGAGCATCGCGGCTCCCTTCATCCGGTCGACGATGGAGCGACGGGCATACTCGGTCATTGGCATGGTCCTCGGTGAGCGTAGCGACGAAATGACTCCTCGGCCTCCACGTCACGCTACTGTGACCTCACGAGCGTGTCCACCTCGAGGGTCCCGCGTCGGCCAACCTCGGCGCCGGTTTTCGTGTCTCATTCCTTGACCGCCCGGGGATACGTGCGCACACTTCCCCGGAACAATTCCGGGGAACGCCATGCCTCCAGCCAGTGACCTCGCACTCCTCCAGGGCACGCTCGACGTGCTCGTTCTCAAGGCGCTCATGTTCGGGCCACGTCACGGCTACGCCGTCGCGACGTGGATTCGCGAGACGTCTGGCGAGACGCTGAACGTGGAGGACCGGGCGCTTTACGTCGCGCTGCACCGACTCGAGGATCGAGGCTGGGTCGAATCCGAATGGGGACTCTCGGAGAACAACCGCAAGGCGAAGTACTACGAGCTGACCGCGCGAGGTCGCGCACAACTCCGCGCTGAGACGACGCGATGGACACAATACGCCGAAGCCGTGTTCAGGGTGCTGCGCGCCGCCTCGTAAGCCTCGAGGACCACCATGAGATTGGGATCCGGTGTTCGTAAATTGCTGCGCCAGCCTCCGGCCGTGCGTGACGTGGAGCGTGAGGTCGACGACGAGCTCAGGTTCCACGTCGAGACCCGCGTCGAGGCGCTCATGTCGCGCGGGATGACTCGTCAGGCAGCCGAAGCAAAGGCCGCCAAGGAGTTCGGTGACCTCGGTGCCGCACACGACGAGATCATCGCGATCGATCGCAATCGCGTCGAGCGCGAACGCCTCGTCGATTGGTGGGAGGCGCTCAGGCAGGACATTCGCTTCGCGACGCGTGCGCTCCTCGGACGACCCTCCTTCCTCATCATCGCCTCGATCACACTGGCGCTCGGCATCGGCGCCAACGCGGCGATCTTTTCGGTGGTCGATGCCGCGTTGCTCAAGTCACTTCCGTATGCCGAACCCAATCGGCTCGTCAGCGTCTGGCCTGATGCCTCCATGATGCCGGGCGTGTTCGTCGAGGTACGCAACGCGACTCGAACGCTCGATCCCATCGCCGGGTACTCGGGTGGTACCGCCGTGAGCATGACGGGCACGTCGGAACCGGCGCGGCTCGTCATGTCCGAGGTCACGAGCCGGTTCTTCGATGTGCTTGGGGTACGCGCGGAAGTGGGACGCACATTCATAGACGGAGAGGACCTGCCGGGCCGCGACCGGATCGCCGTGCTCGGGCACTCGCTCTGGGAGCAGCGCTTCGGCAGCGACCGGAGCATTATCGGTCGGACGGTCATTATCGACGGCATCGCGCGCACCGTCATCGGCGTCGCGCCGGCCGACTTTCACTTCCCATCGCCGGCGGTCGACTTCTGGGTACCCATCTCTCTCGACGCGTCGCGGGCGAACATCGGCAGGTATTGGGGCACGAGTCACCTGAATGTCATCGGCCGGTTACGAGCCGGCGTGAGCGTCGCGCGGACGCAGCAGGAGATGGCCATGCTGATCGACCGCGCGCGCAGCTCGTTCCCGTGGCGAATGCCTGACGCGTGGGGGACCGGCGTCACGGTTGTGCCACTCGAGCGCAAGGTCGTGGGGGACATCGGGCCCATGCTGATGGTGCTGTTCGGCGCGGTCGCGGTCGTGCTGCTCATCGCGTGCGTCAACGTCGCGAACCTGCTGCTTGGCCGAGCCGCCGCGCGCGAGCGAGAGATCGCGATCCGCGCGTCGCTGGGGGCCGGCCGCGGTCGGATCGTTAGGCAGCTCCTCACAGAAAGCATTATGCTCGGCCTGGTCGGTGGCGCGCTCGGACTTGCGGTCGCCGTGGCCGGGGTTCGCGGTCTCCTCCTGCTCGTGCCGGCCGGCATGCCGCGCATCGCGGAGGTCGCGATCGACCTGCGTGTGCTCGCGTTTACGATGGTCACCGCGCTCGTGACCAGCCTGGTGTTCGGGCTTGCACCGGCGCTCCGGGCATCACGTCCGACCCTCCAGACGGTGCTCGGTGCGACGCGCAGTGCAGCGGGAACGGTGGCCCGTCGCCGACTCTCCGAGGTGCTCGTAATCGGCGAGATCGCGCTGGGCGTCATCCTCGTGGCCGGTGCGGGACTCCTGATCAAGAGCTTCTGGCGACTTCACCAGGTCGATTTGGGGTTCCGGCCAGAGCAGGTCGTCGCCGCGGATATCCCGATTCCGGCGTTCCCGCGGGACAGCGCGGCTCGCGCGCGACAGTTCTTCGCGGCAGTGCTCGACCGCGCGCGCGCCATTCCCGGGGCGAAATCGGTTGCCGTCGCGAGCGTGCTGCCGTTCGGTGGGGCCGGCAGCGTGCAGAGCTCGTTCGCCGCGGACATCGAGGCGAATCCCGTTGCGCCCGGCGGGTTGGTCCCGATGCTCGTGCAGACGGTCGTGAGCGATGACTACTTCAGGACCATGGGGATCCCGCTCAAGAGCGGACGCGGTTTCGGCGCGGCCGATCGTGACACGACATCGGCAGCCGTCGCCGTCGTGGACGAGCTCACGGCAAAGCGCATCTGGCCTAACGCGCCCGCGCTCGGCCAGCGATTCCGGCCGGTGTGGGTGAAGCCGTGGGTGACGGTGGTTGGGGTGGTGGGGACCGTGAAACGCGACAGCCTGAACAGCGCCGGCGAGGTGAGCATCTACCTCCCGATGGGGAACGTCGCCGGGTTCTGGTTTCCGACCCAGATGACACTCGTCATTCGCGGCGAGGGTGATCTGGCGACGATCGCCTCGGCGCTTCGAAGTGCGGTGGCGGCAGTCGATCCATCAGTGCCGGTCAAAGCGGTCCGCCCGCTCGAAGAGCTCGTGTCCAACTCGGCCGCGCGGGCCCGATTCACGATGCTCCTGCTGGCAACGTTCGCGATCGTTGCGCTGACGCTGGGCGCGGTCGGCGTGTACGGAGTCGTCGCGTACACCGTCGCGCGCCGCACGCGAGAGATCGGCGTGCGCATGGCGCTCGGCGCGTCTGCCCGCGATGTCCTGGCGATGGTGCTGCGCGAAGGGGGAACACTGACCGGAGTCGGCGTGGCGTTAGGCGTCGCCGGCGCGCTCGCGTCGAGCCGAGTGCTCGCCGGTTTTCTCTACGGCGTGACGCCGACGGACGCCGCCGTGTTCGTATCGGTGCCAGCCGTGCTCGCCATCGTCGCGCTTGGCGCGTGCGTCGTCCCGGCGCTGAGAGCGGCACGGGTCGATCCGGTCACGGCGTTGCGTTCGGAGTGAGGCTCCGTGTCATCCTGAGCGAAGCGAAGGATCGCGCTCGTCCCGAAAGAGGGCCCACTACCGGGAGGATCGTGATCCCTCGCCGGTCGGCTCGGGATGACTACGTCGCCTCGCGCGACGCGCCTTCCGAGAGGCCGATCTGACCGTCGATGCGCAGCTCGGCGATGACGTCCGGGATCGTGAGCGTCGCGCGCACCTCGAGCGTCTCGGAACCCGTGAGTCGCCCGCTCTTGATCGCGTCCGTTACCGCGCGCTCGATCTCGCGCTGAGCGGTAACTCCAAACCGCTTGAGGAACTTCCGCAGGTCGAGATTGAAGACGTCTTCGTTCATTGCCATGCTCCGGGAGGCCTATGCTTTGTGGATTCTAATCGGCCTCGCTCGCCGGCTGCCATACCGTCGTCTGTCTCCGCTGGAACCGATTCCATTAGCTTCCATGGCGGGCAAGTGATTTGAGGACGAGCACAGTCACTGAGGACGAGAGCGCATGGCGAGTACGAAGGGGACGATTGCCATCCTGACTGGTGGCGGAGACGTGCCTGGTTTGAATCCGGCGATTCGGGCGATCACCATCCGAGCCCTGCGGGAAGGCTATGGGGTTGTCGGCATCAGGCGTGGGTGGGCCGGCCTGGTCGATTACGTCCCCGAGAAGGGCGCTGACAACAGTGACAACGTGCAGGTATTGTCCGAGGCGATCGTGAACCGAGCAGGAAGGACGGGCGGAACATTCCTGCACACGTCGCGCACCCGGCCGAGTCATCTGCCGCGCGAGCGCGTGCCGCACCACCTCAGTGGCTACGACCAGAAGGTCAACGACATCACGAAGGACGTACTCAAGAACCTCGAGCACCTTGGCGTCGATACCCTGATTCCGATTGGCGGCGACGACACGCTGAGCTATGGCAAGCGTCTGCACGACGAGGGCGTGAACGTCGTGGCCATCCCGAAGACGATGGACAACGACGTCTACGGCACGGACTACTGCATCGGGTTCAGCACCTGCGTCACGCGAACGATCGAGGCAACGCACAGCCTGCGGACCTCGGCGGGCTCGCACGAGCGTTTCCTCGTGATCGAGGTGTTCGGGCGTTATGCCGGATTCACCGCGCTGCTCCCGACGATGGCCGGCGCCGCGGATCGGTGTGTAATCCCGGAGCATGCCGTCGACGTGCAACACCTGGCGGAGCTGCTGACGTACGACCGCAACCGGAACCCGAGCCGCTACGCCGTGGTCCTGGTCTCGGAGGGGGCGAGCCTAACGACGCAAGAGGGCATGAGCTTCGAGGGCCACGACGTCGACATGTTCGGGCACCGCAAGCTCGGCGGGATCGGCGACAAGGTTGCCTCCGCGCTCAAGGAGTACTCGCCAAAGTACAACAACGGCCGGCGGATCGACGTCGTGAATCAGCGGCTCGGCTACCTCGTTCGCTCGGGCGACCCGGACGCGCTCGACTCGATCGTGCCAATGGCCTTCGGCAACCTCGCGCTGGACCTGATCCTCAAGGGCCGCTACGGGCGACTCGTCAGCATCCACAAGGGGTTCTATGACAGCGTCCCGATCACGAGCGTGACGTCGGAGAAGAAGGTCGTGGATGTTCCGAAGTACTACAACACGGCTCGGCTCCGACCCATCTACGAGTTCGACGGGGCGCCGCTGTTCATCATGACAGCTGACTGAACGACAGGGACTAGGGACTCGGCCGGGATGCTATTAGCGTCGACGAAACCTCCGCGGCGGTAGAAGGTTCCCGGCCGAGTCCCCAGTCCCTAGTCCCCCGTGTGACACCGGCGTATAGTCGTGGAGCTATTCGTCGCCCTCCACCGAGATCCCCTCAATGTCCAATCGCTACACTCGCCGCGAGTTCGTCGGTGATACCGCCAAGCTTGCGCTCGGCGCGATGATCGTCCCACGCCACGTCATCGGTCGCGGGTACCAGCCGCCGTCGAGGACGCTCAACGTCGCCTTCGTGGGAATCGGCGGCATGGGCATGCAGAACATGAAACGCTTCCTCGACGAGAACGTCGTCGCCATCTGCGACGTGGACTTCCCGTTCGTCGAGCGCTCGCTCGCGCGTGAGCTCCGGGTTCGGGAGGGGCAGACCGGCATGACGCCCGAGCAAACGAAGCTGCGCGACGCATACGCGAAGGCCACCAAGTACGATGACTTCCGCCAGATGCTGGACAAGCAGAAGGACATCGACGCCGTGGTCATTGCGACGCCCGATCACCTCCACGCGGTGATCGCCATGGCGGCGATGC
>DATCGG010000202.1:0-13841 GCA_036509075.1 Gemmatimonadaceae bacterium
CTTAGATTGCTTCCACTCGTCCACGAACGGGTGGTGGGCTCCACTGTGGCAGTCGCCGCAGTTGCCGGTGCCGTTCAACCCCAGATTTGCCAGCGGCCTAACGAGATTGCCCTGGCCGATGCCTTCGACGTGCTGGAGTCCGGCGCCGTGGCAGCTCTCGCACTGCACGTCCTGGTACACGGAGCTCTTGACGCCGTCCCAACCGGCGGTCGTCCCGACGGCGGCGTTGCCTCGCCCGTTCGTCGTGTGGCAGCCGAAGCACGAGTCCTGTTTGCCGGCGTTCGAGTTCAGGGTGTTGTAGGCGTGGGCGTGTGCCGTTCCGCTCCAACTGCCCGCAAAGTCGGCGTGGCAGTTGCCGCAGGTCGTCTTCTGGATTGTCGGGTCGTAGTAGCCGAGGAAGCTCGCGGCTGCGTCCGCCGGCGGGTTGAACGGCGGGCGATCCTGGTAGACCACATCGTCTTCACATCCGAGGAAGCCGGCGGCAGCGATGACCGTCAGGACCGTGAGGATGCGGGTTCGAGCTCGGGGAAGGTCCCATTGGAGCAGACTCAACGGCGAGTTGCGCATGGCTCGATTCCGGGCTCGCTGGTGCGACGCGCTACGAACGAACTTCGAGAAGTACCGGCGCCAACATCGATGGCGAAGTCTCGAGCCGCTCGAAAGTCGGCGATTCCCTTACAGCTACGCCTTAGCTAAGACGATGGCATAGCGTGTCAAACGAACGCGATGACGTCACATTTTCGCCATTACCCGTTTGTACTACTTCCGGTGGGGCGGCAATCCTGTCCCTTGACATTAGTGTGCCATGGACACCATATTAGTGTCCATAGTACACTAACAACGAGGCCGCCAAATGCTTGCGTTCATGAAAGCCCGGCCCACCACCTACGTGATCCACTACCAGGGCGGTCGGGTAAGGCGTGAAGGCGCCGGACTGGCCTTCCTGTATTACAGCCCTGCATCCAGCATCGTCGCCATCCCCATCGGAAGCGCAGACCGTCCGTTCGTCTTCACCGAGACGACGAGCGACTTCCAGACCGTCACCATTCAGGGGCAGCTCACCTATCAGGTCACGGACCCTCACCGGCTCGGGAGTGTCCTCGACTTCAGCCTCGATCGGCGGGGACATCATGCCAGCGACGATCCGCAAAAGCTCGGGGAGCGCCTCGTCAACGCGGCGCAGATCCAGGCCCACGATGTGGTCCAGCGCCTAACGCTGCGCGACGCGCTCGTCAGCACGGGTGACGTGGTCGCCCATGTGCTCGACGAACTCCGCTCCAGCGAGGCGGTCCGGATGCTCGGCGTCAGCATCCTCGACGTGACCATCGTCGCCATCAAGCCGACCCCGGAAATCGGTCGGGCGCTGGAGGCTGCAGCGAGAGAGGCGCTGCAGCGCCAGAGCGACGAAGCTATCTACGCGCGGCGCAACGCTGCGGTCGAGCAGGAGCGTCGCATCAAGGAGAGCGAGCTGCAGACCGAGATCGCGGTTCAGGAAAAACAGCGCCAGATCCGTGAAACGCGAATGGCTGCCGACATCGCGATCGAGGAGCAGCGCTCGGATCTGCTGGCCAAGCAAACCGAGAACGAGCGCGCCGAAGCCGATTCGCGCGCCTATGCGCTGTCGGCCACGCTCCAGCCAGTCCGCGATGTCGACTGGCGAACACTGCTCGCGGTCTCGGCCGGCGGCACCGACCCCAAGCTGATGATCGCGCTCGCCTTCCGCGAGATGGCCGAGAATGCGGGGAAGATCGGTTCGCTCACCGTGACGCCGGATCTGCTGTCGCAGCTGATCACGACACCGCCGGCGGCTGTCGCCAGGGTGACGTCGGACAGGAAGGGCGAGGGTCGTTAGGTGTACGACCGCATCGTCGTCGTCACGCGACGGACGCGGCTCGAGGAGCTCATCGCCCGCTTCAACACGCGCGGCCAGGCTCGCTTCTACATCGAGCACTCGGCCCAGGGAACGGGAGACTTCGGCGAATACGAACGCGAACACGCGGCGTACGAACGTGCGGTCGCGCTCGTCCATCGCGCGACGGACGTGGGCGTCCCGCGGCACGTCATCGACCGCGATCTGGTGCCGACGTACACCTTCGGCGAGCACGATGTCGTGGTGGCCGTCGGGCAGGACGGGCTCGTCGCCAACGTCGCGAAGTACACGCTGGCGCGTCCCCTCCTCGGCGTGAACCCCGACCCGGAGCGATTTGACGGCGTGCTGCTCCCCTTCCTGGCCGATGGATGCGCCGGGGCGATTGCAACGGTCTTCGACGGCCGAGCGAGCGTTCGCCGCGTGACGCTCGCCGAGGCAAGACTCGATGACGGCCAGCGACTGCTCGCGTTCAACGATTTGTTCATCGGTGCGCGCTCGCACGTGTCCATGCGCTACGTACTGGCGCGCGGATCGGCGCGTGAATCGCAGTCATCCAGTGGTGTCCTCGTGGCAACCGGCGCAGGGTCAACGGGCTGGATCTCGTCGGTGTTCAACATGGCGGCAGGCGTGACGACGCTGGCCGGTGGAACATGCGGCCGGCCGATTCGCCTCGAATGGGATGATCGGCGGCTGCTGTTCGCGGTGCGCGAGCCGTTCGTGAGCCGACACTCGACGGCGGAGCAGATCGCGGGGATTCTCGAAGCCAACCAGACCTTACGCCTTCAGTCCCTGATGCCCACGGGCGGTGTGATCTTCAGCGATGGCATCGAGAGTGATTTCCTTCGATTCGATGCGGGTGCGATCGCAACGGTGGGAGTGTCGAGCAGCACGGCATCACTGGTGATTCCCGGGAAACGTCCTCGCGGAGCGGATCGATGAACCCGCGCAGTCGCTCGTCGAGTGAGCAGGAACGCGTCACCGTCGACATTGTCATCTTTACCATCCGTGACGCCGAGCTGCAGGTGCTCCTCGTGCGGCGCGGCATTCCGCCCTTCCAGGGCAACTGGGCGATTCCGGGCGGGTTCGTGCTACCTAACGAATCGCTGGAAGAGGCCGCACGGCGTGAGCTGCGGGAGGAGACCGGCGTGGAGGATGTATTTCTCGAGCAGCTCTACAGCTTTGGCGACCCGGGCCGCGACCCACGCGGCCGCGTGATCACGGTGGCGTACTATGCGCTCGTGTCGCCGGATCGGGCGCCACCGCTTGCAGGCAGTGATGCCGCCGAAGCCAAATGGTGGCCGGCGACGAGAACGCCGGCTCCGCTCGCGTTCGACCACGAAGCGATCATTGCCACGGCGCTCGAGCGACTGCGCGGGAAGCTGGCCTATACGGCCATCGGGTTCGAGCTGCTACCGAGAAAGTTCACACTGTCGCAGCTGCAGCGCGTGCACGAGGCGATTTTGGGAGAGGCGCTGGACAAGCGCAATTTCCGCAAGCGCGTGGACGCGCTTGGTGTCGTGCGGCCGTTGAAGGAATCCGTGAATCCTGGCGCAGGCAGACCGGCGCAACTGTTCTCGTTTCGGAGGTCGACCAGCGAGTAGGTCCTCACTCGATCGACCGCACTGCGTCCGCCAATTCGACCCGCGATGACACGCCCACCTTCTCGAAGATGTTCGAGAGGTGCGTGCTTACGGTCCGCGAGGAGATGCCAAGCGCTTTGCCGATCTCCTTATTGGACTTCCGGCCAGCGACGAGACGCGCTATGTCCGACTCGCGCTGCGTGAGCCCCGCGACGCCGCTTCCGGGGAGGATACGGCTCGGCGGCCGCATCCCGAGCCTGCGCATTTCCTCGCGCGCTCGTTCGACGTTGCCCTCGGTGCCTAACCGGACGAACACCTCGTGCGCGAGCCGGTACTCACGCGCTGCGGCTTCACGGTCGCCGACTCGCGCCAGTCGGCGTGCGAGCTCGTGCCGCAGGCGGGCGGAATCGAGAACGAATGGAATCTCGTCCATTTTTTCGATCGCCTGTCGCATGAGCCCGAAGGCCTGGTCCCACTCCTCGCGCAGCATGGGACCAATGGAATCGGCGGCGGACGCCCAGGCGAGCCCCAACTTGTGTCCCACCCGCTCGGACTCCGACCGCAGTCGCTTTGCGATCGCTTCGCCGAGCTCGATCTGTCCGGCTCGGAAGTAGCATTCCGCGAGAACCGGGAGCAGGCGATAGATCGCCCAAACCACATATCCGGACCGATCGGCGATCGCGAGACCCCGGCCAGCGATGCGGATCGCGTCCGTGAACTCGTATTGAAACATGTGTGAGTAAGCTCGGCCAATGTGCGCTACCACGACGGAGTGCACGTCCACGCGCCGGTCGTGCGCGCCGGGCGGTCCCACCCGCTCCGCGCTGCTCAACTCCCATGCTTCGTCCATATACCGCCGGCCCTGCTCGAACTCATCACGAGCCAGGTAGATCAGACCTGCCCAGACGAGCATGCGGGGCGTTAGGGTGCGCTGCCCGAGCACACGGCCTTCCGCGATCGTGCGCTCGGCAATCTCCAGCGCCGAGTCCCATTCGCCGACCGCCGTCTTGTAGTGAACCACGAGCTCGGCGGTCCACAAGCGGAACACTGGTGAGCGGAGCTCGTCGGCGAGCCGCAGTGCTTTGCCGAGGTTGATGTCCATCTCGCGTCCGTCCCCCGTGAGCCCCGCCATCATGGCAAGCGCCCAATGTCCAGACCACGCGAGGACAGGCTCCTGCGCCTCATCAGCCAGCGCAATTACTCGTGCGCCATGCTCTCGCGCGAGCGACGTGGACCCGGCCCACATGTATCGCAGGAGCAGCGTTCGATGCACTCGTGCGAGCAACGCCGGGTCACGCAGCGTTTCGGCAATGGAGAGAGCAAGCTCCGCCTCGTTCTGAGCTTCCGCGGGCATCCCGAGCTCCTGGAGGCACGTGGCGCGTGCGAGCAGCAGGCGTGCTTCCTGCGAGTCGGAGCGACTCGCACGAGCGGCCTCGAGGCCAACCTGGTAGTGCGTGAGCGCCTCTTGAAGGCGACCCGACCAGTAGGCGGCGAGTCCGAGGCGCCGCTCGATCACCGCCACGCGATCGGCGCGATTGGCTCGTTCGGCGTGACGAAGCACGCGATACCAGAGCTTCTCGGCCGCGTCGTATTCGCCCAGGCGTTGGCGTGCCTTCGCCAGATCCTCCACCAACGTCACATCCGGCTCGAGCTCGTCCGCCTGGGGCTCGCGCGCGAGGAGCGCGAGCGCCTCAGCGAGGGCGTCGGCGGCCTCGCGGTTTGCGTACGATGCAAGAGCCGCGCGTCCAGCGGCACTCAGATATCGAATTGCCTTCGCCGCCAGGCCGCTATCCGCCCCATCGCCGGCGCCTGCACGTCGGAAGTGGAAGGCGAGCTCGCTCGCGTGCTCAGGGCCTCGGGGGCCATGGTACCGCTCCAATGATTCAGCGACCAAGCCGTGGAGCATTCGTGTGCGCGCGCCGCCGATCTCCCGGTAGATGGTGTCGCGCACGATCGGGTGCGCGAAGTCATATGTGGTCTGGTCGCTGTCGACAACCAGAATGCGCTGAGCGCACAGTTCATCGACAGCGGCAACGAGCTCCTCGGGACCCTGCGCGCTCACGGCCCGAAGTTGTCCGAACGTCGCACGCGTTCCCAGCACCGCCGTGACTTCGGCGAGTGCGCGCGCGGAAGGCCCCAATTGTTGAACGCGGGCGGTGACCGCATCCCGAACGGAGCGGGGGAGCCCCATCTCGGCCATCTCCCATCCCATCCAGCGACCGTCGCGCTGCCACAAGCGACCGGACTCCACCAGCGCCTTCAACGTCTCCTCGACGAAGAACGGATTCCCGCGCGTCCATCCGTACAGCAGCGCGGCGAACTCGCGCGTCGATTCGCCCGCCTTGAACATCTGCGAGAGCAGTTCGTCGACTGCGGCGCGGGGGAGTGGCTCGAGCTGATGCGACGCGGCCGCGCCTAACGAGAGAAGCGATTGCTCGGCCTGGCGGAGCGCGGTACTGTGGTCGCGCTCCGCGTCGCTATACGTGCAGAGCAACACGATGGGGGCAGTGCCGATCTGACGGGCGGTGAAGTGCAGGAGCTCGATGGATGACGCGTCGGCCCATTGTAGGTTCTCGAGCACGAGCAGGACCGGATGCTTCGCCGCGAGCCGCGTCAGGAACTGTGTGAAGTTCCACAACAAGCGCGCCTTCAGCTCGGCCGGGCTCGCGCCGAGTGTGTCGCGAAGCCCGCGTGGGGCGTCCTCATGGCTTGCGAGCACTGGAAAGAGTTGGGCGAGCTCGCCACCACCGCGGGTGAGTGTCGCGAGCGCCGCGCGATCGTACCGCTGAAGCAGCGGTACCAGCGCATCGGCGAACGGGGCGTATGGCATGCCCGTCTCCACCGGGTACGCCCGTCCGATGGCCGTCGTCCAGCCACGCGCGCCGGCGAGCTCCACGGTCTCCTGGACCAGACGGGTCTTTCCGATCCCGGGTTCACCATGGAGAACCACCGTTCGGCCGCGGCTACTTGCCGCTTCGTCCAGCACGCGCCTGAGCATCGCCAGCTCGGCGGTGCGCCCGACGAGAGGAAGCGGCGCGACAGGGGCGGATGCCCGCGAGAGCGTGGCAACCTCTCTGCGATGTCCCATGAGGTCTCTAGCGCCGCCGTGGTTGTGACAGCTCGTCGCGCAGAGCGCTGCATCGCGTTAGGCGCGTGCCGCCCATCGTGTCACCGTGAACGTGCGTGACGACGTCCGGGCGCGAAACAGCTCCGTAACGACATCCAGCCGCGAAGACTCCCGACACCTCGGTCGCCCAATATGGATGTGGTGGCGGCGAGGGCGCTACGGTGGCGGCGCCCGTGCTCGACCCCACTGCTCGGTCGTAGTGGGTGCGTCGGGCAGCACCAATCGGCTATCACCATGGCGAGCCACAGGAGCAGGACCGGGACGGTCTGGACGGCCTGCAGTACGACGGCCACGCCCACGGCGGCGTCCACAGGAAGCCCCGAGATCCGCATCCCCGCAGCATACGCTACTTGCATAACGCCCGTGTTCCCGGGGGTTATCCCCACTGTGGTGCCAGCGCTCACCAGGACGAGGGCGGCCAGGCTTCCGGAAAGCGGTGCCGGAAACCGGAGCGCGAGAGCCGTGAGGTGGTAAGTCGCGAACTGGAGGATCCACGTTGCGGCGACCAGCAGGGTACACACAGCCATTGGAGTGGCCCTAACGACGGCAACGAGTTGCCGCGCCCGTGCGGTGACCCTCGTCGCGACCACGACGCCCATGGCCGCCAGCGTCCCAATGCCCAGGAGGGCCCAGACAGCGAATCGCAACCGTCGCGCGGCGGCGTCGGGGAGCTCGATGAACCCGCTCCCGGCGATCGCGATCACGACGTAGCCGGCGATCAGGGCCACGCGCTCCGCGACCACTGTGGCGACTGCGGCGGCTCCGGCGACAGCGCTGCCATTCACGACCATCAGCACGCGAGCGGCCTCGCCGGCACGCCCTATGAGCACACCGTTCAACGCGAGTCCGGCAATCGTGCCGCGTAGCGCGAGGGAGAACCCGGGCGCGCCGGCGCTGCGCAGAAACAACCACCAGAGCGCCGCTCGCGTCACGACCGAGGCCAGATTCGCCGCGAGCGCCAGTGCCAGGAAAGGGAACGATGCGCCACGCAATTGCTCGAGCAGCCCAGCCCACCGCCAATCCAGCTGACGCGTCGCGGCCAGAACGATCACGGCGAATGTCAGCAGCGCGAGCAAGCGGCGAACGAGAGTCATGGAAGCCGACGCCATATATTGGGCGCATGCGCACCGCGCTCGTGACGGGTGGCACCGGGATGGTCGGCTCGGCCCTCGTCGAGCGACTCCTGGCGGAAGGCATCGTCGTGCGGGCGCTGGTACGCGACATCGCGGCCGCTGCGTGGCTTGCGGATCTCGGTGCCCGCCTCGTGCCGGGCGACCTCGAGAATGTCGGGTCCCTCCACGAAGCGATTACCGGCTGTGACCTCGTTTTCCACGCGGCCGCCGCGCTCGGCCCGTTCGGGACGTACGAGCCGTACCGCATCGGCAACGTCGTCGGAACGGCCAATGTGGTGGACGCTGCCTCCCGGGCCGGAGCGCGGCTCGTGCACGTCAGCAGCACCGCGGTCTATCCCGGCGATTTTCGATATCGTCACGCGCCGACACACGAGGCGATTCCGCTGCCGCAGCACCCCGACAGCGATCCGTACGGACGCTCCAAGCTGGAAGCGGAGCGGGTCGTGCTCGACGCCTGTGCAGCTGGACGGGTGTGGGCCGCGATTGTTCGTCCGCCCGCCATGTATGGGCGTCGCGACCGCCAGCTCGTGCCGCGAATCGCGCCGATCCTCGCGCGCGGTTTCTTTCCGCTCGTGGGCGGCGGACGATCGACGCTGTCGGTCGCGCACGTCGGTTCTGTTGCCGACGGCGCAGTCGTCGCGTCGCGTACCGATCGCGCACTCGGTCGGGTGTACAATCTCACGAACGACTTTCCCATCACCGTCGCCGAGTTCGTGCGACTCGCCAGCGATGGGCTTGGACGCTCCGTTCGCACGGTGTTCATTCCGATCGCAGTCGGCCGCGCGGGGCTCACCATCATGCGCGGCGGACTGCGACTCACTGGTCGGCACGAGCTGGCGCGCCACGCGCACGGGGTGTTGGACATGCTCACGCGCGACAACCCGTTTACCTCCGAGCGCGCCCGCGCGGAACTCGGCTGGTCGCCGAGTGTCCCGCCGGAGGAGGCCATTCCGGCCGCATTCCGCTGGTGGAAGGCGCATCGTCATGGAAGCCGGTAGGCGACGACGTAGTCGCCAATGACGTCCTTCGCTTCCGCGTGGCCGCCGGCGGCGACGACGACGAACTGGTGCCCGCCCGTGCGGGCGCGGTAGGTCATGGGGTTGGCCTGGGCCGACGCAGGCAGCGGCGCAGTCCAGAGCGTGCGCCCGCTTTCCGTGTCCACGGCGCGGAATCTGTGGTCCATGCCGGCGCCAACGAATACCACGCCACCCGCCGTGGCCAGCGGACCGCCGAGGAGCACTGAACCCCAGCGGTTCGGTGGTGGCACCTTCGAGTGGTCCTGGAGGGTGCCGAGCGGCACCTGCCAGCGTACGTCGCCGCTCGACATATCCACGGCGACGAGCGTTCCCCATGGCGGCGCGCTGCACGGCAGCCCGATGGGGGAAAGCAGGAGATCGCGCCGGGCCGCGTACGGTGCGTCCGTCTGGTCGCCTAACGCGATCTCGTGCCGTGCCTTCGCACTCATGCGGTCGGCGGAGGCGCGTGGCACGAGCGTGACGATGCTGGGCAGGTTGTTGCTCGTGGTGATGACTAGCCCGCGTGCGTCGTCCACGGCGACCCCGCCCCACTCCATTCCACCGAGGAATCCCGGCGCGACAACGGTGCCTCGCGTGCTGGGCGGCGTGAACGGGCCGTCCGACCGCAGTGCTGCAATCCGGCGCCGGCACCATTCGCGATCCAGCGGCGTTAGGCCCCATGCGTCCTCTGGTCGCAGGCCCTGCGGCGCCAGTGGCCGCGGGCGGTCGGGCATCGGCTGCGTGGGCCACGCCCGCTCCTCCGGCACATCGCTCGCGGGCACGGGCCGTTCGTGAACGGGAAAGAACGGCTGGCCCGTCGCACGGTGGAGCAGGAACAGGTAGCCTGTCTTCGACGCCGCGATCGCGACGGGGATCCGCTCGCCGCCGCGCATCACGTGAGCGAGAGCCGGCTGCGCCGGGACGTCGTAGTCCCAGAGGTCGTGATGCACGAGCTGGAATCCCCACACGAGGCGCCCCGTGCGCGCATCGAGCGCGACCAGCGAGTTCGCGTTGCGGTTTGGGCCCGGCCGCATGCCGCCGAAGTGATCGGGACTCGGACTCGACGTGGGCACGAACACCAGCCCGCGGGCGGTGTCCACGGAGATCGTTCCCCATGCATTCGCGGCGCCTGCACGAAATGCGCGTCGTGACACCGCGACCATGCCGCTCACGGGATCCGCGAGGTCGGCCAGAGGCTCCCAGCTCCACCGCAGAAGTCCCGTCCGGGCGTCGAACGCGCGGACGACTCCACTCGGCGCGTCGACACGCTGGTTATCGGTAATGCACGACCCGACGATGACGAGGTCATCGATCACGGCGGGTGGCGCCGTCTGCCGGTAGTCGAGCCCATCGGCCTGGAGATCGCGCACACCAACGCGGAGGTCGACTTGCCCGCGCGTGCCGAAGTCGCTGCATGGCGCGCCGGTACGGCCATCCAGCGCAATCAGTCGGGCGTCGACGGTTGCGACGAAGATCCGGCGCCGACACACCGTTCCGGATCGCGTACCGTCCAGCCATGTCGCGACACCGCGCGATGTGACGTAGGCGCGTCGCGTCACCGATCGATCCACCCGCGGATCGAAGACCCACCGTTCGGAGCCGGTTTCGGCGTCGAGGGCGACCACACGGCTGAACGGCGTGGGGAAGTAGAGTGTGCCGTCAACGATGATCGGCGTCGCCTGAAAGGAAGTAGCCGAAATGCCCGCTGTACCACGGGAGACGTCTCCCGTTCGGTAAGCCCACGCGACGCGGAGCAGACGAACGTTGTCGCGCGAAATCTCCGTGAGTGGTGAGAAGTGGGCGCCGCCCACGCCGCCACTCGATGTCCACTCGCTTACGACCGCTTGGGGGTCGTGCCGATCGGCGTCGGATGGTCGCCCGGCGCGGAATGACATTGCCACTGCAAGCGCCGCGAGACCACACAGGGAACCGGGGCCCCAGAGCACTACTCGACGGGCGATCGGCGACGGCACATGCGCAACCATATGGCACCTAACGTTCAGGAGAGTGACGGCCTGCATGGGTTGCCAAGCGTACGGCCCACGGGGCTGACCGCGCCGTACGCCATCATGCGCAGCGCGCGAGCCCGATGACGTAGCCGGCTTGGCCACCTGACGTAGTGTGGCGCGCGCCTACGCCACGACGCGTGCCCGATGCGTCAATCTTCCGGACGCGTTACGTCACGCGTCGTACGGTCCCACCGAGGCGCCCCGGCGCATCGTGCGTTTCGACAAGCTCCCTTCCCGGAGGTGTGCGATGCGCTCGATGGCCCTCTTCCTTATACTCGTGGCGCCTAACGACCAGATCGATCTGGATGATGTCGCGATGCGCGGGTGGATCGAACCCAGTGCGCACGCAGTGGTCGCCACAATCGGCACCGCCGTGAGACTTCCCGTCGGCAGAATCCGGGTCACGGGACACGCGCGGGTGCAGTACCGCTGTGACGGGACGTTCGATGGCACCGTGCACTACGCGTGGCCAGTTCGCGTGGCCGCGCGCATCAAGGGCGTGGAGCTCGCGACGCAGCTCGCCGGCGAGGCCCACGTCGGCGACGGGTCGGAGTGTCAGGTCGCGGCGAACGCCTTCGCCGGTCGGTTCGCCATTCGCGATACCGTGCTCGCAGGCTACCTGCGGATGGGGGACGACTCCATCGCGTTAGAGGGCGAGGCAAGACGTCTGACTCCTGTAAGCTGGAGTGCAGTCGCGACGAGCCCCGACCGTGCTGGTCTCACCATCCGCGTTCACTTCGTCGCACGCGAGGAGCACCGATGACAACCGACATGAAAGCGTGGGCGCCGATTCCGCTGCGAGCGATGCTCGGCATGGGATTCATCCACCACGGCTTCCACAAGATCGTATTCACCGGCCAGCACTGGGAGTTCGTCACGCTGCTTCAATGGATCGGAGTGCCGGTGCCCGATCCGGTGCTGTGGTTCGTGTCAGTGTTCGAATTCACGGGCGGCGTCGCGATCCTCCTCGGCGCGTTTAGTCGTGTGGTCCCCATTCCGCTCATCGTCCACATGTTGGTCACCCTCGTCGTGGTTCATGCCCGCCAGGGGTTCGACTTCATGCAGTTCAATGGAATGAGCTCCGCCGGGCCGCGATTCGGCGTGCCCGGGTACGAGGTCAATCTTCTTTATGCTGCCGGGCTGGTCGCGCTGCTCGGGGTCGGCCCGGGACGCCCATCCATCGACGCTTGGCGGCTCACTCGGCGCTCGCGAAGTCGCAGACGCCCTGGTCCGGAGGTAGCCAACACGGACTGCTCCAGCGTAGCGTAACCGGAAACCGGCTGGACGACATCGTACTCCGCGGAGACGCGATGACTGATACGCGCCCCTGGCTCGCGCACTACGACGCCGACGTTCCGGCGACGCTCGCGCCTTACCCTGACCGTACGCTGCTCGACTACGTGGTCGAGAGCGCGCGTACCCATCCGGACCGTCCCGTCATGCTCTTCAAGGGACACCCGGTTACGTACGCGGAGCTCGAGCGACAGAGCGACGCGTTGGCCGCGGCACTGGTGGCGAGAAACGTCGTGCCCGGCGACCGGGTCGCGCTATGCCTCCCCAACTGCCCACAGTTCATCATCGCGGAGATGGGCGCGTGGAAGGCCGGCGCGATCGTGTGCCCGCTCAATCCCACGTACACGGAACGCGAGCTTCACGAGGCGCTGTCGGCGAGCGGGGCGGCGACGGCCGTCGTCCTCAACCGCTATTACAACAAGCTGAAGGGCATGCAGTCGCAGACGTCGCTCGTGCGGCTCATCGCGACCGGAATCAAGGAGTACCTGCCGTTCGCACTCCGGATGGGCTACACGCTGCTCAAGGAGAAGGAGGAGGGCGAGCACATCACGCTCAGCGATGGCGACGAGCGGTTCGCCGACCTGATTGCGCACCACCAGAGCACAGGACGCCCGGCGCATCGCGTGTCGCCTGACGATTCCGCCGTGATTCTCATGAGTGGAGGCACGACTGGCACTCCGAAAGGCGTCGTTGGATCGCATCGCGGCATGGTCGCGGCGGGCATGCAGCTCCGCGCGTGGCTCAAGAGCGCCATGAACGAGTGGAGCGACACCATCATGCTTCCGCTGCCGCTCTTTCACACGTACGGCAACACGGGCGTACAGAGCCTCGCGTTCATCAACCACAACCCGCTCTGCCTCATTCCCGATGCGCGCGACTTCGGCAGTCTGCTGAAGGAGATCGCGACGGTGAAGCCGGCGTTCATCTGTGCCGTGCCGACGCTGCTCAGCGCGATCCTGAATCACAAGCTGGCGCGCCAGGGGAAAGTGGACTTTCACTCGATCAAGCTGTGTTTCTGCGGCGCGGCGGCGCTCATGGCCGAGACGCAGCGCCGCTTCGAGGAGCTCACCGGCGGCGTGATCGTGGAAGGCTACTCGCTCACCGAAGCGCAGATGGCGGTGATCGCGAACCCCGTCCGAGGCCAGAAGAAGATCGGTTCGGTCGGCATGCCGCTGCCCGATGTGGATCTGCGCATCGTGGATGCGGATGACGGCACCACGCCGGTCTCGTTAGGCGACGTGGGTGAGATCGTCCTCTCGGCCCCACAGCTCATGTTGGGGTATTGGCAGCGGCCGGAGGAGACGAAGACGATGCTGCGCACGAACGAGGACGGTCAGCGGCTGCTTTACACCGGCGATCTCGGGTATCTCGACGCGGACGGTTACGTCTTCATCGTCGATCGCAAAAAGGACCTGATCAAGACGAGCGGCTATCAGGTCTGGCCACGCGAGATCGAGGAGGTAATCTCGGCCCACCCGAGCGTGGCGGAGGTGGGAGTCGTGGGTGTGCCTGACAAGATGAAGGGAGAGACGGTGAAGGCGTTCGTCGTCTTCAGGCCCGGCATGTCCGCCACCGCACCTGAGCTCAAGACGTTCTGCCGCGAGCGATTGGCGCCGTACAAGGTGCCGTCGGAGTTCGAGTTCGTGGCGGAGTTGCCGAAGTCACAGGTCGGCAAGGTGCTGCGGCGCGCCCTCAAGAACTAGAACCGCAAAGAAACAGGTAATTGGTTACTGGAATTGGTTATCAGTGACTTGCACCCTCGGGACGCCTCTCTACAGCGACATGAGCATCCCGAGGGTTTAAATAACCAATA
>DATCGG010000203.1:0-3618 GCA_036509075.1 Gemmatimonadaceae bacterium
CTCTCGCCCAGCCAGCGCGAGGCGCTGCTGCAGGAGCTGTTCGGGCGAGCCAACGGCATCGGGCTCAGCTTCACGCGCCTGACCATCGGCGCCTCGGACTTCTCCCGCACGCACTTGGGCGAGAGCTTCGTCTGGATCAGCCATGCCGACGCGTCGGTGATCGCGGCGCCGAAACCGACCATCTCCTGGTAGGTGATGGCGGTATCCACCTCGATGGTGGTCGCTATGCCCTGTTGTTCGCCGCTTGCGAGTGGCACGTTAGGCGTGCGCGCCAGCAGCTTCGCCTTGTCCGCGGTTGTGACCCACGCTTCGACCGTGGCGCGCCGCTCCGGCGTAGCTTTGCCCTGGCTCCGGCATGGCGCCGTTACCATGGCAATTGCGAGACATGCCCAGGCGGCCACACGCATGGTCAGCATGGTGTCATCCTGAGCGATCCGGTTGTCATCCCAAGCGATCCGGTTGTCATCCCCTGACAAAGGGCTCTGTCGAAAGGATCTACCGTGCTTTTCTGGGATCCAGAACCCAGGGGTCGACCGCATGAGCGGCATGAGCAACATGCTTTGCATCGAACTCTATCGGGAAGCTACCGCTCACAACGAGCCGAAATGAGAAAGGGGCACTGCCGCTCGGGACGCTACTATCCCGAAAGGCCGTTCCCCTTTCAATCAGCTCGTTGCGCGAGGAGTCGTGAGTGGCATGGAGGGATGCCCAGTATGCTGCTCATTTCGCTCATGCGGTCGACCCCTGGGTTCTGGATGCTTGACTCCGTCACTATGGTCGCGGCTTGAGACGCGCGTACGCGAACAGCGGGTTCACCGCGGCTCGCCCCTGAATCACCGCGGCAGCGTGCTCGCCGAACGCGGGTCCCATCTTGAACCCGTGCCCGGAGCCGCCGCCCAGGAGCCACACGTTCTCGAGCTGGGGGTGTCGATCCACCAGATAATTCCCGTCCGTCGACGCCTCGTACTGGCACACGCGGGCCTCGACGATCGGCGCATCCGCCAGGGCGGGGAAGCGATTGGCGACGAACGTGCGCGCCCGCGCGATCCCCTCGGTGCTGGGCACGCGCTGCTGCGTCGTCGGGTCGACCTCGGGTCCGGCGGTATCGTCCGCGAGCTTGAGGCCACGCCGCTCGTGGTTGGGAATGCCATAGACGAGTCGCTCCCCCACATGCACCCACACGGGTAGCGTGCCGGAGTCGAACCGGGTATCCCCGGCTGGCGTCCCGAAGAAGAAGACCTCCTGTCGTGTCGCGACGATTCGCCGGCCAACGACGTCCGGGAAGAGTTTCCCCATCCACGGGCCGCATGCGAAGACGAACGCGTCGGCGTCGAGCGTCCCGCCGTCCGCCAGCGTGACGCGCGTTAGGCGGCCACCGGTGCCTGTGGCCGGACGAACCGATGCCTGCTTGTACGTCCCGCCTTCGCGCACGACCGTTTCGCGGACCAGCTCGCAGGCGACGCGCGCCGTGAGGTACCCGGCCTCCGGCTCGAAGAACGCCGTGCGCACGTCACGGAAGCCCATCTGCGGATACCGTCTCGCCGCCTCGCTCGGCGTCATTTCTTCCACCGAAAGCCCAACGGCCTTCATCGGCTCGATGGAGCGGCGGACGTAGGAGTCATCGGTCTCGCACATCCAGAGCGCGCCGGTGTGAAACAGCACCTGCCGCTTCCACTGCTGCTCGGCCTCACGCCAGAGCGTGAAGGCGCGTGCGGCCATCTGGCTGTACAGCGCGTTGCCGTTGTATACGGTGCGGATGACGCGCGTCTCACCGCCTGACGAGGCCCGCGAATTCCCGGCGCCCCACGCGTCCACGAGCGTCACCCGCATCCCGGCGCGCAGGAGCGTGAGCGCTGTCCAGCCGCCGAACGCGCCCGCCCCGATGACCACGACGTGGTCCGCGGCCAGTCGTCGCGCCCCGAACCGCAACACGAACGGGGCCGCAACTGCCGACGCGACGAATCGGCGACGCGTTACTGGGGACTGATGGGGACTGGGGACTCGGGACTGGGGACTCGGCGGTTGCTGGGAACCGGGAACCGGGAACAGTGGCTTCGATGAGGCGGCTCGGTTCCCGGTTCCCCGTTCCCGGTTCCCGCCCTGGCCGAGTCCCGAGTCCCCAGTCCCGATGTCCCTGTCGTTCAGTCCCCAGTCCCTGGTCCCCATTGGTCCTTCTCGCTCAGTAGTTGAAAGACAGGCTCAGGCCTAACGTCCGAGGCTGATTCGTCAGATAGCCGACACGCGCCCGCGTCCCACGCTCACGGTCCAGTGCGAGTAGCGCGCGTTCGTCCGTGACGTTGTTGAGGAACAGCGCCGCCTCCCAGCTCGCCCGGGTGACGCCAAGGCGCAAGTTGACGAGGTCGTATGCGGGAAGCAGTGGGTTGAACGTGAACGTGGATTGCGTGAACGGCCCGCCGATCGAGTTCGGCGCGAACGAGTTGAGGTTGACCGTCCCGAACCCCGCCGCCTCGTCGTCGATCTGGGTGTACCGATTGCCCACGTGATTGTACGTCGTGGTGAAGAAACCGTCGGCGCCGCGCTTGAGTGGCTTGTGGAACGTCACCGCCGCGGCAACTTGGAGCTCCGGCACGCTAGGCAACCGGTTGCCGTCCTCGATGCCCGATACGACGGTCACCACCCCAGCCGTATCCGTCGAGGTCAGCGTCGACCGCAGCTCGGCCTGGTTGAATGTGCCGGAGAGGGCGAAGTCGAAGTACTTGTTAGGCGCGGCCGTCAGCTCGATCTCGGCCCCCGCGCTCATCGCCTTGGGTGTGTTGAACACCAGGCGCGACGAGCACGAGCCGGCGGTGACGATCATCTGCAGATCGCGAATGTCCATGTAGAACCCCGATACGTTGAGCGAGGCGCGGCCACCCATCCAGGTCGACTTCGCTCCGAGCTCGTAGTTCCACGCCGTCTCGTTGTCCCACGAATCGCGGCCGCTGAACGTCGCGAGGTCCTGCGCCGTACAGAGCGGGACGTTCAGCGGGTCGTTGATGCCGCCGAGGCGGAATCCCTGCGACGCCTGCGCGTTGAGCGTCAGGGTTGGGGTGGCCTTGTAGCTCACGATGAAGCGCGGCGCGAGGCCGTCGGCGCTCGTCTTCCCGGGCGTGGACACGAGCAATTTGCCGGTGCTGTCGTTCGCGAAGATGCCGTCGAAGACCTGCTCGCGGTCCTCGGTGAAGTCGTAGTACCGAAGGCCCGCCGTCACGTTGAGCTTGTCCGTTACGCTGAACGTCGCTTCACCGAACAGAGCGGATTGCTTGAGATCGTACGCGAGGTCGGAGAAGAACAGGACGTCCTTCGGGGCGCGAAGGCCTTCTGTCGGAGTACCCGTCGCGGCCTCGTAACCGGACACGAGGAGCGTCTGGCCGTAGTCCCGAAGCACCTTGCTGAAGAACCCGCCGACGAGCCACCGCAAGCGGTCGGTACTTCCCGAGAGCCGGAGCTCCTGCGTCGCGACGTGCGTGTGGGTCGCGTCATTGAGCGGCGCGTTGAGTGTGTACACCTCTTCCGGCTTGCCGATGCTGCCGCCGGTGATGCTGGAGGTGAGCGCACCCGCGTCGCGCACCACGAGGATGTCGCGGTAGCTGTACGATGTGATCGACGTCAGGTTCA
>DATCGG010000204.1:0-3068 GCA_036509075.1 Gemmatimonadaceae bacterium
TGGTGGCGAGTCGAGTGCGAATGGTGGCGATTCTGCCAAGAGCGACGGAGCCTCGGCGACCGCACCCAAGTCCGACAGCCCGAGCACGCCCAAGACGGACACCGCGAAGACGACGGATAGCAAGCCGTCCGGCAAGACGAAGGGCGGCGACAGCAAATGACCGCACCTGACCTCATTCGCGACGAGCTGACTCGCGCAGCCCGCGACCTTGGCGCGCCCGATTCGGTTGCGCCGGTACTCGAGCGACCGCGCGACCCGTCGTTTGGCGAGTGGACCACGAACCTCGCCATGACGCTGGCGAAGCCACTCAAGCGAAAGCCGCAGGAGATCGCGCACGATCTGATCGGGCGGATGAACCTGAAGCGCGCGACGGTGAGTGACGCGTACGTTGCCGGTCCGGGATTCATCAACTTCCGGCTCGATGCGGGCACGGTGGCGGGAGGGCTCCGCGACATCGTCATCGCCGACACGCAGTACGGTCACACGAACGTCGGGCAAGGTCAGCACGTCAACGTGGAGTTCGTGTCGGCCAACCCGACGGGCCCGCTGCACGTCGGCCACGGACGTCAGGCGGCGTTAGGCGATGCGATCGCGAGCCTGCTCGAATGGACCGGCTGGGACGTGACCCGAGAGTTCTATTACAACGATGCCGGCGCGCAGATCTCGAACCTCACGCGGAGCGTCCAGGCGCGCATCGCCGAGCTGCGCACTGGGGCGCTCGCGATTCCCGAGGGTGGCTATCACGGCGAGTACATCGCCGAGATCGCGGCCAAGTACGTCGATGCGCATCCGGAGGATCCGGACGGCCGCGACGACGACGCTGTGCGTCGCTTTGCCGTCGCGGAGCTCCGCAACGAGCAGGACATCGACCTGCAGGCGTTCGGCGTCAAGTTCGACAAATATTTCCTCGAGAGCTCGCTGTACACGGACGGCAAGGTCGACACCACGGTTGGTGCGCTCGTCGAGTCGGGGCACACGTACGAGCAGGACGGTGCGCTGTTCCTCCGCACGACCGAGTTCGGCGACGACAAGGACCGGGTCATGCGGCGGAGCGCGGCACGAGGTGGCGACTATACGTACTTTCTGCCGGATGTCGCGTACCACGTGGACAAGTGGGGGCGGGGTTACCGCCGCGCGATCAACGTCCAGGGCGCCGACCATCACAGCACGGTCACGCGCGTCCGCGCCGGGTTGCAAGCGTTAGGCATGGGCATCCCGCAGGGATATCCGGAGTACGCGCTGCACCAGATGGTGACGGTGATGCGCGAGGGCCAGGAGGTGAAGTTCTCGAAGCGCGCCGGCGATATCGTCACGGTGCGGGATCTTGTGGAGTGGGTCGGCCGCGACGCAGTGCGCTATTTCTACCTCATGCTCAAGCCGGAGTCGCAGCTCCGGTTCGACGTGGACCTCGCGCGCACACAATCGGACGAGAACCCGATCTACCGCATTCAGATGGCTCACGCGCGGATGTGCGGCATCTTCCGCCAGGGTGGCATCGACCCGGCGTCGATCGAGGCGAGCACGGCGGACCTCGCGGTGCTCGACAAGACCGAGGAGCGCGAGCTGGCGAAGAAGCTGGTGGATTTTCCGTCACTCGTGCTGGGCGCGGCCGAGGCGCTGGAACCGCACCGTGTGGCGGCGTACCTGCTGGAAACCGCTGGTCTGGCGCACAAGTGGTACCACGAGCATCACGTGCTGGATCAGCCTGAGCCGCTCCGGACCGCTCGTTTGGTCCTCGCCCGTGCGACGCAGATCGTGCTTCGGAATGCGTTAGGCATTCTTGGAATTACGGCCCCGGAAAGGATGTGAACCAACGGGAACCGGGAACGGGGAACCGGGAACGGAGGCTCCGTGAGGAGTTACGGTTCCCAGTTCCCCGTTCCCGGTTCCCGCTAACCAATCCACCATGACCGTTCTAGTAGTCGGCTCCGTCGCGCTCGATTCCGTCGAAACCCCGTTCGGCAAGGCTGAAGATGTGTTAGGCGGGTCGGGAACGTTCTTTTCGGCGTCGGCGAGCCACTTCGCGCCGGTGCAGCTCGTCGGCGTCGTCGGCAGCGACTATCCCGTCGACAAGCTCGCCCCCTTACGGCAGCGCGGCGTCGACCTGGCGGGACTCGAGAAGGCCGAGGGCGAATCGTTCCGGTGGCGCGGGCGTTACCGCCACGATCTCAACTCTGCGGAGACGCTGGAAACCCGGCTGGGCGTGTTCTCACACTTCCGTCCAAAGATTCCCGAGCAGTTCCGAACCGCGCCCTTCGTATTTCTCGCGAACATCGATCCGCGACTGCAGCTCGACGTGCTCAATCAGGTCGAGAAGCCGAAGCTCGTCGCGTGCGACACGATGAACTTCTGGATTGAAAGCCGTCGTTCGGATCTGTTGGCGCTTCTCGAGCGCGTCGATCTGATCACGCTCAACGATGGTGAGGCGCGACAGCTCACCGAGGAAACGAATCTCGTCAAGGCCGCGCGCTGGATCATGAAGCGCGGGCCTCGCCACGTGATCATCAAGAAGGGAGAACACGGCGCATTCATGTTCACCGAACGATCGGTGTTTTTCGCGCCGGCCTATCCGCTGGAGAACGTGTTCGACCCCACGGGTGCGGGCGATTCGTTCGCGGGTGGGTTCATGGGGTACCTCGCGCGCACCGGCCGCATCGACGACGACACCATGCGGCGGGCGGTCGTGTACGGGTCCGCGATGGGATCGTTTGCCGTCGAGCGCTTCTCGATCGAGCGGCTGCTCGAGATCGGAACCGCGGAGATCCGTGATCGACTCACGGCGTTCCGGCGGCTCGTCGCGTTCGAGGAGGAGCTTCCTGACTAACGGAGCGTGACGCCGGCTGACGCGCCGGTGCAACGGATTACTCATCCGCGGCCTTTATCGTCGGGTAGGTGGACGAAGCAAACACAGCCGCAAGTCGCCGTGTCAGGGGCCGCCGATGGTGCGGTCCCTCACATCTCTCAGATGAGGATCCTTCGCGAATGCATTTCGGTTTGAGGTACGGACTCCCGCTCACGTCGACTGGCGCGCTGCTGGTGCTGTCGCTCGTCGGCTCGCCGGCCGTCGC
>DATCGG010000205.1:0-2064 GCA_036509075.1 Gemmatimonadaceae bacterium
ACGCCGTCGCGAGCGTGCGAGTCAGATTCATCGTGACGCCTCCACTGAGGTTAGTTCGCGGGTGGCTTCATGACGGTGCCGGTCTGAGGCGTGCAGCCGCCCGCTGGCATCGTCGTTCCGCAGAGCACGAGCGGACCCGCAATCGCCCCCTGATTCGCACCATTGCGTTGGGGATACAGCGACACCGTGAGTATCGTGCCGGGCGTAACGGTCTTGACGGTCACGCCCTGCCGCGCGATGTTGGCAGCCGAGCCGAGCTCCACCTGCCATTTCACCGGCTTGCCATCGGGAGCGAGCGTCGGCTTTCCCTCCGCGTCCATCAGGTCGAACACAATTTGCGAATGGCTGCTGCCGGGAATGAAGCGCACCAGCTTGCCACTCATCGTCTTGGTGACCGTTTGATCGTACATGGCGAAGGAATGATGCGCGTCCGGCTTGGCCGTGAGACCTGTCAGGCAGAACGCCGTGAACACGATCAACCAACCGAGGTGTCGCCTGCGTTGTGTCACCACGTCCTCCTCTACTCTTTGGCGTGGCCCTCAATTAACCGGCGATACAGAGGGGAAACCACGCGCGCGCCCGTGATGATACAGGACTGTCAGGCTTTCTATATCCTTGTGCGTGCCCTCGAGGCACGCCGTGTGCTGGCGCCTTGCAAAATGACACGAAGACCAGAGACACCGCCCGGAGATCGTTTGCCCGTTCTCGTCGCCGGCGGCGGGATCGGGGGGCTGAGCGTCGCCCTTACACTGCAACAGATTGGCGTGCCGTGCGTCGTGCTGGAGTCGGTGGCACACCTCAGGCCGCTCGGTGTGGGCATCAACCTGCAGCCCAACGCCGTGCGGGAGCTCTACGAGCTCGGGATCGGACCCGAGAGCTTCGCGACGATCGGCGTGCAGACCAAGGAGTGGGCGCTCGTCGGTTTGAACGGCAATGACGTCTACTCGGAACCCCGTGGCCTTCTCGCAGGTTACAAGTGGCCGCAGTACTCCGTTCACCGGGGCGGCCTGCAGATGCTCCTGTACAAGACGGCGGTAGAACGTCTCGGCGTCGACGCCATCCGCACGGGCATGGAGGTCACCGGCTATCGCAACCATGAGACCGGGTGCGGCGTGACCGCGCTGATCCGGACTCGCGACGGCGAGTGCCGGGAGCTCGACGGCGCTCTGCTGATCGGCGCGGACGGACTGCATTCGGCCGTGCGGGCACAGATGCATCCCGACCAGCCGCCGATTCAGTGGGGCGGCGCCATCATGTGGCGTGGCACGACACCGGGCGTGCCGATTCGAACCGGCGCGTCGTTTGTCGGCCTCGGCACCCATCGCCACCGGGTCGTCTTTTACCCGATCTCGGAACCCGACACGTCCACCGGCCTCGCGACCATCAACTGGATCGCGGAGATCACCGTCGATAACCGCAACGGCTGGGGCGATGGCGACTGGAACCGGAAAGTCGAAGACATCGACCGTGTCATCGATCACTTTCGGGACTGGCACTACGAGTGGCTGGACGTCCCGGCCATGCTGCGGGGTGCCGACGAGATGTTCGAGTATCCGATGATCGATCGCGATCCTGTGCCAACGTGGGTGGACGGCCACGTGGCGCTGCTCGGCGACGCCGCACACGTCATGTATCCGACCGGCTCGAACGGTGCGAGCCAGGCCGTCATGGATGCGCGCGTGCTGGGTGCCGCCCTGCTCGAGCACGGCGTGACGCCGCGCGCCCTTCAGGCCTACGACGCGCAGCTGTGCGGGGAGATCTCCGCGGTGGTGTTGCGCAATCGCGGTGCGGGGCCGTTCGGGTTGCTCAACCTGCTGGACGAGCGCTGCGGCGGCGTGTTCGACGACATCGATGCCGTCATCCCGCCTGCCGAGCGCGACGAGTTCATGAGCCGTTACAGGGCGGCGGCCGGCTTCGTCAAGGAAAAGCTGAACGGCGCCCCCTCGATCATCCCGCCCGGGGCGCGGGTCCGCCGGGCATGACGCGATGCTGGAACACTACGTCTTCCTGAAGTATCGAGAGGGAACGAGCGCCACACACGTGGCATCCTTCTGCGAGCGAATG
>DATCGG010000206.1:0-4037 GCA_036509075.1 Gemmatimonadaceae bacterium
CCGAATCGGTGCCGTACACTCCAGTGGGTGTGGTGACCGCGCCGACGCTGGCGAAGAGCGGTCGCAGGCCATGGTCGATGACAAGCTGGTGTGCGGACGAGCCGCCAGTCGCGATCGCGATCGCCGTTTTGCCGGCCAGACCGTCGAGCGGCAGCAGATCGAAGAAGACCTTCAGTAGCCCACTGTATGTGGCGCGGTAGACGGGCGTGCTCGCCACGATGATCGTCGCCTGGCTCACGCTGCCGAGCGCGCTGTCGACCTCGTTTGCGCGACGGCGGCCGAGCAATGCGTCCGCAGGCAGGGTGGCCAGATCGATGAGCGTCGTGGTTGCGCCGCGGTCCGACAGTGCGACCAGCGCGCGCTCCAGCAGCGTCCGCGATCTCGACCGCGCCCCCGGACTGCCGGAGATGCCAACCGCGTTGAATGTCGCCGCGCTCATGTCACCCATGCGTACCTCCACTGACGCCGCCGGGCGTAACGCGAATGGACCGCGGTCGAGATCCGGTCGACCGCATGCGGTCGTGTTACGTCCGACGTACCGGAAAACGAAAGCGCCCGGGCGAATGGGGCCGCCGGGCGCGTCGCGTTTTAGCTCCTTGTTTTACGTGGCGGCAATAGGCGGTAAATCACCACGGGATTCGGTTGTCTTTGGAACACTAGGAGGCCGGCAGCGAGCAGTCAAGCCAGACATTCGTATCGGGGTTGTTACGCCGGCGGCTTCCCAAGCCGCGTCAGAGCGCCGCGAATCCGGGGGTCGTTAGGCCGCTTCGTCCAGGCCGCCTGATAGCGCGTAACGGCCTTGTCCTTGTCGCCCTGCTTCTCGTAGATGTCGCCGAGCTGCATGTCGACGTCGGCCGAGCTCGGGTTGTACTCCTGGCTCATGGTGAGGATCGCGACGGCTGCTTCCGTCTTGCCACGGCCGGCGAGCGTGCGCGCCGCGACGCTCAGCGGGAACTCACTGAAGTCATAGCGCCCGTTCCCCATGTTCTCCCGCAGCTTGCGATAGCGAGCGATCGCGGAGTCTGCGCCGAACTGGTCCACCGCATCGGTGATCACCGTCTCGATCGTACCGGGCAGCGGCGACCCGCGGTGGCAGGTGACGCAGGTGATCTTCACGGCCTCGTGCCGTTGCGGGACCTTCGCGAGGGTGACGCTGTTCAGCGTATCCACCATGGCGAGCATGAAGCGCGCGGTCTGCTTCTCGACCTTGTCGTCGAGGGCCGGCCGGAGGCGCGGTCTCCCGCCCGTCTGCGCGGGCTCCTCTTCGACGTGGCAGAATGCGCAATTCACGCCGAGCGCATATGTGAACCCCCGCATGATCGTGAAGAGCGAGTCGCGCGGCAGATCCTTCGAGAAGTACTTGAGATTCTCGTACGGCTGCTGTTGCGGCGGCGCACCGCCGCCCTGGGCGACAGCGCGCGTCACGATCGGGGCCAGGGCTATTGCGATAATGGCTGCGAGCGCAAAGCGACGGACGACGGAAACAAGAGCCATGGGGTGATCGCTCCGGGCGTTGTCAGGCCGAGTCCGGGGTGGGCTCGATGCGGCACACATGATGTCGTTTCGTCCCACGCTCGGCTAGTCCGGCGCCGGAGAGTCTTTCGCGCAACACGCCCATGCGCCTAACGCATGGGCTATTGCGCCGTTCGAGCAGCCTCACTCGTTGGGAGATGCTCCGTCAGATACCTCGTCAGCAACGAATAGAGGTGCATCGACGTCCCCTCCCCCTCACAAATGCAGTGCGTCCGGTTCGGGTACACCATCAGCTGGAACGGCTTGTTCGCCTTCACCAGCGCATTCACCAGCGCCTCGGTATTCTGGTAGTGCACGTTGTCATCCCCACTCCCGTGGACCACCAGCAGATCGCCCTTCAGTTGCCCCGCGAACGTCACCGGTGATCCGACCCGATACACCTCCGGATTCTCCTGCGGCAGGCCCACGTAGCGCTCCTGATAGATCGTGTCGTAGTAGTGCAGATCCGCCACCGGTGCGACCGCCATCCCCATCCGGTACACGTCGGGGGTCCGGAACATGACGTTGAGCGTTGTCGAGCCACCGCCGCTCCACCCCCACACGCCAAGTCGCCGCGAATCCACGAACGGCCATTTTGCGATCGCCTGTGCGGCCGCCGCCTGATCGGCGCCATTCAACACGCCCATCCGCTTGTAGATCGCCTTGCGCCACGCCCGTCCCCGCGGCGCCGGCGTACCGCGGTTATCGACACTTATCACGACGTACCCCATCTGTGACAGCATCAGGTGCCACATGAAACCGCCCCCGCCCCACGAGTCGGTCACCGTCTGCGCGGCCGGCTCTCCGTAGACCTCGAACAGAACGGGATATTTCTTCGTCTGATCGAATCCGGGCGGCTTGATCATCCATCCGTCGAGCTTCACGCCGTCACCGATGTCCACACGGAAGAACTCGCGCGGCCCCAACTCGAGCCCCGCGACGCGAGCGCGGAGCTCCGCGTTGTCCTGGAGCACGCGGACGCGCCGGTGATCCGGCAGCGTGATCAGCTCGACCGTCGGTGGCGTACCGAACGCGGACCACGTGTGCACCGCATAACGCCCGTTAGGCGAAATCGAATACGAATGCGTGCCCGGCTGGTCCGCTGGAGTCACGCGCGACGTCGCACCGGGCCGCTTCAGCGACGTACGGTACAGGTAGAGCTGGGTCGGGTTCTGCGGCGACGCGTAGTGATAGACGTACTCGCCCGTCGCGTCCGTTCCCAGAACGGCCTGCGCTCCGAACGCGAAGGCCGGGTGCGTCACATCCATCGAGTCCGCGCTGAGCGCCTTGATGGTCGCGCCGTCGCGGGAGACCGAGTACATGCGCCGCCATCCGTTGCGTTCGCTCATCCACGTGAACACTCGATCCTTGTCGAGCCACCGCACGTCGTTCACGACATCCACCCAGGCCGAGTCGCGCTCGACGAGGATCGTTTTCACGGTGCCGATGCGCGCGTCGGCAAGCAGTACGTCGATCTCGTTCTGCGGTCGGTTTATTCGCTGGATGAGGAGCTCGCTGGAGTTGTTGAGCCCCGCCCAGTCCATGCGCGCGAGATACTCGTTGCGCGGATCACCATCGATCGCAAGCCATGTCGTCGCTCCGCCGGTCGCGGCAACCACGCCAATTCGACCGGCGGAGTTCGTCGTACCCGCTTTCGGGTACTGGACCGGATTGACGAACGAGTAGAGTGAGTCCGTATCGTTGATCAGGTCGTAGTCCTTGACCCCGCTCGCGTCGAGCTGCCAATACGCGATCGACTTGCCATCCGGGCTCCAGCGGAAGCCATCGCGAAGACTCAGCTCTTCCTCGTAGACCCAGTCGAACGTCCCGTTGATGATCGTGCGGGAACCATCGCGCGTGAGTCGCGTGATCGCGCCGCCGGCGACGTCCTCGACGTACAGATCGTTCTGCCGCACGTAGGCGACCCGCCCGCCATCGGGCGAGAACTTGGCGAACATCAGCGTGGACTTGGGCGCATCGCCACCGAGCTTCCGCAGCTGGTGCGAGGCGAGATCGAGCACCCAGTAGTCACCGCGCGTGTTCTCGCGCCACACGCGCTCCGAGGCCGTGAAAATGAGCAGGCGCTTGTGATCGGGCGACCAGAAGTAGTCCTCGACGTCGAGCGGCGCGGACGCGCCGTTAGGCGTCAGTGAGGTCGACGGCACGAGGACCTCGCGCGCCCCCGTTCGCGCGTTGAACCGCACGAGCTCGGCCGCATCGTTCTGTTGCGGGTTCGCCTGCAGCGCGACGTACGTCGAGTCGTCGAGCCAGCGCAGCTGACCGGCGCCACGGGCGGCGAATTCGCGTGAGCCGAAGATCCGCTCGACGGTCAGGCGGGACGACGTTGCCGGCGGCTGCGCGACGGCCACGGCGGGGAAGATCGCCCACGCCAGCGCGCACGCAGTGCGCATCCATGAGAAATGAATCGCTGTCATGGTACCAATTTTAGATGACTTGGGGGTCAGAGTCCTAATTCATCATTCCAACGCCCCCGGGGGCGTTGGAATGATGAATTAGGACTCTGA
>DATCGG010000207.1:0-5547 GCA_036509075.1 Gemmatimonadaceae bacterium
ACGATCGCGCGTTTCCGGCGTTCTCGGAGTTCGCCAAGGGCATCGCCGAGGGCGGCGGCGGGATGATCGAGCGGAATGGAGCCACGCGCTTCCACCACCCGCTCATCGTCAAGGTACACGAGATCGCGCCCGATCCCGCGAAGGCCACGCAGCACATCGGCGATCAACTCAACCTCGGCGTGAGCGGCGTCGTGTTCGTCGGTGTCGAGAGCCCCGAGGAGGTCAGGACGGGCCTCGCCGCGATGCGGTTCAAGTCCAAGGGAGGAACTCGCTCCGACACCGTCGGCGATGCGCCGGCGTACTGGGGCATGAGCGAGAAGGAGTACCGGGAGAAAGCCGACCTCTGGCCACTCAACCCGAAGGGCGAGCTGGTGAACTTCACCATCGTCGAGAGCAAAGCCGGCCTCGCGCGGGTGCGGGAGATCGCGGCGGTACAGGGCATCGGCGTGTTGTTCCCCGGTGCCGGCACACTTCGCGGCGTGTTCACGACGACGGACGCCAACGGACAGCGCGTCGTCGACGAGAAAGGGTGGGAGGCGGCGATTCAACAGGTGCTCGCGGCGTGCAAGGAGTTCAACGTGCCGTGCGGCTATCCGGCGACGGCGAACGACATCGAGGCGCGCATGCAGCAGGGTTTCAGCGTCTTCGTCATCGGCTGGGGTGAGCAGGGCTTCACGGCGGTCGACATCGGCCGCCGCATCGGGAATAGGGAATAGGGAATCGGAAAACAGGGAAGCGGGAACAGGGAAGCGGGAACAGGGAACCGGGAACGGAGGTGACCACCATGATTCGTCCAGGGCAGTATCTTCGCGGCGTGGGGCTGGCTGTCGGGAGCTGGCTGGCATCCATCGCCGGATCGCCTAACGCTGCACGGGCGCAGGCATCGGCGATCGAGCGGCTTCGTATCACGCCGGCCGCCCGCACGATTGCGGTCGGCGACTCCTTGAAGTTGAACGTCCAGGCACTCGACGGGCGGGGCACCGCGGTGGCTGGTGCGATCGTACGGTTCAACGCGCAGGGTGGCCGCTTTCAAGGCGCGGTCGATTCGTTAGGCTGGGTGCGTGCCGGTTCGCCCGGGACGGTGCCGATCGCGGTCACGGCCATCGTGCCGGGCGGCCGGCCGATCGTCGAGAAGGTCGAAGTGCGCATAACGCCGGGACCCGCCGCTCGAATCGTTTTCAGCCCGGCCGTCTCGAAAATGCTCGTCGGGCAGCGCCTCCGGCTGGGCGCAACCGTCCTCTCCGCTGCCGGCGACGCCCGCGACGACGCAGTGATGTGGGCGAGCTCCAGCGCGGCGATCGTGCGCGTGGCCGATGGCGTTTTGACGGCACTGTCGCCCGGCTCGGCTACGATCACGGCGCGCTCCGGCAACGTCACGAGCACGGCCAACGTCCAGGTGATCTCGTCGAATGGTGTCACCGCGTCCATCAATCCCAACCGCGCGAAAGCCCGGCAGGGCGACGTCGTTCGCTTCGCCGTGACCGTCAAGGATTCGCGCGGTCAGACGATCACCGGACTCACGCCCTCGTGGAGCTTCTCACCCGGGCAGGGCACGATCGACGACGGTGGCGCGTTCGTCGGCGACGTCCCCGGCACATACATCGTGACCGCGTCGCTCGGCGCGCAGACGGTGGATGCGACCGTGACGTTAGGCGCTCGTGACGTGCGCCGCACCGCGACGGTCGTGGGACGGTTGCCACGGAGCGCCTTCTACACCAGCGAGGTCTGGGTCCACCCCGACGGCAAACACGCCTACCTCGGTACCACGTTAGGCGGGGACCGTATCTACGCCATCGACGTCAGCAACCCGTCGAACCCCGTGATCACCGACTCGATCATGGCGAACTCGCGCTCGATGAACGACCTCATGACCACCGAGGATGGCAAGTGGATGGTGTTCACGCGCGAGGGCGCCGCGGACCGGAAGAACGGGATCGTCATCGCCTCCACCGCCGACCCGGCACACCCCAAGGCGGTGGCCGAATTCACCGATGGCGTGACGGCTGGCGTGCACTCGGCGTTCGTGTACACCCAGCCAAAGTACGGCACCCACGTGTACCTCACGAACAGCGGGACCGGCTCGCTCAACATCATCGACATCAATGATCCGCTGCACCCGAAGCGGGTTGCCGAGTGGAAGACGAAGGAGACGCGAGCCGGACGCGCACTGCATGACATCGACGTCAAGGACGGCATCGCGTACGTGAGCTACTGGAGCGACGGGCTCGTGATTCTCGACGTCGGCAATGGCATGAAGGGCGGCACGCCGTCGGACCCAAAGCTCATCAGCAACTACAAGTACAACGCCGAGTCGCTCTACCCGGGCGCGACCGCGGACTATGGACCCGGGTTCATCAGCGGCACGCACACCGCGTGGCGTCACAAGAACTACGTCTTTATCTCCGACGAGGTCTTTCCGCCGTTCGCCCCGACCGGCACGTGGGACGTCTCGTCGATCCGCGCCTATGGCCGTCTGCAGGTCATCGATGTGAGCGACATCGAGCACCCGAAGTCCGTGGCGTGGTACGAACCGGAGTACGGCGGCGTGCACAACGTGTGGGCGGCTGGCGACACGCTCTACCTCGGCGCGTATAACGGCGGGTTCCATGCCTTCGACGTGAGCGGTGAGCTGCGCGGGGACCTGAGGGCGCAGGGGCGCACCATCGTCGAGATGCTCCCGGCCGACACGACGGGTGTCGTCCCGAACCGCACGATGACGTGGGGCGTGGTGGTGAAGAATGGCCTGGCCTATGTGAACGACATGATCACGGGCCTCTGGGTGGTGCGGATCGATCCGAGGCGAGTGGTTCCGTAGGTAGGGCGGCAGGCGGCAGGCGGCAGGCGGCTGGCGACTGCCGGGGAGGGGCGACGGGCGACGCAAGAACGGCGTGTCATCCCTCGGTGGGGTCGGGATGTCTCAGGATGAGAAACCAGAAGGTTCGCCGAGCAGTAAGGAGGTGACCTTCGATCTTCCCTGAAACGCCCCGCACCACCGTAGGCGGCTATGCGCACAATCCTGGACGACATCCGATACGCCGGACGTGTTCTGACCAAGAATCCCATGTTCACGGGCGTCGTGGTCCTGACACTCGCGCTGGGGATCGGGCTCAACACCGCGGTCTTTTCGGTCATTGACGGGCTTCTGCTTCGTCCGCTGCCCGGCACCCGCGCTCCCGACGAGTTGGTCCAGCTGTACCGCACCTACCGCGGGGAGCAGTTCGGGTCGAACTCCATTCCGCACTACCTCGACGTGCGCGAGCGGTCCGGCAACACGTTCTCCGGCGTCACGCTGTGGGATTTCGAGACCATGAACCTCGCGACCGGCGGGCGAAACGAGCGCGTGCTCGGCGTGATGGCCAGCGCGAACCACTTCTCGGTACTGGGAGTCAACGCGGCGCTAGGCCGGACGTTCGTCCCGGCGGAGGACACGGGGCGCGGGGCGCATCCGGTCGCCGTGCTGAGCTGGTCGACCTGGAAGGGTGCGTTCGGAGGGGACCCGAAGATCATCGGCAGGTCGATCATTCTCAACGGCCGCAGCTACAGTGTCATCGGTGTCGCCCCCAAGGAATTTCGCGGTGCGCTCCCGCTCGTCATCCCGGCCATGTGGGTGCCGCTGACCCAGTTCGACGACATTCGTCCCGGGCAGCGTGATGGTTACACGAGTCGTGGCAGCAACTCGTTCAACGTCGTAGCCCGCCTCAAGCCCGGAGTGACGCTCGCCCAGGCGAACGCGCAAATGAAGGCGCTGATCGCGGGCCTTCGGGCCGAGCATCCGGAGGACTACGAGCAGAGTGAGATCAACATTGTGCTCCAGTCTCAGGCGGGCATACATCCCACGTTCAAGAGCGCGCAGGTCGCGCTATCGTCGGTCGTGATGGCCGTCGTCGGCGTGCTGCTGCTCATCGCGTGTGTGAACGTGGCCAATCTCTTTCTTGCGCGCGCCCGCGACCGCGCCCGTGAGATGGCGGTCCGACTCAGCCTTGGCGCCAAGCGCTCGCGGCTCGTGCAGCAGCTGCTTACCGAAAGCCTGCTGTTCGCCGGCCTGTCGGGACTTGTCGGCGTTGGCCTCGCGTGGTGGGTGATCAAGCTCGCGAACAGGATCCAACTGCCGATGTCCGTGGACTTCAGTGCCGATCTCCATCTGAGCCCACTCGTCGTCGCGTTCGCGTTCGGAGTTTCGCTACTCACCGGACTCTTGTTCGGGCTCGCGCCAGCTCTCCAGGCGACGAACCCGTCGCTCATTCCGGCGCTCAAGGGTGAGGCGCCTGCTGGCCAATCGCGCTCGCGTGCCAGCAAGGGACTCGTCGTCGCGCAGATGGCGCTGTCCATCGTCCTGCTCGTGAGCGCCGGTCTTTTCCTGCGCGACCTCCAGAACGTGACGACGGTGGACAAGGGATTCGTCGCCGAGAATCTGCTGATCGCGGATCTCGCGCCGGGACTACAGGGCTACAGCCGCGCGCGCAGCGAGGAGTTCTATCGTCGCATGCGCGAGAAGCTCACAGACAGCCCTAACGTGAAGGCGGTCGGCTTCGTCGACAACGTGCCGCTCGGACTGAGCGAGAACGACTCCTACGTCGAGATCGCTGGCTATACGCCCTCGAAGAACGAGAACATGTCACTGCAGAACACGCGGGTGACGCCCGGCTACTTCGAGGCGATGGGAATTCAGCTGAAACAGGGTCGCGGGTTCACCGAGCAGGACGACACGGCATCCGTACGCGTGATGATCGTGAACGAGCAGATGGCGAAGAAGTATTGGGCGGGTACGAGCCCGATCGGGAAGACCGTGAAGTACGGCGGCAAGGAACACACGGTCGTGGGTGTAGTGCCGACGGGTAAATACCAGCGGTTGGGCGAGCCACCGACTCCGTTCTACTACCTCGCGCAGGAGCAGCACTGGTCCGAGTCGATGTCCATCGTCATTCGGACGACGGGTGATCCACAGGTGGTCGCGCCAGTGCTTCGTTCGGCAGCGTCGTCGTTCGATGAAACGCTGCCGGTCAGCGACATCCGCACGATGACGAGACATCTCGGGATCGCGCTCATGCCGGCGCGATTGGCGGGAGCGGCGCTTGGCGTGTTCGGGCTCCTCGGACTCGTGCTGGCGAGCGTTGGGATGTACGGCGTGATGGCCTACACGGTGAGTCAGCGCCGTCGCGAGATCGGGATTCGCATGGCGATTGGCGCCGCAGGCGGAGACGTGGTGGGGATGATCATGAAGCAGGGGCTCAGCCTGGTGATCATCGGTGCGGCGATCGGGATTGGCGGCGCGCTCGCCGCGAGTCGGCTGCTGCGAGGCGTTCTGTATAGCCCGAGCGTGATCGACCCGATGACGTTCGCGGGAGTTCCGCTCCTGCTCACCGCGGTCGCGGCGTTGGCGAGTTGGCTGCCGGCGAGGCGCGCGTCGGGGGTGAATCCGTTGGAGGCGTTGCGTCGAGAGTAGCCGGGGACGGGCGACGGGCGACGGGCGACGGCTTAAGAGCGGAAACCCTCGGGAGGCATCTTGCAGTGAGATGAGCTTCCCGAGGGTTCTCGCTCTCTAGCCGT
>DATCGG010000208.1:0-15339 GCA_036509075.1 Gemmatimonadaceae bacterium
CGCCAGCGCACCTGCTCGGACGAACCGGGTGGCGCGCCCTCCCCGCGTCACGAGGGTCAACGCTCATCTCCTCCGCAGGGAGAACACCGAGACCTTGTCATCCGGCGCGAGGCCCAGCGTCACTCGAAAGACCTTGGGACCGTAGCGGACCTCGTAGAGGTAAATCCGATCGTCGCCCAATTCGTTGCGCTCGAATAGCGTCACGCTATCGGGGTTCCCGACGCCAGCGAGCATCTCCTGATAGGCCTTGGCGGCGCCCGGAAAGAAGCCCGCGCGGACGTAGGCGAAATCGTTAGGCGAGAGACGGCCGTCGCGCGTCGCCGCCAGGATCGCCTCGAGTTTCTCCCGAACCTTCGGCTCGCGGTCGGCGATCGGCTTGGGAGGCTTCGCTGCTAGGGCGGGATCGAGGACGCCCGCAATCCCATCGACGATGTCGCTCGGTTGAGACGGGCCGAGGTTGGACAGCGCCACGATCGTCATGTCGTTGCCGATGTAGCGGGAGATGTAGGTCTCGAACCCCTGCCACGCACCGCCGTGATGGATGCGGAGCTTCCCCGCCAGGGTGTCGATCGACCATCCGAAACCGTACGGATATCGCTTTCCGCTCATCAGGGTCACCGGCGTGAACACCGTCGCCCAGCCTTCCGGTGAGAGGATCTTCTTCGCGCGCAGGCCGCGGTCCCACGCGATGTAGTCCTGGAGCGAGAGATACAGCGATCCGTCCGCCGTCGTGTTGAGCGTGGGAGATACCCACTCCTGGTTCTTCAGCTCGCCTTTGACAAGGTCATAACCCGCCGCACGGTGCGGCACGATGTCGGCCTCGCTGATGATGCGCGCCGACTTCATCCCGAGTGGCTTGAATACGCGGTCGCGCAGCACGTCGCCATAGAATTGGCCTGACACCTTGTGGATGATGATCCCGAGCAGCACGTACCCGGTGTTGCTGTAGTTCCACCGCGATCCCGGCGGGAACTCCGGCGTGAGCCCGAATGCCATCTTCTCGATGTCGTCTTCGGTGTAGTCTTTCCGGTAATCCATCGCGTCCGTCGTATAGTCCGGGATCCCCGACGTGTGCGTCAGGAGGTGCCTAACGGTGATCCCCTTCCAGCTCGCCGGCGCGTTCGGGAAGTATTTCGTGATCGAGTCGGTGAGCGCGATCTTGCCGTCCTGGACCAGCAGCATCACGGCGGCGGATGTGAACTGCTTACCCACCGACCCCGATTGGAAGACGGTTTCCGGAGAGACTGGCACGTGGTGCTCGACGTTGGCTTCCCCGTACCCCTTGGCAAGCATGACCTCGCCGCCTTTGATGACCGCGACGGCGACGCCCGGTATCTTCTGGCGCGCCATCTCGGCCTTCACGACCGAGTCGATCCGGCTCTGGACGTGGTCCTGGGCGAATGCAATTCTCGATGCGTAGACAGTGAACGCGGCAACGTAAGCGAATCGCAGTGTCATGAGGATTGGTGAGTAGCTGATGGCTGATGGCTGATGGCCGATGGCTGCGAAGCCATGGCTGATGGCTGTTGGCTGATGGCACCAACCCTTCGGCGCCCCAACTGTGTCATACCGTCATGATTCTCGACAACCTTCGTCACGACCTCAAGTACGCGTTGCGTGGCCTGCGCCTGAAGCCGGGCTTCGCCATCGCGGTCATCGTCACCCTCGGGCTCGGGATCGGCGCGAACGCCGCCATGTTTGGCATCGTCGATCGCCTGCTCTTCCGGCCGCCCCCGCTGATGAAGGACCCGGCCACCGCCCACCGGCTCTATGTGGCACAGGTGTTTCGGGGCACGGAGCGTATCAACAACCCGGGCCAGTACGCGCGGTACCTCGACTTCAAGCATCTCACGCATTCCTTCTCCGAAGTCGCCGGGTACACCGCGCGCGAAATTGCGATCGGCGTAGGCGAGGCGGCTCGCGAGATGCGAGTCGGTGTGGTGAGCGCGAACTTCTTTCGCTTCTTCGAAGCACCGCCGGCGCTCGGTCGGTACTTCACCGAGGCCGAAGACAATCCGAGAGACCCTGTCTCGGTCGCGGTGTTGAGCTACGCCATGTGGCAGGCGAATTACGGTGGCCAGCGCGACGTGCTTGGAAAGCCCATTCAGATCGGCCCGAAGACCTACTCCATCATCGGCGTCTCTCCGCCCGGGTTCGTCGGCCTGTGGGCCGACAAGCCACCCGCTGCCTACATCTCGCTCACCGCCTACGCGCCGACTATGGGGATCAGCGGGCGGGACTCGAGGAACTGGTGGGAGACGTACAGCTGGGGATGGATGTCGACGATGGTGCGTCGCAAGCCGGGAGTCACGGAGGCTGCCGCGAACGCCGACGTCACCAATGCGTTCCGTCAGAGCATCACGCAGCAACGCATCGAGCAGCCCGGTACCACGCCCGACAGCATCATGCGCCCACGCGCCATGATCGGGTCGATCCTGTACGAGCGCGGGCCTGACGCGTCGAGCGTGGCCAAGGTCGCAACGTGGGTCGGCGGTGTGTCGGTCATCGTGCTCCTCATCGCCTGCGCTAACGTCGCGAACCTGCTGCTGGCGCGCGCCCTCAAGCGGCGGCGCGAGGTCGCGCTCCGTCTCGCGCTCGGCGTGAGCCGCGGACGCCTCTTTGCTCAGCTGCTCACGGAGAGCATGCTGCTCGCCGTCCTCGGCGGCGCCATGGGGCTCATTGTCGCTCACTGGGGCGGCGCGGCGCTGCGGGCCGGCCTGCTCGACAAGAGCGAGGCGCCAGCCGGATTACGCGACCCGCGGACGGTGCTCTTCGCCGCTGGCGTAGCGATCCTGGTGGGGCTGCTGACCGGTCTCGCTCCGGTGCTGCAGGCCGGGCGTGCAAACCTGACCGGCGATCTCAAGTCGGGCTCGCGAGAAGGGACGTATCACCGATCAAAAACCCGCATCGGCCTTCTCGTGCTGCAGGCGACGCTCTCGGTGGTGCTGCTCGTCGGCGCCGGCCTGTTCGTCCGGAGCCTGCGAAACGTCGAGCACACGCGACTGGGCTACGACGTGGAGCCGGTGATGCTCGTGAACCTCAACATGCGAGGCGTGAAGCTCGACAGCGTGCCGACCATCGCGCTCCGCCAACGGCTGCTGGAGACCGCGAAGACCATCCCTGGCGTCGAGAACGCGAGTCTCCAGATCACGATGCCCTTCTGGAGCCAGTGGAGCATGGGTCTGTATGTGGCCGGCATCGATACCGTGAGCCGACTTGGCCAGTTCGACCTGAATGCCGTGTCGCCCGAGTACTTCTCCACCGTCGGCACGCGCATTCTTCGCGGGCGCGGCATCACCGATCACGACACGGAACACGCGCCCAAGGTGGCCGTGGTGAGTGACGCGATGGGCAAGGTGCTCTGGCCGGGGAAGGATCCGATCGGTCAGTGCATGAAGGTCGTCGCGGACACGATGCCCTGCACGTACGTCGTTGGCATCGCCGAGAACATCAAGGAGCAGAGCCTCTCGACGGACTCGAGTTACTTCTACTACCTCTCGTCCGCGCAGTTCAATCCGAGTACGGGCGGGATGTTCGTTCGCACGCGCGGCGAGGCGACGAAATTCCAGGAAGGCGTGCGTCGTCGGCTCCAGCGCGAGATGCCGGGCGCGTCGTACATCACGATCACTCCCCTCAACGAGATCCTGGGCTCGCAAACGCGGTCATGGCAACTCGGCGCAACGATGTTCGTTGCGTTCGGCGTGCTGGCGCTCGCGCTTGCGGCGATTGGTCTGTACAGCGTGATCGCGTACAACGTCGCGCAGCGGACGCACGAGCTGGGTGTCCGTCGCGCGTTAGGCGCGCAGTCGAGCGACGTCGTGCGGCTCGTGGTGACCGATGGGCTGCGGCTGGCGGCGATCGGCGTGGCGATCGGCGTGGCAGGCGCGCTGTGGGCGGGCAAATGGGTCAAGCCGCTGCTTTTCAACGTGTCGCCGAAAGACCCGTGGGTTTTCGTGATCGTCGCGACCACGCTGGTGGGCGTGGCGGTCGCCGCGAGCTGGATCCCGGCCCTGCGCGCGTCACGCGTTGACGCGAACGTGGCGCTTCGAACTGAGTAGGCGGCTGGCGACTGGCGACTGGCGACGCGGTCGTGAGGCAAATAGCGCCGAAGGAGACCTCCGCAAGGGTTAAGAGGTTCCGTGCCGAGTTCTTAGCCGCCTGCCGCCTGCCGCCAGTCGCCAGAGTGAGAGTCCCGCGGCGATCGCCTCGTTTACCTGATGGGCGTTCAACGCGGGACGCCTTTCCTTACGAAGCTGACGCGCCTTCCGGCGCTTCACCGATAAATTTCGTGCGCTCGTCACGGGTCGACACCTTCACGCTTGTCACCCTCGGCCGACTCACGTTGTTATCGCCGAGGGGTGATGAATCCGAGTCGCTGGCCAAGCGGCGGCTCAAGCTTGCCCTGCTCGCCGTTCTCGCCACCGCGAAACGGCCGGTCTCCCGCGCGACACTCGCGGAGATGTTCTGGGGCGAACAGGAGGAGAGCCGCGCGCGGCACTCGCTCAGCGACGCACTGTCCCACCTGCGCCGCGAGCTCGGGCGCCTGGCCATAGCAGGCCAGGGCAGCGAGGTGTGGCTCAGCCCCGATGCCCCGCTGGTGCTGGATGCGGCAGCATTCGAGGACGCCGTCGCCGCGCGCGACCTGTCTCGTGCCGCCGCGCTTTACACCGGGCCGTTTCTCGACGGCGTGGAAATCGAAGCCGGACCGAGCTTCGAGCAATGGACATCCCGGGAGCGCCGGCGGCTCGAGACGGTGTTTCTCCAGGTCTGCGCGCAGCAGTGCCTCGTTCACGCCCGGGCCCGAGAGTGGGAGGAATGCGGCTCGCTCGCCGCGCGGTGGCTCGAAACCGCGCCGCTTTCGGTAGACGCCGCGCTCTATCGACTGAACGCCGTCAAGTCTCCCGGCACTCGCGAGGCAGCCCAGCGTGCATTGCAGGAGCTCGAGCAGCATAGTGCGCGTCTCGCCCGCGAGTTCGACCTCGCGCCCGAGAAGCCCATCCTGGAGCTCGCGCAGAATCTCCGCGATGCGCTCGACACGCTGCCGGCTGCGCCTATCGCGGTAGCGACGCCGAGTGCCGTTCCGGCAACTCCGCCCGTCGCACCTAACGACGCAACGGCACCGTCGCCTCCCCGCCGACGACTCGCACTGCGAATGGCGGTCGGGTGGATGCTCGGTCGCCAGCTTACGCGTGCGGCGACCGTGGGCGTGGGTCTTGTTGCGCTCCTTGCGGCCCTCGCCGCGAGAAGTCGAACGGGGGACGCGAACACGTCCACACGTCCTCGCGTGGCGATTGCGGTCGACGTGAAGGACGCGGATTCCACGACCGCGTGGCTCGCCGATGGGCTGCCGCAGATGATGATGTCCGAGCTTTCGCGGAGTCCCGAAGTCGAGATCGTGCCGCCCGCACAGGTACGGGCGCTGCTGCGTCGGAGAGGCAGCTCGCGAGCTGCCCGATCCGCTGGCGACGACCTCCGCGACCTCGCACAACGGCTCGGCGCAACGGTCGTGGTAAGCGGTACGGTCGGTCGAGATGATCGTACGATCGTGCTCGACCTCGCGGTCCGCGACGTGGCCACGGGCCGCCTGCTTTTCAACGACGCGCTATCGCGCCACGACGTCCCTGCCCTCGCGGACGAAGCGGCGGCGCGCGTGCTCGCGACGGTGAACGCCCAGCGCCCGGGTTTCCGCTTCACGGATCTCGAGACGTCCAGCGTCGAGGCGTTTCAGCATTTCGTGCGCGCGATGCAAGCCGCCCAGGAAGGCCGCACCCACGAGGCGTACCGTGAGCTCGACGCCGCGGTCGCCCTCGACTCGGGTTTCGTGACCGCGGTGCACGCCCGAATGGACTGGGCACTTGCCACCGGGGAGTCGGACGTCGCGGATCGACTGCGCGGCGCGCTGGCAAGCCACGGGGATCGATCCAGCGAGTTCGATCAGCTGCAAACCCAGGTGCTCGATGCGCTGTACCGCGGTGAATCCGAGCGCAGTGAAGCGATGGCGCGGCAACTGGTGCGTCGATTTCCGCGCGACCCGCGCGCATACGGCGTATTGAACGGTGTGCTCGGGAACACCGGACAATTCGAGGCGGCCGAATCGATGTGGCAGACCGCGCTCTCGCTCGATTCCCTCGCGATGGAAGCAGGCTCGGGACCGTGCGCGCAATGTGTTGGATATGGGAACCTCGCCCGCATCCAGGCACAGGAGGGCAAATGGCCGGAGGCGGAGCGCTCGGCGAGGCGCTGGGTCGAGCTGCAGCCGGACGCTCCGGCATCATGGGAAATGCTGGCCACCGTCCTGTCCTACCGGCAGCGGCACGGCGAGGCGATCGAAGCCGTGCAGCGGTCGGTGACGCTCTCGGGGCGCGATCCGTCCACGCTCGACATGTGGGCGCGCGTGCTTGTTGCCGCGCGCCAGTACGACACGGTCGACTCGCTCGTTCGATCGTGGCTGACGAGTGAGTCGCCACAGCTGCGCGGCTCGGCGTACGATCTCCGCGTGCTGCTGCTGCGGGAGCGCGGTGAGCTTCGTGCGTCCAACGTGGCGCTCGACCGGACCGAGGCCGACCTGCCTAACGCCGGCGTGCAGACCGTGCTCGTTCGCGGCAACAACCTCGGCCGCCTGGGCGATTACGCTGGCGCAGAGCTGGTCTACGAGCGCTCGGCACACGGTCCTCGCCTCGAGACGCGTCGATTCCCGCCGGTCGGCACCGCTTCACGGGGATTCTGCTGGCACCATGCGCTGCTCGCCGACGCGATCGCCCCATCGGGTGACACCGTTCGATTGCGCGGGCTCGCGGACACGCTCGCGGTTGGGTGCGCGCAGAGCTTCTTCGGTCGCGACCGACGCCTTCATCACCACGTGCGCGGCCTGCTGGCCATGCTGCAGGGTCGGTGGATCGACGCCGAAGCCGAGCTGCAACAGGCGCGCTGGGGAGTGGCTGAAAGCTGGACCAGGAGCAACGTCGCGCTGGCGAAGACCGAAATGGCACTCAACCAGCCGCGAGCCGCGCTGGCCGCGCTGCGCGATGCCTACGCTTCGCCGCTCGACGGCATGGGGCGCTACCAGCCCCGGAGCGAGCTCGATCTGCTGATGGCCCAGGCCTTCAGCAAGGCGGGCGAAGCGGACAGCGCACGGATCTACGAGGCGTACGTCCGCCGCGCCTGGCGCGACGCCGATCCGGAGCTGAAGCGACTGCTCGCCCAAACTCCCGACGCCAACTGATCTCGGGTTTTCGCCGAATCGACGGTCACGCGGCCTCGATTCCGAGCTTCTCCATTCGCGAGCGCAGGGTGCTTGGGTTGATGTCGAGGATGTTCGCGGCGCCACGTGGGCCGTGAATACGTCCATTGGTCGCTGCCAGCGCGCGACGGATGTGCGCGCGCTCGTTCTCGTCGAGCGTCGCAACGTGGCTGTGGCTGTGGCTCGGCGTCCGATCCGCAATGATCGCGACCGGTAGCGCGTCGTCGATATCCACGATAGGAGACGTTGCCATCACACACGCGCGCTCCAGCACGTTCTGCAGCTCGCGAATGTTGCCCGGCCACTGGTACGCCTGCAGCCGCCGCATGCTGTCCTCGGTGATCCCGTGCAGCGGCTTGGCGAGCTTGCGCTGCAACTGCGCCAGGAAGTGCTTGACGAGCAGCGGGATGTCGCTGACCCGATCGCGCAGGGCCGGGATTCGCACCGGGAACACGTTCAGTCGATAGAATAGGTCCCGGCGGAAGCGTCCCGCGCTCACCTCGGTCTCGAGGTCACGGTTCGTCGCGGCCACGAGCCTGACGTCGACCTGCTGCGAGTGCCCGCTCCCGACGCGCTCGAACTCCTGCTCCTGCAGAACGCGCAGCAGCTTGACCTGGATATCCATAGGAAGCTCGCCCACCTCGTCCATGAAGAGCGTCCCCTTGTTCGCCATCTCGAACCGCCCGATGCGCCGCTGCAACGCGCCGGTGAAAGCGCCTCGTTCGTGACCGAACAGCTCGCTCTCGACGAGTCCCTGAGGAATGGCGCCGCAATTCATCTTGACGAGGGGTCGCCCCTGTCGCGGGCTGGCATCGTGGATGGCTCGTGCGACGAGCTCCTTGCCCGTTCCGGTCTCACCCATCAACAGGACGGTGGTCTCCACTGCAGCCACCTTCCTGATGTCCCGGAGCATTGCTCGAACGGTGGCGCTCTCTCCAACGATCGCCTCGAATCCGCGTCCCAGCGTCAGCTCGTCCCGCGACATATAGCCTCCCGTCCTTCGCGATTGGCTTCCTGTTAGGCGATCCGGATTTCGTGAGCGCGCACCGGATCAGTTTCGTCGGTTGATCGGCGGTTCCGACACGCGCGATCCTACCGAAGCCCGCGACGGATGCCGTCAAGGGAGGCGTCAAGGACCATTCGGCGCGGCAGCGGTCACCGTCATCTAACACGCGCGACCGCCACGGAACACCTGCCATCTTGCTCGAAGCAAAACGCGCAAATCGTTTGTTCGTGATCACTTGACGGGTGCCTTGACGCTCCGTGTCGAGGGCTGGGCTATTCTGCTGCCCATCAATGCTGGTGCAGATCGCTCCGCTGGCCGACCCCAGGAACACCGTGCGCTTCTTCGACCGAATCATTCACCGTCCAGCTGTCACCATCGCGGCTGTTCTCGCGACCGTGGCAGTAGGAGCGCGCGCACTCGTTGGGCTCGAGCGCAGCGTCGACCCGGGCGTGGGGCGCCCGGCGATCGGCATCACTGTCCGATATTCCGGTGCCTTGCCAGGCGAGGTTGAACGAGAAGTCGTTCGCCCCATCGAGCGACGAGTCGCTGGCGTCCGCGGCACCGTGAGAACCGAGGCCACCGCACAGGCAGGCGTTGGACGCGTCGTGGTCTACTTTGATTACCTGAGACAACTCGAGGGCGCTTCCCGGTCGGTCCGCGACTCGGTCGATGCAGCCCGCCGCGAGCTACCGCCCGGGGCCGAGGCCCCGGTCATCTCCCGGATCGATCCAGCCGCGGGTGTGGCTGGATCGCCGGGTGGAGCGCTCGCCACCTCTGGTCTCACCATACTCGGGGCGACGGCAATCGCCCTGGCATTACTGCTAGGCGCCGGTAGCTCGTGGCGGTCGGCGCTGATCGTTTCGATTGCGGTCGCCGTGTCGGTTGCAGGAACGTTCGAGGTCGTCGCACTCGCTAGTCTCATGCTCACCGATGTGACGCTGTTTGGCATCGCCCTGGCCATGGTGCTCCTTCTCGACGACGCCGTTATCGTCCGGGAATCCGTCGTCAGGCACATCGAGCTCGGACTCGATGCCCGTTCGGCCGCCTCTCGCGGAGCACTCATGGTTGTTCCCGGACTGGCGATCGCCGCGTTCGCCACGCTGGTGGTCTTCGGGCTTGTCTCCGTAATTGGCGGTTCGTCGGGCCGGTGGTTCGCGGGGATTTCGCTCGCCGTCATCGGCGCCGTCGGCGTCTCGCTCGTCGTAGCAGCCGCGCTTATCCCCGCCACGTCGATAATCTGGGCGACGTCGTTGCGGAGCGGGTCTCGTCTGCAGACATGGTCCAGGCGACTCGACTTGTGGTTCGAGGCGCTCGCCGATCGGTATCACGAGCTGCTTGCATCGTCTCTCGACCACCGCCGTTCGATCACCACCATCGCGCTCGCCGTGGCGGCAGGCCTGGTGGTCTCGATGGCGAGCGGACCGATCGCGGATGCCGATCCGCCGATCGTAGATCTCGAGCTCCGTGGCGCGGATGCACACACGCTGGTCGGGGTTGCGCAGCGCGTTGCCGACGAGATACGCGACGTCCGCGGAGTGAGCGCGCTGGTGTTGTCCACCACGACAGGCGGCGACGGCGAAGACCTCGCTCGAATCGACCACATCGACGGTGGGCGCGTCGTTCGCCTGCAGGCCACGGTTGACGGTCGGCCAGTGAGCGAGGTTGTGACGGACATCCGCGCCAAGCTGTCGTCGGTTCCCTTCCCGCCCGGCTACGACGTGAGGTACGGGGGCGACATCGCGGACCGTGCATTCACGGTTCGGCGGCTCTTCTGGGCGTTTGGCCTCGGGCTCGCGCTGCTGGCAGCGCTGCTGGCCGTTCGCTTCAGAACGCCGCTCGCGCCAATCGCTATTCTCGCAGCGGTCCCACTCGCATGGGCTGGTGGATACGTCGCGCTACTCGTTACGGGGACTCGCTTCGACCTCCTGACCCTCGTCGCCGGCGCGTTCCTTACCGTGCTCGTCGTCCGCCACGGCGTTCAGCTCCTCACCGTCTATCGGGATCGTCGCGCGCACGGGACGAACGACCGCGTGTCGCTCATCGAAGCGGGTCGCGGGCGCTTGCGTCCCACGTTCGTCAGTACGGTCACCACGGTTGGGACGTTGGCACTTGTCGCGCTGACGTCAGGGACGCCGGGGGGGGTTCATCGCTCGGTGGCGGTTGCCCTCGTGGGCGGCGTGATTGCGTCGTCGTTCGCTACGCTCGTTGTCGTGCCCGCGGCGTACGCCGTGCTCGAGGACGCTGCCCTAGTCCTTGCTTCCCGCTTCCGCGCGGGCCTTTCGCTCGGCAAACGACGGATCCGCCCGCTGCCAGGCGCGGACGACCACGGCGTAGTGGGCTCGTGAGCTGTCACGTGCGGCGCTCCCGCCGACCGCGGCCCATGCTTCGCCTAACGCTTCGTGAATGTCCGTGCGGGACACGTAGGTGTTCGACCCCTCGAGGCTTCCGCGCAGCGCCGGTTGAAGTACCGTGACTGCCTCGCGCGCGCGTCCCATGCGGAGCAGAACCTTCGCGAGCGCCATGTTCACTCTCGTATAGCCCATGTTCCAGGAGATGACGGCACGTCTGAGCTCCAACGCAGCCGCTTCGTCCTGCCCGCGAGCGGCGAGCAGCAGGCCTCGCGCGTAGTGCGACAGCCTGCGGTCGCGCTCCAGACCGCTCTTCGGGCCCGCGACCTCGAGCGTATCGATCAAGGCCGGAAGCGCTGTGGTATCGCCTGCCGCGGCGAGCGCGCCTGCGGCATGCGCCAGGGACCAGACATGCTGATGGAAGAACTGGGATGGAGCGACGTCGGGCAGGACCCAGCGCGACACCGAATCGAACAGCGTGGCGGCGGCTCGATAGCGACCCATCTCATACAACACCTGCGCTTCCCCTTGCGCCTCGGCTGGTGCACCAATTCGCGGCAAGGCCGCCCGTGGATACTGCGAAAGCGTAAGTGCACGATTCCGGCGAGCGGCAACCAGCGCCTCGTTGAGACGTCCCTGCATCCGGAAGCTGATGGCGCCGAACCATGCCGCTTCTATTGCCCGGGACGTCGATCCGCTCTCTAGCTCGACGCTCAGAATGCGATCCGCCTGCTCGAAGTCGTTTGCGTAGATGTAGTGGACGGCGCGACCGAGCAGCCGCTCTGCCTCCCGCCGGCCGGCATCGATCGCCGATGCGCGGTCCAGCGCCGCTTGCGCTTCGGTCGGTCGGCCCATTTGCGAAAAAAGCTCGGCGATGATGTGCCACGGCGCGGGAGACCTCGGTTCGAGCCGAATCCATCGGCGAGCCTCACGCTCCGCGGCGGGAGTGGAATCGGCGAGCTGATACGCCGAGACCACCTGACGCAGCGCTTCGCAGCCCATGCATCGCCCCACGGCGCTCGCCAACTTCAGCGAGTCCATCGCGATCGCCTTGTTGAGTGGCGCGAGCGCGCGAAGGTATTCACCGCCCTGCATGAGGGCGATGCCGGTGAAGTAATACCCTTCGATCTCGTCGGGGTAGCGAACCGCGAGCGTTTCGGCGAGCGCGCGAAGCGACGGCGACGATGAGTGAAACGCGTAGTGTGCCTGGATCGTTAGGCGCTCCCGGTCGGTCGTGTGCGCGGCGAGACGCGCCGCGAGCGCGAACCGCTGGAGCGTCTCGCGCGTCCCTATCCCTTCATTGATGGCCGAGTAGTACGCCGCCATGGCGAACGTGCTGTCCTCCTTCAACGCGGCCAGGAAGAGTGGGTCCGCCGCGTGAAAGTCGAACGCGTAGTACGCCTGCAGGCCCTGCTCGTAGAGGCGGTAGGCGCTCAGGGACTTGGTCGTTACATCCGCGATGGAGCCTAACGGTGTGGTTTCGCCAAAGTCAGCGGCCACACGAGCCGTGCCACTGTCCGCGAGCTCGAAGACCGTGGTCCCCACGATCGAATACGTCTTCTGGATGTTGCCGGTGCCCAGCTCGACGCGACGCAGATCGAGGCGGAACCCCCCGTCGTCGCGAGCGTACAGCGCTCCGTCAACGAGCTCGGTAGCGCCGGCGCGGCGCGCCGCCCGAACGAGCGCACCCTCCGACGTATCTCCGTCGCCCGCCTGTCTCACGAGCTCGTCCATCCGCGCTGCACTCACGACGCGAAGGCGACCGACCCGCCCGAGATTCGTCGCCAGCATGTCCGTGAGCGGCTTCGCGAGGTTCGGGCTCGTCGTCTGCCGATAATCGGCGATACGGCCGAGCGCCACGATCGGCACGCTCGGATTGGCCGACGCAGACAAGAAGCGCTTGCCATTGCGCATGGCGATGACCACGGCGAGGGCGGCGACGACGGCGGAGATCGCAACGAGCGCGAGTTTTCCGCGGCGCGGGCGCGGTGGAGCGACCTTCGATCCTTGCGCCGGACCGGCACTCGGAGCGCGGGCGAGATGGTACGGCAGCAGGCTCCTCTCCGCCGTCGACGCCAGATCCCGTTCCGTCAACACCTCGGCTGCGCGGGCATGAAGCGCCTCGCGGGTCGTTGCCGGAAGCAGCGCCGCGACCGCCCGAGCCGTCGTCGGCGAACGGAACTCGTACCACCCAGGCTGCGCCGGCGACTCGCGCAGCAGCCGTCGCGACACCAGCTCGCCTAACGCGGCGTCGCCGACGTCGACTGCCAGGTCGGCAACCGAGGTCGCGACCGACCCGTCCACCGGCCCGCCGAGCACGCCAATCGCGCCGGCCAGCGAGCGCGCCTGCGGGGTCAGCCGGTCTAGCCGCGCGCGCACACGATCCTTGATCGCCGCGGGCATTGGGAGCGGCCGGCCGGTGAGCGCCGTCGACACACGCCACGTACCCGTCGAGTCGGGCGCCAGCAATCGATCATCCACGAGCGACGACACGAGCTCGCGCACATCGTGCGGAACCCCGCCCGTCTCCAGATGCAGCCGCCCGCCCAACGCACGTCGCTCCGACGTTTCCAGGGCCATCATGGACTCGAGCATCGCCTCGACGTCCGCGATCGTCAGCGCTGGAAGGCGCAGTTGTCGAACGCCTTTGGCCGCCCGCAGCGCGGACAGCGGCTGACTGCCCTGGCGCGCGGCCTCGTCGATCGCGAGCAGCAGCATGACACGTCCCGTTAGGCGCGGCGCGAGTGCGCTGAGCAGGCGCTGCGTCGCCTCGTCGGCCTCGTGCGCGTCATCCAGCACGACGAGGACGGGCGTCTCCTCGCCGATCGCCGCGAGCGTCTGCCCCACCGCATCGCGGAGTGCCGAGTCGTCGCCCGCGGCGGCAGGAAGGAACCGGAACTCCGAGGTCAGCGAGGGGACGATGCGAGCCACCTCGGCCAGCGCTTCGGGCGCAGCGCCGGCAGTACCCTCAGCCCTGCGCACGCCCTCGAACAGCTCGGCCGCGGTCGCGTAGTCGTTCGGTACGCCGGCACCGGCGGCTCGCAGCACCATCCCATCCCTGCCAACCTGGGCCACCAGCTCGTCGCACGTTCTCGTCAAGCCGTCGCCCGCCCAACCCTCGAGCACGACGACGACCGACTGCCCACCGACCGCCGACTTCCAGGCGTCGAGCAGCTCGGTCATGACGGCGCCGCGCCCTACGAGCGCCGGACTGAGGACCGCGGCGGAGCCACGACCGCGGCGAGCCAGCTCTTCCCTGGCACCGTCGGCAAGCCCGCCCCCGAGTCGCATGAACTCGGCCGAGGGCTCGATGTCGAGCGCGGCGCGGGCTCTCGTGACGAATGCCGCGTGCACCGCCAGGGCGTCGCTGTTTCGCCCGTTCATTCGAAGCGATTCGATGAGCCGCAGATGCGCGACCTCCTCGAACGGCACAGCCTCCGCCCACCGCTGTGCCCACGCGGCAGCGGCCGTCCAGTCGCCCGCGAGCTCCGCGTCCCCGATCAGCTTCTGCATCGCAGTGCCGAGCTGGCCGTGGAGCGACGCCCGCTCGTTCTCGATCCAGCGGCGGAATCCCTCGCCGCCTATGTCCTCCGCGCCCTCGAAGAAGTCTCCGCTCCAGCGCGCTACGGCTTCCTGCACGCGCCCGTCCGACAGGTCGCGCTCGAACGCTATGATGTCGAGGCCGACCACACCGGGGGCGACCCGCACCGAGTCCGGATCGATGTCAATCTTGTCCGCGAGCACCTGCTTGAGCTCCAACAGCGCCTGGCGGAGTGACTGGCGTGCGCGCTCCTCTCCGCGCTCTCCCCAGAAGAGCGTGGCCAACTCCGTGCGCGTCACCGCGCCCGGACTTCTTCGGGCCACGTAACTGAGGAGAGCGAGTGGCTTCCGTCGCAGCGGACGCCCGTCGCCGTCGTTGGTCTGACGGAGCCCGCCCAGCGTTCGCACGTGGAGCACGTTGGTTTCGGCGTTGCGGATGAGAAGCAATGTGAGCGCCGGGGGGGTTCCGGCAAGCGCTGGTGGACCCACCCTTCACCGAATTGACGAGTCCAATACTCTCTCGCGTAGCTCTGGATCCGGAAGGCGCAAGGCGCAACTGCCAAACGGCGCCAGGTTCCATAAGGCGCCAGTCCCGAACGGCGCCAATTCCATAAGGCGCCAATCCCGAACGGCGCCAATTCCATAAGGCGCCAATCCCAAACGTCGAATACCACGCCATACCGCGGCAGACGGCGCCAGGCGGCAGCAGAATGCGGAGCATCGCATCGGATCGATGGGGGCCACACCGCCCATGGTCGCCAATGTTGCGGCGTGCCACACCGCAACCTCGATGTCCTCGACGCCGCCGAGTGGGCGGCGGCTCAGATCAACGACCTCATCGACCGCTCGCCACCCCGCCGCCTGCTACACGTTAGGCAAATGAGGCGGTCAGTCCAGTCGATATGCGCGAACATCAGTGAAGCGTTCGGTCGCGAGCGGGGTCGTGCGCGGGATCACTCGCTCGAGATCGCTCGCGGCGAAGCCGAAGAAACGATTCGCCATCTGAGGGCGAACTTTCGTGCGAACCGCGTCGATGCAAAGACGTATTGGCCGCTTCACAATCTGCTGGTCGTGATCGTGAAGATGTTGAATTCGCTGTTGAATGGTTGACTGGTCGCCTCGCATGCGCCCTTCGGCATTGGCGCCGTTCGGGATTGGCGCTCTTCGGGATTGGCGCTCTTCGGGATTGGCGCTCTTCGGGATTG